>NZ_CP131914.1:542500-847117 GCF_040529045.1 Xanthomonas indica | reverse complement strand
CCGTCGTAGCCATTGGTCATCACCGCCGCGGTGATGCCCAGGAACGAGGCCGCCGACATGTAGTCGCCGGCGATCGCCAGGCCGTTCTGGAAGCCGGTGATGCCGCCGCCGGCGGTGTAGAAATCGGACGCCGAGCGGGTCTTCTTCGCCGCCCACTTGGTGATCCACAGGGTGCCGGCGACGAAGAAGGCGAACATCCCGATCGCCACCCAGTTGGTCGGCTGCTTGTCGGTCTGGCCGACATCGCCGCCGGCGGCCAGGGCCGCGCCGGCCGGCAGCAGCGCGGCCAGCAGCAGCAGAAGGAAGCGCAGGTGCTTGCTCATTGGCGGGCGTCCTCGAGGATGTCGGCGGTCAGCTGGTCGTACACGGTGTTGGCGCGACGCACGTAGATGGCGGTGATGGCGATGGTGAAGACCATCACCCCGATCGCGATCGGAATGCCGATGGTGGTGACGCCGCTGCCCATCGGCTGGGCCAGGAACGCCTTGTCGAAGGCGATCAGGCCGATGAAGCCGAAGTAGGCCAGCAGCATCAGGATGGTCAGCGTCCAGCCCAGCGCGTTGCGCTGGCGCTTGAGCGCGTGGTACTTCGGATTGGCGTCGATCTTGGCGATCAGCGCGTCGTTGGAGAGGGTCATGTGGTGCCTCCGGGGTAGTGACCGCAGCGCGGATCAGAAGCTGTACTTGGTGGTGAACTGCAGGCGGGTGATGTCGCCCTTGGCGCCGCTTTCGATCTCGCGCTTGCCGTACATCAGCTCGGCGCCGATATCGACCTTGGGCAACGGCGAATAGAAGACGTTGCCGCGGATGCTCTGCACGCTTTTGGTCACGCCCAGGCCGGTGCGCGCGGTGTCGTTGTCGTAGTCGCTGCGCGCGTAGATCAGGTTGGTGCGCAGCTTGGGCGAGAACGCATGCCGCCAGCCGACGTAGCCGGCGACCACCCCGACCGTGTCCAGGTCGCGATCGGCCGCGTCGTACACCGCGTTCTGGGCGATGCCCAGGCCGATGTAGCGGCCGATGCCTTCGCCGCCGGTGAGCTGGTAGAACAGGCTGTCGCTGTCGCTGGCCACCCACTTGCCGCCCAGGGTCAGGCCGCCGGAGGCCTTGCTGGCGTCGGCGCCGGTGGCGCGGTTGTCGACCTTCTGCTGGCCGACCACGCCGGCGACGCCGAAGCTGCCCCAGTCGCCCTTCCAGCCGTAGCGCACGGTCAGGTCCGGCAGCGCGCCACGGTCGGAGCTGGCGGTGCTGACCACGCCGGCCGCGCTGCGCGTGTACAGGGTGGTTTCCGGGTTCTCCAGGGCGATGCTGAAGCCGCCGTTGGTATAGCGCAGCTGCGCCTGGCGCACAAACACCACGCCGTCGGTGGGGCCGATGAAATCGGCCGCTTCCGGCAGCGCCGCCGGGTCCATGAAGTTGGACCAGGTCTGGCCGGCCAGCCAGTGGTTCCAGTACATGTAGGCGTGGCGCAGGGTGGCGCCGTAGGTGTTGGTGGCGGTCTGGGTGCCCAGCGCGTTGCCGAAGAAGTCCAGTTCCACCAGCGCGCCGGCCTTGTTGCCGCCCTCGGTGACGCTGTCCACGCCGAAGTTGATCCGCGAGAACTTGGCGTGGGCGTTGTAGTCGGTGCCGGACTTGGCGCCGCCCACCGGGGTCTGCCCGGGCAGGTACAGCGCGCGGCCGGTGGCATCGTCGGCGAGTTGGCCGTCGCCGGTGCGGGTGGCCAGGAAGTCGGCCTTGATGAAGCCGCCGACCTTGAACGTGGTGCCGGGCGCCGCGCCCGGGGTGATGGTGGTGACCTGGATCGGCGCCTTGCCGGCCGGCGGTGCCGGGGGTGCCGGCGGCGGCGCGGCCTGGCTGGAGCGGACCGCGGCGACCTCGGTCTGGGTCTGCGTGATCTGCCCCTGTTGCTGTTGCTGCGCGGACAGCAGTTGCTGCACCTGCCGCTCCAGCTCGGCCACGCGGGTCTCCAGCGCCTGTTCGCGCGCCGAGGGTTTGCCTTGGGCGAAGGCCGCGCCAGGCGCGACCAGGGCCACCAAGAGCGCGGCCGCCAACGGGCGGCGCGCCAAGGATGCGATGCGGTTGCTCATTACTCCCTCCCGAATAATGGATGGCCGCACGCATGCGCACGGCCGTAGCCCAGCGTGCGCGAGCGCGCCGGCCGCGCCTATTGGCCATTAGTCGAACGTCGGCTGAGTTACGACCATCGTCTAAGGCCCGACGCGTGTGCGCCTGACGCCGGATGCGGCACACTGCGCGTTGACGCGCCGCCGCATGCGGCGCCCCGTTCATTGCAGAGGGAACCATGGCCGATCTCTATCCCGTCGATCCGCAGTTCGCCGCCCGTGCGCGGGTCGACAAGACCCAGTACCAGACCCAGTACAAGGCATCGGTGGAACAGCCGGAGGCGTTCTGGGGCAAGGTGGCCGAGCGCCTGGACTGGTTCAAGAAGCCGACCCGCATCAAGGACGTCAGCTTCGCCCTGGACGACTTCCACATCCGCTGGTTCGACGACGGCGAACTCAACGCCAGCGTCAACTGCCTGGACCGGCAACTGGCCACCCGCGGCGACAAGACCGCGCTGCTGTTCGAGCCGGATAGCCCGGACGCGCCGTCCTACCGCGTCACCTATCGCGAGCTGTACGAGCGCGTGTGCCGGCTCGGCAACGCGCTGCGCGCACTGGGCGTGCAGAAGGGCGACCGCGTCACCATCTACCTGCCGATGATCCCCGACGCGGCAGTGGCAATGCTGGCCTGCGCGCGCATCGGCGCGATCCACTCGGTGGTGTTCGGCGGCTTTGCGCCCAACTCGATCGCCGACCGGGTGATCGACTGCGGCAGCAAGCTGATCATCACCGCCGACGAAGGCCTGCGCGGGGGCAAGAAGATCCCGCTCAAGGCCAACGTGGACGCGGCGCTGAAGCTGCCCGGCACCACCAGCGTGGAAACCGTGCTGGTGGTGCGCCACACCGGCGGCGCGGTGGACATGCAGGCCCCGCGCGACCGCTGGTTCCACGACGTGGTCGACAGCCAGCCGGCCGAATGCGAACCCGAGCGCATGAACGCCGAGGACCCGCTGTTCATCCTCTACACCTCCGGTTCCACCGGCAAGCCCAAGGGCGTGCTGCATACCACCGCCGGCTACTTGCTGTACGCGGCCTACACCCACGAGACCGTGTTCGACCTGCGCGAGGACGACATCTACTGGTGCACCGCCGACGTCGGCTGGGTCACCGGCCACAGCTACATCGTCTACGGGCCGCTGGCCAACGGCGCCACCGCGCTGATGTTCGAGGGCGTGCCCAACTACCCGAGCGTGTCGCGCTTCTGGGAGGTCATCGACAAGCACCAGGTGACGATCTTCTACACCGCCCCGACCGCGATCCGCGCGCTGATGCGCGAGGGCGAGGCGCCGGTGAAGAAGACCGCGCGCACGAGTCTGCGCCTGCTCGGCAGCGTCGGCGAGCCGATCAATCCCGAAGCCTGGCGCTGGTACTACGACGTGGTCGGCGATGGCCGCTGCCCGATCGTGGACACCTGGTGGCAGACCGAGACCGGCGGCATCCTGATCACCCCGCTGGCCGGCGCCATCGACCTCAAGCCCGGCTCGGCCACGCTGCCGTTCTTCGGCGTGCAGCCGGCGCTGGTCAGCGCCGACGGCGAGATCCTGGAAGGCGCCACCGAGGGCAATCTGGTGCTGCGCGATTCCTGGCCGGGGCAGATGCGCACCGTCTACGGCGACCACCAGCGCTTCATCGACACTTACTTCCGCACCTACCCCGGCAGCTACTTCACCGGCGACGGCTGCCGCCGCGATGCCGACGGCTACTACTGGATCACCGGCCGCGTCGACGACGTCATCAACGTCTCCGGCCATCGCATCGGCACCGCCGAGGTGGAGAGCGCGCTGGTGGCCCACCCCAAGGTCGCCGAGGCGGCGGTAGTCGGCTTCCCGCACGACATCAAGGGCCAGGGCATCTACGCCTACGTGACCCTGGTCGCCGAAGAACAGCCGAGCGAGGCCCTGCACAAGGAACTGGTGGCCTGGGTGCGCAAGGAGATCGGCCCGATCGCCGCCCCCGACCACCTGCAGTGGGCGCCCGGCCTGCCCAAGACCCGCTCGGGCAAGATCATGCGCCGCATCCTGCGCAAGATCGCCGAGAACGCCCCCGACCAACTCGGCGACACCTCGACCCTGGCCGATCCGTCGGTGGTGGATTCGTTGGTGAACGAACGGCTCGCGCGCTAGCGCGCTACGCGCGCCGGGAATGGGGAATCGAGAATGGGGAATGGAAAAAGCCATTCCCCGTCGCTTCATTCACGCAGGCGCCCGACGCGTTGCTTTTGCCGTTGCTTTTGCCGTTGCCATTCCCCATTCCCGGTTCCCCACTCCCGGCCTTCCAAATGCCCACCCTGCTGATCGCCGACGACCATCCCCTGTTCCGCGAGGCGCTGCGCGGGGCGGTGCAGCGGGTGATGCCCGGGGTGCAGTTGTACGAGGCCGACAGTGTCGAGACGCTGTACGCGCTGGCCGAGCGCCATGCCGATGCCGATCTGCTGCTGATGGATCTCAACATGCCCGGCGCGCAGGGCTTCAGCGCGCTGGTGCACATGCGCGCGCTGCATCCGCAGTTGCCGGTGGTGGTGGTGTCCGCGCGCGAGGAGCCGACGGTGATGCGGCGCGCGCTGGACCACGGCGCGTTCGGCTTCATTCCCAAGTCGGCCGATTCGGACACCATCGGCCTGGCCCTGGGCACGGTGCTGGACGGCGAACACTGGGCGCCGCCGGAAGCGCACAACGTGCCGCCCACCGACCGCGCCGAGCGCGAGGTCGGCCAGCGCCTGCGCGAACTGACCCCGCAGCAGTTCCGCGTGCTGCAGATGCTCGGCGCCGGCAGCCTCAACAAGCAGATCGCCTACGACCTGGGCGTGTCCGAGGCCACGATCAAGGCGCACGTCACCGCGATCCTGCGCAAGCTCGGCGTCACCAACCGCACCCAGGCGGTGCTGCTGGCCGGCAAGCTGGCCATCGACAGCGACGCCATCGTGCTGCCGCCGGAAGAGGACTGAGCCGGCAGCGCTCGCGCGGCCCCGGTTTGCGTCTACCGCTCCGCCCTCCCGCGCGCCAAGGTGCACGTGGCGCGCCGCATCGCGGTCCCGCGCCGGTGTCCGGCCTGCAGGCGAGGCTCAGTCCGACGGCTTGCCCTCGTCGTCGCCATAGAACAGCACGCCGAGCTTGATCCGCTCGCGGCCCTGCGCGCGGCGGTGGCGATTGGTGTCGCGCAGCGAATACACGCAACCGCAGTACTCCTGCTGGTAGAAGCGCTCGCGCTTGCTGATCTCGACCATGCGCGCGGCGCCGCCGTGCTTGCGCCAGTTGTAGTCCCAGTAGGTCAGGTCCGGGTACGGTGCGGCCGCGCGGATGCCGCTGTCGGTGATCTGGCGCATGTCCTTCCAGCGCGAAATGCCCAGCGAACTGGTCATCACCGCATAGCCGTGCTCGTGCGCATACAGCGCAGTGCGCTCGAAGCGCATGTCGAAGCACATGGTGCAGCGGATGCCGCGCTCGGGGGCGTTCTCCATGCCCCGGGCACGCGCGAACCAATTGTCGGTGTCGTAGTCGGCATCGACGAAGGGCACGCCATGTTGCTCGGCGAAGCGGATGTTCTCCTGCTTGCGCAGCTCGTATTCCCTGGCCGGGTGGATGTTGGGGTTGTAGAAGAACACCGTGTAGTCGATGCCGGACTCCACGAACGATTCCATCAGCTCGCCCGAGCACGGCGCGCAGCACGAGTGCAGCAGCAGGCGTCCACTGCCGCCGGGCAGGGTCAGGCGCTCGCGGACAGTGCTCATGGCGCCTCCGCGAGCAGCTGGACGACGCTGGAGAAATCCAGGGCGCCGCGGCCCTGGCGGCGGTTCAGCGCGTACAGGTTGCGCGCCAGTTCGCCGAGCGGGATCGCCGCGCCGGTGGCCATCGCCGCTTCCGCCGCCAGGCCCAGGTCCTTGAGCATCAGGTCGCTGCCGAAGCCGCCGCGGTAGCCGCGCGAGGCCGGCGCCTGGTCCAGCACGCCCGGCCATGGGTTGCAGACCTCGGTGGCCCAGCTGCGGCCGGTGCTGACCGCCATCATCCGCGACAGCGCCGCCGGATCCAGGCCATGCGCCGCGCCCAGCGCCAGCGCTTCGGCGGTCGCGGCCATGATCACCCCCAGCGCCATGTTGTTGCAGAGCTTGGCGACCTGCCCGGCACCGGCCTCGCCCATGTGGAAGATGTTGCGGCCCATCGCCTCCAGCACTGGGCGCGCGCGCTCCAGGGTGGCGGCCGCGCCGCCGACGATGAAGGTCAAGGTGCCCGCGGCGGCGCCGGCGGTACCGCCGGACACCGGCGCATCCAGCGGCTGCAGGCCACGCGCCACTGCCGCGGCGGCCAGCGTGCGCGCCGAGGCGGGCGCAATCGTGCTGCTGTCGATGAGCAGGGCGCCCGCGGGAATGTGCGCGAGCAGTCCCTCCGTACCGAGGAACAGGGCTTCGACGTGGCGGCTGGCCGGCAGCATCGAGATCACCACCTCGGCCTCGGCGACCGCGGCCACCGCACTGTCGGCGGCGTGCGCGCCGGCGGCGGCGGCGGCCGCGAGGGCGGCGGGGTTGAGGTCGAACACGCGCACCACGTGCCCGGCCCTGACCAGGTTGACGGCCATCGGGCCGCCCATGTTGCCCAGGCCGATGAAGGCGATCCGGCTCATGCGCGGGTCTCCGTGTGACGGCCGAGATCGGCCAGGGGGTGGGCCTGCGCCGGCCAGGGCGCATGGAAGAAGTCGCGCGCCCACGCCGCGGACGCGGCGTCGAGGGTGGCCGGCTGCCAGCGCGGGGCGCGGTCCTTGTCGATCAGCAACGCGCGGATGCCTTCGGCGAAGTCGCCATGCGCGGTGCAGTGCAGGGCCACGGTGTACTCCTGGCGGAACACCTCGGCCAAGGACAGCGATGCGGCGCGCCGCTGCAGTTCGAAGGCCAGCCGTGCCGAGCCCGGCGCGCCGGCGGCCAGCGTGGCCTGTGCCGTCGCGATCCATGGGTCGGCGGCATCGAGGCCGGCGATCGCCGCCACCACCGCGTCCAGCGTGGGATGCGCGCAGGCATCGGCGATCGCCGCGGCGTGCCGCTGCAACGGACCGGCCGGCGCCGGCGTGGCGAAGCGGGCCAGCAGCGCGTCCAGCGCGCGCGCCGTGTCCTGCGCAGCGGCCGGCCAAGGCGTCTCCTGCAGGGCGGCCAGCACCGCCGCGCGCGCGGCCTCCGGCACGTGCACATCGGCCATGCCAGCGTAGATCGCATCGCCGGCACCGAGCGGCGCGCCGGTCAGCGCCAGGAACAGGCCCGCCTGCGCCGGCACCCGCGACAGCAGCCAGCTGCCGCCGACGTCGGGGAACAGGCCGATGCTGATCTCGGGGAAGGCGAGCCGGGACCGTTCGCCGACCACGCGGTGGCTGGCGCCCGCCATCAGCCCGATCCCGCCGCCCATCACGATGCCGTGGCCCCAGCACAGCACCGGCTTGGGGAAGGTGTGGATGCGGTAGTCGAGGCGGTACTCGGTTTCGAAGAAGGCCTCGGCGTGCGCATCGCCGCGCGGGTCCGCCGGCGTGGTAGTGCCGTGCGCGACACGCTCACGCATCCCGCGATACAGGCCATGGAGGTCGCCGCCGGCGCAGAACGCCTTCTCGCCCGCGCCCTGCAGCACCACCAGCGCCAGCGTCGGGTCCTGCGCCCATTGCGTCAGTTGCGCATCCAGCAGGCGCGCCATCTCCAGCGACAGCCCGTTGAGGGTGCGCGGCGCATTGAGCGTGGCGATCCCGATGCGACGGCCATCGCCCGCGGCCCGCATCTCGAACAGCACCGCGGCATCGTCGGCAGCGGAGGCGCTCACGCGTTGCTCCATACAGGGGCGCGCTTGCCGAGGAAGGCATTGACGCCCTCGGCCTGGTCGGCGCTGTCGAACAGGTCCACGAACGCCTCGCGTTCGCTGACCAATGCGCTCGCATGCGACTGCGTGCGGGTCGCCTGCACCAGGCGCTTGGCCGCGGCCACGCTGATCGGACTCTGCCGCGCCGCCTTGGCCGCCCACTCCAGCGCGCGCGCCAGCGCCTGCCCGGTCGGCACCACCTCTTCGACCAGGCCGATCCGCAGCGCGGTCTCGGCATCGACGCGTTCGCCGAGCAGGATCATGCGCTTGGCCCAACCCTCGCCGACCAGCCGCGGCAGGTGCTGGGTGCCGCCGGCGCAGGGCAGCAGGCCCACCGTCGCCTCGGGCAGGGCCATCTGCGCCTGCGCCTCGGCAATGCGCAGGTCGCAGGCCAAGGCCGCTTCGAGTCCGCCGCCCATCGCATAGCCGTTGATCGCGGCGATGCTGACGCCGCGGAATCCGCTCAGCGCCTCGAAGGCCTCGCCGAAACGCCGCGCCGCCTCGCGCGCCAGCGCCTTGTCGCCGTCGGCGAACTGGTTGAGGTCGGCACCGGCGCTGAAGAACTTCTCGCCGGCACCGACCAGTACCAGGGCATAGATCTCGCGATCCGCGTCCAGCGCGCCGACCAGCTCGCCTAGCGCGCGCAGGCTCTGCACGGTCCAGGTGTTGGCCGGCGGATTGGACAGGGTGACCACGGCGGTGTGGCCGTCGATCTGCAGGCCCAGCCCGGTCCAGTCCCGGTTGCGGTAGGAGGTGTCGGCAACGCTCATCGCAATTCCTCTTCGGTGTTCAGCAGGTGGCGCGCGACGATCACGCGCATGATTTCGTTGGTGCCCTCCAGGATCTGGTGCACGCGGCTGTCGCGCAGCAGGCGTTCGACCGGATACTCGCGGATGTAGCCGTAACCGCCATGCAGCTGCAGCGCGTCGTTGCAGATCGAAAAGCCCGCATCGGTGGCGAAGCGCTTGGCCATCGCGCACCACACCGTCGCATCGCGGGCGCCGGCATCGAGCTTGCGCGCAGCGGTGTGCACCATCTGCCGCGCAGCGACCAGTTGCGTGGCCATGTCGGCCAGGGTGAACTGCAGGGCCTGGAACTCGGCGAGCTTCTTGCCGAACTGGCGACGCTCGCCCAGATAGCGCCGCGCCGCGTCCAGCGCGCCCTGCCCCGCGCCCAGCGAGCACGCGGCGATGTTGAGGCGGCCGCCGTCGAGGCCGCGCATCGCGATGCGGAAGCCCTCGCCCTCCTCGCCCAGGCGATGCGCCAGCGGCACGCGCACGCCGTCGAAGCTCACCGCGCGGGTCGGCTGGCTGTGCCAGCCCAGCTTGTCCTCGTTGCGCCCGTAGCCGATTCCCGCCGCATCGGCCGGCACCGCGAAGGCGCTGATGCCGCGCGCGCCGTCCTCGCCGGTGCGCGCCATCACCACCAGCAGGTCGGTCGCGCCGGCGCCGGAAATGAAGGCCTTGCTGCCGTCGATGCGGTAGCCGTCGCCATCGCGCACCGCGCGGGTCTTCAGCGCGGCCGCGTCGGACCCCGCGCCGGGTTCGGTCAGGCAGTACGAGGCCAGCTTGCGGCCGCTGGCCAGCGCCGCGCCCCAGTCCTTGCGCACCGCCGGCGTGGCGAAACGGGTCAGCATCCAGGTGGCCATGTTGTGGATGCTGATGAAGGCGGCGGTGGACGGATCGACCGCGGCCAGTTCCTCGAACACGATCGCCGCATCCAGGCGCGACAGTCCGCTGCCGCCGGCGTCCTCGTCCACGTACAGGCCGCAGAAACCGAGTTCGCCGGCCCGGCCGATCGCCTCGCGCGGGAAGATCCCGTCCGCATCCCAGCGCGCCGCGTGCGGCGCCAGTTCGGCCTGGGCGAAGCCGCGCGCGGCCTCGCGATAGGCGCGCTGCGCCTCGTCCAGGCCGGCATCGGCCGGCTGCTCCAGCGGCCACTGCATCGCCGTGGCCATCACGACAGGCGGATCGTGGTGTTGACGCCCTGGCCGGCGCCGGCGTCGTCGAACCAGCGCGCGGTGACGGTCTTGGTCTGCGTGTAGAACTGCACCGCCTGCTTGCCGTAGGGGCCGAGGTCGCCGAGCTTGGAGGCGCGCGACCCGGTGAAGGAGAACAGCGGCACCGGCACCGGGATCGGCACGTTGATGCCGACCTGGCCGACGTCGATCTCCTCCTGGAACCTGCGTGCGGCGGCGCCGGATTGGGTGAACAGCGCCGTGCCGTTGCCGTTCGGATTGGCGTTGACCAGGGCGATCGCGTCCTCCAGCGTGGCCGCCTCCAGGATCACCAGCACCGGGCCGAAGATCTCTTCGTCGTAGATGCGCATGCCCGGTGCGACCCCGGAGAAGATCGTCGGGCCGACGAAGTTGCCGTGCGCGAAACCGGGCACCGTCGGGTTGCGCCCGTCCAGTTCCAGCGTCGCGCCCTCGGCGATGCCGGCGGCGATCAACGCTTCGATGCGCTCGCGCGCGCTGCGCGAGATCACCGGGCCCAGGTCGGTGCCGGGTTCGCTGCCGGCGTTGACCTTCAGTGTCTGCGCCCTGGCCACCAGGTCGGGAATCCACTGCTGCGCCTCGCCGACCAGCACCACCGTCGAGGCTGCCATGCAACGCTGGCCGGCGGCGCCGAAGGCCGCGCCCACCAGCGCGTCGAGGGTCTGCGCGCGCGGCGCATCCGGCAACACCACCGCGTGGTTCTTGGCGCCCATCATGCATTGCACGCGTTTGCCGGCCAGCGCCGCGCGCTGGTACACGTGGGTGCCGACCTTGGTGGAGCCGACGAACGACAGCGCCTTGATGTCGGCGTGGTCGCACAGTGCATCGACCACCTCGGCGCCGCCATGGACGACGTTCAGCACGCCCTTGGGCACGCCCGCCTGCAAGGCCAGTTCGACCAGCCGCATGGTCACCAGCGGATCCTGCTCGGACGGCTTGAGCACGAAGGTGTTGCCGGTGGCGATGGCCATCGGGAACATCCACAGCGGAATCATCGCCGGGAAATTGAACGGGGTGATGCCGGCGCACACGCCCAGCGGCTGCAGCAGCGTGTAGGTATCCACGCCGTTGGCGACGTTGTTGGCCAGTTCGCCCAGTTGCAGGTTGCCGATCGCCGCGGCCTGTTCCACCACTTCCAGGCCGCGGAAGACATCGCCTTCCGCGTCGGCCAGGGTCTTGCCCTGCTCGCGGGTGAGGATCGCCGCCAGCTCGCCCATGTGCGCCCGGATCAGCTGCTGGTAGGTGAGGAAGATCCGCGCGCGGACGCCGATCGGCGTCTTGCGCCAGCTGGCGAACGCGCGTTGCGCGGCGGCCACGGCGGCGTCGACTTCCGCGACGGTGGCGAAGGGCACGCGTGCGAGCACGTCCTGGGTCGCCGGATCGACCACCTCGCGCCATTGGCTGCTGCTGGATTCGACGAACGCGCCGTCGATCAAGAGCTTGACGGTCGCCACCTCGGCGCGGGTCCGGGTCATCTGGTTCACGGGTCCTGTCTCCTCATCGCATCACCACCGGGCGGGCGGCGATGGACAGGACAAGCGAACGCGCGGCGCAGGGCCCCGACGTCGTTCGGCTCGTCAGGTTGCCCACCGCAACACCCGAGAAAGAACGTCGCAGGACGTCCGCGTCAGGCCGGTCTCCGGGCTTGCGAGCAATGCGCGATCGCATTACCCCGACACCTTCCCGCTTGCGCAGTGGTCTGTTGTCGGGTGTTCTCGCCTACCGTTGCGGGGGCAGCGCCGGCATCGGACCGGCTTCCCGTTTCACCCGGCGCATCTTGCGACGACCAGGCACCTGAAGCGTGGCCAGTGTAGTCGCGCCGCGGCGGCGGCAACACGCTGCAGCGCAGCGCGCGGTGTGGGCGCCGGCACGCAGCGCACGAATGCCGACAGCGCAGAAGCGACGGTCGCCCGCAGCGACGGGCGTGCACGACAGGCGTGTACAGGACGCAGCGACAACATCCAGCGCGCCGCACGATCGCCGCCGCACCTGGCCGCCGCGACGTCCCGCACGGGACGCCCGCCAGCACGTGCCGCTATAGCCGATGCTAAGAAGAGAAGCTGCAGGTTCGCGTGCGTTCCAGGGATGTTCGCTGCAGTTGGCGACTGTTAGACTGCGCGTCCCCTTGGGGAGTAGCCTGCTGTCCGCCCGGTGCGGACAGCGCCCGTATCAACAGACTCGGCCGATGCGCCGTGGTACGGGCAGCCAGTTCGGTTGGCGAGACCAGCGGCGAGTGCGCAAGGCGACGGCCGGGCGCGCGCGCTCGTCGTTGTCGCCTGTCCCGGTACGGTTCCCCATGTCGTTTCTTTCGATTCTGCTGCTCGGCATCGCCATGTCGACCGACGCCTTCGCCGCGGCGGTCGGCAAGGGCGCGGCGATGCAGCGGCCGCGCTGGGCCGATGCGCTGCGCGCCGGCCTGATCTTCGGCTGCA
The DNA here is from genome assembly GCF_040529045.1 of Xanthomonas indica. Taxonomy (NCBI): domain Bacteria; kingdom Pseudomonadati; phylum Pseudomonadota; class Gammaproteobacteria; order Lysobacterales; family Lysobacteraceae; genus Xanthomonas; species Xanthomonas indica. The sequence continues at coordinate 834,748 of NZ_CP131914.1, read as the reverse complement.
TCGAGGCGCTGACCCCGGCGCTGGGCTGGGCGCTGGGCCAGGCCGCGGCCAAGTACGTGGTCGCCTTCGACCACTGGATCGCCTTCGGCCTGCTCGGCGCGCTGGGCGTGCACATGATCGTCGCCGGCCTCAAGCCGGAGACCGACGCGCCCGAGGACGCCGCGCCCAAGCGCCACGGCTTCTGGAACCTGGCCGCCACCGGCTTTGCCACCAGCATCGACGCGATGGCGGTCGGCGTCGGCCTGGCCTTCCTCGACGTGAACATCGTCGAGGTCGCGGCGATCATCGGCCTGTGCACGCTGACCATGGTCACCCTGGGCATCATGCTCGGCCGCGCGCTCGGCACGCTCGCCGGCAAGCGCGCCGAGATCGTCGGCGGCGCGCTGCTGATCGCGATCGGCAGCACCATCCTGTTCGAGCATCTGCATGGTGCAGGTTGATCGACGGGGCGCTGGTGCGGCCGGGATTCGGGATTCGGGAGTGGGGATGTGCGGTGACGTGCGTGCCCATCCCGCATTGACGGCGTCCTGGGTCAGGCCGGCTTGGCGGTGAATTCGAGATAGGTGGACAGGATGTACTTGTCGCCGCTGCGCGGCGGCAGGCCGGCGTGCAGGAACATCCAGTACGGCGGGAACACCAGCAGGCGCCCGGCGCGCGGGGCGACCTCCAGGTCCAGGTCGAGGAAGCGGGTATGCCCGCCCTCGGCCACGTCGTTGAGGTACCACAGGAACACCAGGTAGCGGCCGGTCTCCGCGTCGCAGGCGTCGAAGTGCGGCTGGAAGCGTTCGCCGGCATCGGCGCGGTAGCGCTTGATCCGCAGGTCGGCCAGGCGTGGGCGCCACGGCACTTCGGCGGACAGCCCGAGCTCGGCGTTGTAGCGGGCCAGCGCCGCGCGCACCTGCTCGATGAAAAAGCCCTGGAACGCGGGATCGGCGAGACGGGTGACGTTGAGTTCGGTCCAGGCGCTGTCGTCCAGCCCGGCGCGCTGGCCGGCGCCATTGCGGCTGTGCTGGGCGGCGCTGTGTTCGAATTGCGCGATCAGTTGCGCGCAGAAGCCCGGCTCCAGTGCCCCGTCGTAGACGCGGACGTAGTGGCGCAGGTCGGTGTGGTTCAGGCACATCGGCATGCTGCCCCCGCAGCAGAACGGCGCGCCCGGAGGGGCGCGCCGTGTCGCACGCTCCGGCGCCGCCCGCGTGTGCGGGCGGCGCCGGCTCCACTCAGAAGCGGTAGGTGGCCCGCATCCAGTAGTAGCGGCCGAGCGTGTCGTAGGTGCTCACGTCGGTGTTCGCGTTCAACACGTTGTTCTGGTACATGACCGGCGGCTGCTTGTTGGTCAGGTTGTCCACGCCCAGGTCCAGGCGCAGGTTGGCCCCGGCCATGTCGTAGCCCACCTGCAGGTTGTGGTACATGTAGCTGCCGTAGTCCAGCACCACGCCCTTGAACGCCGCATCGGCGGACATGTTCTGGCTCAGGTCGCCACTGCCGACCTGCACCTTGCCGATCCAGCGGGTGGTCCAGCTCGCATCCCAGTTGCCCAGCTTCCAGCCGACCTGGGCGTGCGCGCGCCAGTGCGTGTAGTTGCCGTAGGACGAGTTGTAGCGGCCGGCCATGTGCACCACCGTGTCTCCGGTGTCGATGTCGTAGCGGTGCAGGTAGGTGCTGTCCACGGCCACGGTGAACTTGCCGAACGCGGTCTCCGGCAGCACGTAGTTGGCGCCGAGGTCGATGCCCTGGGTGTTGAGCTTGCCGATGTTCACGACCGGCGTCTGGATGTAGTTGATGTTGCCGGCGCTGACGGTACCCGCGCCGTAGCGGTGGATGTAGCTGCAGTACGGGCTGTTGTCGTCGTTGTAGCAGAGGTCGGCCACGGTCTGCGCGGAGATCGACTGGATCAGGTCGTTGAGCTTGACCTTCCACCAGTCGAGGTTGACCGACAGGCCCGGCACGTACTCGGGGCTGTAGACCAGGCCGTAGTCGAAGGAGGTGCCCTTCTCCGGCTTGAGCTGATAACCGACATAGCTGGACCCGGACACGATGCCGTTGGTCTGCGACAGGCCCGAGCCGTTCCAGCCGGCCGGCACGCCGGCGCAGGCATTGGCGTGGCCGCTGCCGCTGTAGCCGATGCACGGATCGACGAAGTTCGGCGAGTCGGCGGTCGGGCCCTGGTAGATGTCGCTGATCGTCGGCGCACGGAACACCTGCGCCGCGGTGCCGCGCACCATCAGGTCGTGGATCGGACGCCATTCCACCTGGAACGAGGCGCTGTTGTTGCCCGAGCGCACGCTGCTGTAGTCGGAGTAGCGGTCGCTCAGGGTCAGGTTGAGCGCGCCGACCGGGGAGGACTGCTCCAGCACCGGCACGAACAGCTGGGCGTACGCCTCCTTGACGTTGAAGCTGCCGCTCAGCGGCGAGGAGCACGCTTCGGAGGAGACCGCGCAGGTGTTGTCGCTGTTGATCAGCGCATTGGCCGACACCGTGGAGTTCAGGCTCTCCTTGCGGTACAGCGCGCCCACCGCCAGCTGCGCGGCGCCGGCCGGCATCTCCCACAGGCTACCGTTGGCGCTGGCTTCCCACTGGCGCATGATGGTGGTGGTTTCCTGGCGCGGAATCGATTCGTTGCTCTTCAGCCAGGCGATGGTGTTGGCGTTGTTCTGGTCGAAGATGTTGACCTGCCCGCTGTCGATCGCGCTCTGCAGCGCGGCGTAGTCGACGTAGCCGTGGCTCCAGTTGCGCTGGCGATAGTGACCGTAGTTGAAGTTGGTGTCCCACACCCAACTGCTGTCGCCGATGCCGCCCTTCAGGCCGATCACGTCCTGGTCGGTGGCGGTGTCGTAGAAGCCTTCGCGCTGGCCCAGGGTGGTGAAGCGCGAACGGAACTCGTAGCCGTTGGGGCCGAATTCCACGCCGAACGGGTTGTACGGGTTGTTGGCGGCGATGGTGATGCCGTCGTTCTGCGCGTCGAACGGCAGCGGCGCGATCGCGAAGTTCGACATGGTGTGGTTGTGGTAGGCGTTGACGTACGCCTGCATGGAGTCGGTGATGTTGAAGCTGCCGAGCACGAAGCCGCCGACGCGCTGCTGCGGGGTCAGCAGCAGGTTCTCCGCCTGGTAGTTGTAGGCGTCGGCCGAGGCGCTGTAGCACTTGTAGCCGCCGCTGCCGTTGCTGGTCAGCGCGCCGTTGGCGCTGCAGCCGTTGGCCGCCAGGGTCGCCGCCGGCAGCTTGTAGTAGCCGCTGGGCGTGCGGCTGGAACCGCCCTTGTAGACGCTGCCGCTGGACAGGTACATCGCGTACTTGGAGAACGCGCGGTTGGCGCTGGAGACGTCCTTCTGCTTGTTGTAGTCCAGGCCGACCACGACGTTGCCGCGGTCCCAGGTCTTGCCGAAGGTGAAGCTGCCGCCCTGGCGCGCGCCGTCGCCGCGGCTGGTCTGGCCGTAGTTGGCGGAGACTTCGCCGCCTTCGAAGTTCTTGCGCAGGATGAAGTTGACCACGCCGCCGATCGCGTCGGAGCCGTACATCGCCGAGGCGCCGACCTTCAGCACTTCGACATGGTCGATCATGTTGGCCGGGATCGAGTTGACGTCGTTGTTCTGGATGCGGTGGCCGTCGATCAGGATCAGCGTGCGCTGGTCGCCAAGGCCGCGCAGCGAGATGGTCGAGGCGCCGTCGCCGCCGCCATTGTTGACCTGCGGGTTGGTCGCGGCGCCGGCGATGCCGGGCAGCGCCTGCAACAGGTCGCCCAGGGTCTGCTTGCCGCTCTGCTGGATCTGCTGGCGATCGACCACGGCGACCGGGCTGGCGGTCTCCACATCCACGCGACGCACCAGCGAACCGGTGACGGTCAGCTTGTCCAGGGTCACCGGCGCATCGCCGGACGCGGACGCCGCCGGTGCAGCGCTCTGCGCGTAGAGCGTGGCGGGAAGCGTCGCCATGGCCAGGCAAACGGCGTGAGCGAGTCTGTTCTTTGCTACGGACATCGGGAAGACCTCGTGTGATGTGCGACAAGCGCCGGCACTGTGCGCCGCGCGCGAACGTCCCGAACGCACCGAAGGCGCGGCGGGTGAAATGGATGCCTCGGGCCAGCGGTCCATTACGGGACCGTCAGGCACTTGTTAGTTTTTTATAAGAAGGGTGTTGTTTCGGTGTGCCGGCGTGCGCCAGCGGCTGACAAAAACGCCGCTACAACCGGGTGCAACGCGCACTGCGTTTTTGCCGTTCAACCGGCAGACGGGAACGGTTCAGACAAGCGCACGCGACTCAACCGCCGGCGTAGTCCCAGCGATCCAGGAACGGTTGCAGCACCGGCAGCACCGGCGCGAAGGCGTCCCGGTAGGCGTGCCAGCGGTCCAGGGCCTTGCGGTTGATGCCTTCCACCACCTGCGCATAGCTCGGCGTGCTGATGAAGCCCTTGCCTTGTGCATGCCGCTGGTACTCCAGCAGTTGCTCCGGTTGCGGCAGTTGCAGGAACTGCCCCAGGCGCGCCACCTGCGCCTGCGGGTCGGCGACCAGGTCCTCGTAGCGCAACTCCAGCGTGCGCGGCTGCAGCAGGGCGGCGTGATACAGCCAGAAGTCCATCGCGTCGGCATAGCCGCGGGCCAGCCGTGGCAGGCTGGCGCATAGCAGGGCGAAGGCCGGCGAGCGGAACGCCTGCATGTAGCAGCTCAGCAACACGTCGCAGGGATGGCGCAGCGCCAGGATCACCGGCGCCTCCGGGAACAGGCGCCGGATCAGCGGCAGGCGCAGCAGGTTCAGCGGGTTCTTGTCGATCAGGCGCTGGCCCGGCTGCAGTTGCACCACCCCGCGCACCGCCTGCCAGTACTCGGCGCGCAGCGCGTCGCAGGCGGCATCGTCGAGCTCGCCCAGTCCGTCCGGCCAGGCCACGCCGCGCGCCTCCAGGCGATCGGCCAGCCCCTGCAGGAACGGCCGCTCGTCCATCGCCACCAGTTGCGGGTGGGCGTCGAGCATCTGCTCCAGCAAGGTGGTGCCCGAGCGCGGGAAGCCGACCACGAAGATCGGCGAATCCAGCATGGCCGGCGCCGTCACCGGCCGCGCCGCGGCATGGCGCGCCGGATCCCAGCGATGCCGTGCGACCGGCAGCGGCGGCGCATCCGCCGCCGCCAGTTCCGGCACCAGTGCGGCCAGGCCCTCGACCTGGCCGGCATGGCCCTGCGCGCAGGCGTCCAGCGCTTGGTCGTACAGGCCCAGGCGATCGCAGACCCGCGCCAGGGCGAAGAACAGGTTGCTCTGCTTGCGCCGGTCCACCGCGCTGCCGGTGGCCAGCAGCCCGCGCAGCAGCGCATGCGCCTGCGGCCAGTGGCCATCGCGCATGGCCAGCACCGCCAGCGCATTGCTGGCGTCCTGGCGCACGTCGGGGTCGTCGATCCGCTCCGGCGGCGGCAGCTGCGCGGCGGCCTCCCGCGCCTGCGGCAAGCGGTTGGCGCGTTCGAGCACCAGCACCAACCGCGACCAGGCCCGGGCCGGCTGCGCCATCGGCCCCTCGGCGCAGGCGCGCAACAGCCCGCAGGCCGCATCGGTCTCGCCGCCCTGCGACAACAGCCAAGCCAGCTCCACGGTGGTGTCCGGGTCCAGCGGCGGCCACTGCCGCCAGCCGGCGATCAGCGCCTGCACGCGCTGGAAGTCGCCGCATTCGTGGCAGGCCATCGCCGCGTGCACGCACAGCGGCGGCGCCTGCGGCGCCAGCGCGTGCGCATCGAGCAGGTGTTCGCGGGCCGCGGCGTAGTCGCCGGCGTCCATCGCCAGCAGGCCCAGGTTGTGGTGCGGCAGCGGATCGTCCGGCGCCAGCGCGCAGGCGCGCAGATAGGCCTCGCCTGCCGGGCCGGGTTCGCCGGCTTCGCGCAACGCCGTGCCGAGGTTGTTCCAGTGCGCGACCTCGTGCGGTTCGCGCTCGGCCAGCCTGCGGTACACGGCGGCGGCCGGCGCCGGCTGGCCCTGCATCTGCAGGCTCATCGCCAGCAGGCTGCTGGCCAGCACATCGTCCGGGTGCTGCCGCAGGTAGGCGCGGGCACCGTGTTCGAGCGTCTGTGCCTGGCCGGCCTCCAGCGCCGCCAGCAGGTCCGGGAGCGACGGCATCGCGGTGGTGTCCAGGGAGGTCATGCGCAGGCGGGTCGTGGGCGGTCCGCCACCTTAGCCGCCCGCCCGCGCCGTGCGCCACGCCGGCCGCGCCGGCGGCCGCCACAGAGTGCATACATTGCCGTTACAAAGACGCGCGACGGTTCCTAGATCGGATCGTGGTAGGCGGTGAGGAAGGCGCGCAACGAGGCCGGCTTGACCGGTTTGGTCAGCAGCCGGTAGCCGCGCTCGCGCGCCTGCAGTTTCAGTTCGTCGCGGCCGTCGGCGGTGAGCAACGCGCCGGCCACCGGCCCGGGCATCGCCTCGCGTAACGCATCCAGGGTCTCCAGGCCGTCGAGCCGGTCGTGCAGGTGGTAGTCGACCAGCATCACGTGCGGCGCGCGCGCGGCCTGCGCCAGCGCCTCGTCCACGGTGCTGGCGCAGATCACCTCGACCTGCCAGCGCCCGAGCAGCGCGCGCATGCCGTCGAGGATTTCCTGGTCGTTGTCCACGCACAGCACGCGCAGCCCGGCCAGCGAGTCGGCCGCGGCCGCGGCGCGCGGCGGGCGTTGCTGCGCCTGCGGCGGCGGCGCCGCCCGCGGCACGGTGATGGAGAACATGCTGCCGTGGCCGACGCGGCTGCGCGCATCCAGGTCATGGCCGAGCAGGCGCGAGATGCGCTGGCAGATCGACAGGCCCAGGCCCAGCCCCTGCTCGCCCCAGTCGAATGGCTGCTGGTAGCGCTGGAACTCGTCGAAGATCTGCTGCATGTGGTGCGGCGGGATGCCCGGGCCGGTATCCCAGACCTGCAGTTCCAGCGTCGCGCCGCGGCGGCGCATGCCCAGCACGATGCGGCCCTGGCGGGTGTAGCGCAGCGCGTTGGCGAGGAAATTCTGCAGCACCCGGCGCAGCAGCCGGCGGTCGCTGCGCACCCACAGCGGCCGCGCGTACACGTGCAGGCGCAGGCCGCGGCCGGCGGCGATCGGGCTGTACTGCGCGGCCAGTTCGCGCAACAGCAGGCCGGCATCGACGTCCTCGATGGTCGGGCGCAGGCCGCCGGCATCCAGCCGCGACACGTCGAGCAGGCCGTCCAGCAGCTCCTCGGCCGCACGCAGCGAGGCGTCCACGCGCTCGGCCAGATGCCGCTGCTCCTCGTTCTGGTGCGCGTCGCGCAGGGCCGAGGCGAACAGCCGCGCGGCGTTGAGCGGCTGCAGCACGTCATGGCTGATCGCGGCCAGGAAGCGGGTCTTGGACTGCTGCGCCAGCTCGGCCTCGCGCGAGCGCTCGGCCACGCGCTGTTCCAGGGTCTCGTTGGCCTCGAGCAGCGCCTGCTCGGCGCGCTTGTAGTCGGTGATGTCGTTGTAGCTGGTGACGTAGCCGCCGCCGGGCAGCGGCTGGCCGCGCATCTCGATCACCTTGCCGTCGCTGCGGGTGCGTTCGAACACGTGCGGGGTGCCGGCGCGCATGTGCGCGATGCGGCGGGCGATCTGGTCCTCCACCTGGCCGCCGCCCAGTTCGCCGCGCTCGGCGTTGTAGCGGATCAGGTCGGCGACCGGGCGGCCGACGTAGAGCATGCCGTCGGGATAGCCGAACATCTGCTGGTAGCGGCGGTTCCACGCGGTCAGGCGCATCGCCGGATCGACCACGCTGACCCCGGCGCTGATGTTCTCCAGCGTGGTGGACAGGATCTCGCGGTTGAAGCGCAGCTCCTGCCCGGCCTCGTCGAGCACCGCCACCACTTCGCCCAGGTCCATGCCCGAGCCGCGCAGCAGGCTGGTCAGCACCAGGCGCGCGGAGGCCGCACCGATCGAGGCGGCGAGCAGGCGCTCGGTGAACTGCACCCAGACGCGGTCGGCCACGGCGGTGGGCTGCGGCTCGCGGCCAAGCAGTTGCGCCTGTTCGGCGAAGGCGCGACGGGCGTGACGCTCGCCGACCATGCGTTCGGCCAGCGCCTGCAGGTCGACCACGCGCACCTGCCCCAGCCAGTCTCCGGCCACCGCCGGGCGCTGCGAGTACGGCTCCAGGAACGGTGCCGCGCGCAGGCGCTCGTCCAGGCCCGGGCGCCAGCGCGCCGACACCAGCATCATCGTGCCGACGTTGACCAGCAGCGACCAGAACGTGCCGTGCGCCAGCTGGTCCCAGCCGCTCATGCCGAACAGCTGCTGCGGGCGCAGCCAGGAGATGCCGAACGGCCCGTCCAGCAACCAGGCCGGCGCCAGCCAGCCAGCCTGGGTCAGCGCCGGCAGCAACAGCGTGTAGATCCAGGTGGCGAAGCCCAGTACCATCCCGGTCTCCACGCCCTTGCGGCTGGCGCCACGCCAGTACAGCCCGCCGATCACCCCCGGCGCGAACTGCGCCACCGCGGCGAAGGCCATCAGCCCGTACGAGGCCAGCGTGGTGTCGTTGCTGCTGCTGCGGTAGTAGCCATAGGCGATCAGCGCCAGCAGCAGGATCGCCAGGCGGCGGATCCACAGCACCTTCGAGGCCACGTCGGCGCCGGCGGCCTGGTGCCCGCGGCGGCGCAGCAGCACCGGCATCACCAGGTCGTTGCTGATCATCGTCGCCAGCGCGATGCTGGAGACGATGACCATGCCGGTGGCGGCGGAGAAGCCGCCGACGTAGGCGACCAGCGCCAGTGCGGTGCGGCTTTCGGCCAGCGGCAGCGCCAGCACAATGCTGTCATCGGCCACGTCGCCGCCACCGAACAGCGCGATGCCGGCCGCGGCGATCGGCACCACCATCGCCGAGATCAGCACCAGGTACAGGCCGAACAGCCAGCGCGCCTTGCGGATGTCGCCGATGTCGCTGCACTCCACCACCGCCACGTGGAACTGCCGCGGCAGGCACACCAGCGCCAGGAAGCTGAGCAGGGTCTGCGAGATGAAGCCCACCGGCGGCGTGTTCTGGAACAGCGTGCGCGTCGACGCCAGCACCTGGCCGCCGTCGCGCGCGGACAGCCAGACATAGGCGAACACGCCCACCGCCACCATCGCCAGCAGCTTGACCACCGACTCCAGCGCGATCGCCAGCATCATGCCGTGGTGGTGCTCGGTGGCATCGACCTGCCGCGTGCCGAACAGCGTGGCGAACAGCGCCATGCCCAAGGCCACGTACAGCGCGGGATCGGCGTAGAACGGCGCGCCGGCGCTGGACTGGCCGCTGAGCACCTGCAGGCTCATCGCCACCGCCTTGTACTGCAGCGCCAGGTACGGCACCACGCCGATCAGGGCGATCACCGCCACCAGCGCGGCCAGGCGCCGCGAACGGCCGTAGCGCGAGGAGATGAAGTCGGCGATGGACACGGTGTTCTCGCTGCGCGCGATCAGCGCCAGGCGCTCGACGATGCGCCAGCCGAACAGCAGCATCAGCAACGGGCCCAGGTAGATCGGCAGATAGCCGGCGCCGTTGCGCACCGCGCTGCCGACCGCGCCGTAAAAGGTCCACGACGAGCAGTACACGGCCAGCGCCAGGCTGTACACCGCCGGCCGCAGCCACGGCCGCTCCGGGTACAGCGGACGGCGATCGCCCCACCACGCCACCGCGAACAGCAGCGCCGCATAGCCGACCGATACCAGCAGCAGGATCCAACTGGAAACCAAAGGCGAGTCCCCCCGACGATGGGTGCAGTCTAGAGGGTGGGATGCGTTTCGGCGTAGTCGGGAGTTCGGGGCTCGCTGCGTCTCGCTTGGGCTGCGCGTGCCCCGGGCTGGTGTTGCTATTGCTTTATGGCCCCCCGGGCGCGGCAGCCACGGCGAGGTGTGCTTGATCAGCCTTCGGCTGTGGTGGAGCGCTTCTTTGGTTACGTTTCTTTGCACAAGCTAAGAAGCGCTTCTGAGTAGCCGAAGGCTGATCAAAGTAGCTCGCCATCAGGCGAAAGCCTTTTCTGTTGCTTTCAAGCTTCCAAACGCAACAGCCGCAGCAACGACAACAGCAAAAGCAAAGCTTTCGCCTTGCGGCGAGTTACTTTTCTTTGCTCGCGCAAAGAAAAGTAACCAAAAGAAAGCGCGCCCTGCCTACGCGCCCTCCGCGCTGCGCGCTCCGGGTCCGCGTCCAGCCCGGGGATCCGCGGAAGGGGCTTGGCTGCTTTGCAGCCAAGTCCGGGGCAGTCGCCTCACGGCGCCAGCCCGCCCGCCGGGGCGAAGCAATGCTTTGCCTTTTTCCGGCGAGCCCTGCCCCTGCCGCGGACGGCGCACGTCCATGTGCGCCGCCCTTCGGGTTTTTCCCCGCGCTGGCCGCCGCTTCGGAAGGGAGCCCGATAATGCAAAGGCAACAACCGAAGCAACAACAACAGCAACAGCAACAGCAACAGCAACAGCCATCATGGAGCTGCAATCCATGCGTAGGAGCGGCTTCAGCTGCGACCAACGAAGCCGCGATGGTCTAAAGACCCGCCCTGCGCCTCGCGCCCTAGCTTTCTCCAAGATGCCTACTCCCACGGCAGCAACCGCTTCACGCGCCTGCCTGCCGTGTCCAGCGCGGGCAACATCCAACCTGCAGCCAGCCACCGCCGCCCCACCGGCGCTCGGGCTAAGATGCGCGCGGTGACCACCTGCGCCCGCCCCCGCTGATGTCCGGCATCCCGGCCGCCGTGCCGACGCCCCCGCCGTCGCTGCAGCAGCAGACGCAGCGCCTGCACACGCAATTGCAGCAGGCGCAGACGCGCCAGGCGCAGGCCGAGGCGGAGGTGGAGCGGCATCTGCCGGCGGTGGAGCAGGCGGTGGCCGCGATCCGGCGCCGCTTCATGGCGCACGCCAGGACCGCGGCGCGGGCGGCGGTGCGGCGCGAACGCCGCCGCGCCTGGGGGCCGGCGCTGCTGCTGCGGCCATTGCTGCCGGACTGGCGCTGGCGTGCGGCCTTGATCGGCATGCTGGTGTTGGTCCTGCCGTGGACAAGCGCACACTGGCTGGGCGAGACGCGCGGCTTCCTGGACTGGTGGCGACAGGTCGGCCTGCACGGCGATGGCGGCCTGCTGCTGCAGAGCCTGCTGCCCTCGCTGGCCGCGTATAGCCTGCTGGTCGTAGCCGGCGCGCAGTTGCTGGCCTGGCACCACAGCCATGCCGAACGGCGCGCGCTGCAGGCGTTCGCACGCACGTCGCTGGCGCTGGCGCAGGTGGCCGACACCGGGCAGCGCGATGCGGGGCCGACGTACGCGGTGACCCGCGCGCCATGGCCGCAGCGCGCCCTGCACGGCCGTTGGACGGTGCCGGCCACGCACGGCGCTCTGTCCGGTGCACGCCTGCTCGCCTTGCACGACGGCGCCGCGGAACCACGCCTGCTCGCCCTGATCGTGCTGCCCGGCGGCGACCATGCGGCGGCCTGCATCGTCCTCGACCCCACCGTGACCGAGGCCGCGCCACAGGCGCTGCACGCGGTGGCGCTGGCGCTCGCGCAGGACGCGATGGAGGACGCGGCCCCGATCGCCCCGCTGCACGAGCATGTGCAGGCCTGGGATGCCGCGCACGGCCAGCAACGCGCGCTGCAGCAGCGGCTGCAGAGCCTGGACGCGGTGCAGCGGCATTGGGCCGACATCGCCCTGCCCGACACCACGCTCGATCAGATCCTGAAACTGATGGACCTGTTCGTGTCCGGACGCCAGCCGGCGCCGAAAGGCATGCTCCTGCACGGGCCGCCGGGCACCGGCAAGACCCTGATCGCGCGCAAGCTGGCACGCCATGCCGGCTGCCACGTCGAGGCGCTGGGCGTGGCCGACCTGAAGGCCGCGCACGTCGGCCATACCGGCCCCAAGGTGCAGGCGATCTGGCAGCGCTGCCGCGAGCACGCACCGTCGATTCTGTTCATCGACGAATGCGAAAGCGTGTTCGCACGCCGCGGCAGCGCCGACAGCGACAGCTTCAGCGCCGAACTGGTGCAGACCTTTCTCGCCGAATGGGACGGCTTCCATGCCGCGCACGGGCAGGTGCTGGTGATCGGCGCGACCAACCGCCCGGCGCTGCTGGACGACGCGATCCTGTCGCGCTTCACCGCCAGCATTGCCATCGGCCTGCCCGACGCCGCGGCGCGCGCCCGCATCCTCGGCGCCGAACTGCGACGTGCCGGTTTCGCGCTGAAGCCGGACACGCAGGTGATCGCCGACAGCAGCGGCCTCTCGGGCCGCGACCTGCACACGCTGGTCGCGCGGGTGGCCGCCGAGTGCGTGGACGGAACGCTGGACAATGCCACCTTGCTGACCCAACTGCGCGCGCTGCGTGGCAAAGGCTCCACCGCCGTCGCCACGCTCGGCTGGGACGACATCGTGCTGCCGGCGGCCACGGTCGAGGAGTTCGTCGGCCTGGGCAAGGAACTGCGCAATGCCGAGACCCTGGCCAAGCTCGGTGTGCCGGTGCCACGCGGCATCCTGATGGTCGGCCCGCCGGGCACCGGCAAGACCCAGGTCGCGCGGATCCTGGCCAGCCAGTCGGGCCTGGCCTTCATCGCCCTGAGCAGCGCCGACCTCAAGGCCGGCTATCTCGGCCAGTCCGGCCAGCGCGTGCAGGCCGCATTCGAGCGCGCGCGGGCGCAAGCGCCGTGCATCGTGTTCGTCGACGAACTCGACATCGTCGCGCCGGCGCGCGGTGCCGACGGCGACGACGCCTACACCCGCGAGATCGTCGGCCAGCTGCTGCAGGAACTGGACGGCGTCGCCAGCCACGCGGGCCAGGTGTTCCTGCTGGCCGCCAGCAACCATGCCGCCGCGATCGACCCGGCGTTGCTGTCGCGGCTGGACCGGCAGATCGTCATCGCCCTGCCCGACCGCGATGCGCGTGTCGCCATCGTCGCGCGCCTGCTGCGCGGCAAACCGCTGGATCTCGACGCCGACGCCGCGGCAGCCTGGGTTGCCGATCGCAGCGAAGGCCAGTCCGGTCGCGACCTGCAGACCTGGATCAGCCGGGCCATGCGCCGCGCCGTCCGCCGCACCCTGCAGGATAGCGACGACGCCTCCGGCACGCGGCTGCAGTGGGACGACCTGGTCGAGACGGCGAACGCGACGACGTAGACACCGCGGGAAGATGCAAGCGCGGGGTGCGGAACCAGGAGTGCCGGCTGGCGTCCCTGTGGGAGGGGCTTCAGCCCCGACGCGATGGTCCATGGCAGAACACGGTTCCCCCGGCGCGCCCACCAACCGCAGATGCCAGGACTGGTGCACGACCCGGTTACAGCTGCACTGCACGTCCACACAACGCCCACGCTGGCATCATGCGCCAGACCCCACAGGACCGCACCACGTGACCGAACCCGCCTCGTCACTTTCGCCGCGCGCCGAAGCCATCATCGCGATGGGCGTCTCCGGCAGCGGCAAGACCAGCGTCGCCCAGGCACTGGCGGCGCACTACCGGCTGACCTTCCTGGACGCGGACGATTTCCACAGCGCCGCCGCCAAGGCGCAGATGGCGCACGGCATCCCGCTCAGCGATGCACAGCGCGCGCCCTGGGTCGCGGCCCTGGCGCAACGCCTGCGCGCATCGGTCGATGCCGGGCAGAGCGTCGTGCTGGCCTTTTCCGGGCTGCGCAAGGCGCACCGGCAGCAGTTGCGGGACACTGGGGTGCCGATGCGTTTCGTGTTCCTGCATGCGGCGGCGCATGTGATCGCCCAACGCCTGGCTGCGCGGCATGGTCACTTCATGCCGCCGGCACTGCTGCAGAGCCAGCTCGATACGCTGGAACTGCCACTAGACGAGCCCGACGTGATCTCGGTGGACGTGGACGCACCGTTCGCCACGGTCGTGGCCGATGCCATCGCGCACTTGGATGCCACCGTTACGATCGCCTAGGTTGGTGCCGGCGCCGCCTCAGCAGGAGAGGCGGTGCCTGGCGCGGTGGTGCCGCAGGATCGGACGCACCAGACAACGCCACCACATGACCACGCCCAGCCACGACGATCCCGACACCACGACATCGGGATCGCGCGCACCGGCCGCTGGCCACTCAGCGATGCGGCGCATGCTCGGCATGCCGCACCGGCTCATGGCGATTGGTGAACAACGGGACCAGTTGCCACAGCGCCGAGAGACCGACCAGCGCATAGACCACGCGCGACAGCGGCGCGTCCTGGCCGCCGAACAGCGCCGCGACCAGGTCGAACTGGAACAGGCCGACCAACCCCCAGTTGAGCCCGCCAACAATCAACAGAACCAGGGTGACGATGTTGAGCACTTTCATGGCGGCATCTCGACGTAGGGAGAACCTGCAGCCTGGGTCGCGCTGCATTCCCGTGATGCGAGTGCGGTGTGTGTGCGGCATGAATGCGTGCAATGCGCTGCTTATGCGTGGTCGGCGAATGCCGCATGCACTGTGCTGTGGCGGTGGCCGCGTGAACTCTTTCGAATTTGCGTGAATAGGGAACATGCGTGCTGCTGTAGGCACTGCTCTTCCCCAATCCGGGAATAGTCCTAGCTGGGGCGTAATCGTCTTCGCACCAATGAGACCGCGCGTCGGGACTGAAGTCCCTCCCACAATGGCATGCCAGCTGGCCGTGACGCTGCGTGTCGGAAGCCACTTCGCTATCCCAGCGCCTACTCATAGGATGCGTCTTGCGACGGTTCCCAGCACAGTGACGCGGCGCGCAACCTAGCTCGTTTTTTTGAGTGTTGTGGGTAGCACCACACGAGCGTCAACCGCTTTTCGTAGGAGCGGCTTCAGCCGCGACGAACGAGAAGAAGATGCCTCAGCCACGTTCCCGCATTCGAGCCGGAGCCTCTTCCATCACGAGGGCATGCAATGCGATCAGCTTACGGCGACCGGCAAGGCGCTGATTTCGTGCAACTTGGAGAGCGACGATGCCCACACGCGCCGCACTACTAGCGCTGCCTCACCCGCCCCGCCACGAAACGCGACACGTTCGGATCGCCCGGCACATGCCAGCGCCACGGCGCCTCCATCGCCTTGCTGATGCCGATCCGCGTGGTGACGACCGGCGCGGCAGGCGGCGGCGTCCCGTCCTGACCCAGCCAGAGGCGCGACTGCCGCGTGGTCAGGTCCAGCCCGTTGTCCGCGCCCGACACGCCCAGCGCCTTGGCCAGCCGCCCCGGCCCACGGGTGAGATCGGCCGTGCGCACCGCGCCGCGTGCCAGCTGCATCGCCTCGACCCCGGCCACCGGTGCCAGGGCGCGGATCAGCACCGCATGCCCCGGCGCACCGCCGCACACCGCATTGAGCGCCCAATGCATGCCGTAGATGAAGTACACATACAGATGCCCGGGCGGGCCGAACATCACCCGCGTGCGCGGGGTCATGCCCCGGAACGAATGCGCCGCCGGATCCTCCGCACCGCAGTAGGCCTCCACCTCGACGATGCGCCCGCAACGGCCATCGGCGGTGACGAGCAAGGTGTTCAACAACTCAGGCGCGACCTCGCGCGCATCGCGGGCGTAGAACCCACGCGGCAGTGGCGTGGCGACAAGAGCTTTCATCGGGTCAGTCTAAGCCCTGCATCGCAGGCGCGGAGTGAGCCGCGGCCGGCGCATTCAAGAGCAACAGCCCACACCCGTCACTTCAGTCTCCCGACCACAGCGCATGATGCTCATTGTGGAGGGACTTCAGTCCCGACGCATGAACGTGTCCGGTATCGGGATCGTCTTTCTGATCTCCAACAGCACAATGCATCGAGGCGAGCGCTAAGGGCTCACGCTTCCGAAGCAACGGCGGACGATGCCGCCGCCGCACCAGGGCACAGGGCATGCCCTATTTCGCTAGAGGCAATGCCAAGCGACATGCGTCCCAACCCGCCCCACTCACTCCTGCGGAACGTTCAACTCCTTCAGCAATTGCGGCGCCGGATACACCTTGGCCATCAGCCAGCGCAGGTAGCGCATGTCCACATGGATCGCGCGCTTGTAGCGCGGGTCGTACCACCAGCTGGCGCTGACCGCTTCCCAGTTGCTGTCGAAGTTCAGCCCGATCAGCTCACCGCGCGCATTGAGCACCGGCGAGCCGGAGTTGCCGCCGGTGGTGTCCAGGTTGGTCAGGAAGTTCACCGGCTGCGTCTTCGACTGCGGATCGACGGTGCTGCCGAAATCGCCCTTGGCGATCGCCGCCAGCAGCGGCTTGGGCGCATCGAACGGTTCCTTGCCGGTGTTCTTCTCGACGATGCCAGCCACCGTGGTCAGCGGCGCGAAGCTCACCGCATCGCGCGGCGCCAGCGGCTCCACACGGCCATAGCTGATCCGCAGCGTGCTGTTGGCGTCCGGATACACTGCACGGCCCTGCTGCTTGCGCCAGGCGAACAGCGCACGCATGTAGGCCGGGCGCAGCCGCAACTGCTCGCCCTCGCGCGCCTTGCGCGCGTCGTCCAGCCGCAGCTGCGCCGGCACCAGCTTGGCGGCCAGCGCCAGCAACGGATCGGCCGCAGGCGCCTTGCCTTCGCGCGCGGCAGCGAAGCGGGACAGGCGCTCGGCCTCGGTGCCCAGCGCGGTGCCGGCATACGCCTTGTCCAGCACCGTCTGCAATTGCGCCGGGGTCCGCCCGAACGCCGCATCGAACTCCGGCACCCGCTGCGCCTCCGGCAGCTGCTGGTAGCGGGTCAGCAGCGTCGTCAGAAGCGCCTTCTCCACGGCCGACGAATAGCGACGCTGCACCTGCTTGAGCATGCCCTCGATCAGCGCCAGATCGCGCTGCTGATAGCCGCTCTCGCGTTGATCGTCCGGCTTGCCCGCTTCCAGCCGCAGCCGCTCCAGCGTCAGCGCCGAACGCAGCGCCTGGGTCTGCGTGGCGATCAACCCCAGCAGCAGATCGCGCTCGCGCAATGCCGAAGCCTGGCCGAGCACCTTCTGCAGCGCCGCGATATCGCGCGCGTCGCTGCCGTGCGTGGCCGCGAGCATGCCGCGCTCGTCCTCGGCGCGTAGCCGCACCGCATCGCTGCGCTGCAGCCCTTCCAGTTCGCCAGCGGCCCGCTTGCGGTTGTTCTTCAGCGACTGCAGCTGCGACGCATAGCGCGTGCGTGCCTCCGCATCGGTCTTGCCGGCCGCCTCGATCACCCCGATCAACTGGTCCAGCACCGCCACCCGCTGCGGCAACGTCGCCTCCACCTGCTCGGCGAACTCGGCCGCCGTGCGGTGCCGATAGGTGATGCCTGGGTAACCGGCCAGCATCGCGAAATCGCCGGCCTTCGGCCCATCGGCGGCGATCTGCAGATGCGCCGGCGGCTGGTAGGGCACGTTATCGGCGCTGTAGTCCGCCGGCTTGCCGTCCTTGCCCACGTAGGCGCGCAGCAAGGTGAAATCGCCGCTGTGCCGCGGCCACATGAAGTTGTCGATCTCGTCGCCGTAGTTGCCGATCGCCCGCGGCGGCGCATACACCAGGCGCACGTCGCGCAGTTCCAGCTGGCGGATCCGGTAGAAATCGGTGCCGTAATACATGTTGGCCACGCTGCAGCGCACCCCGGCCTCGCGCTCGCAGACGGCGACGATACGCTTGCTCGCCACATCCACCGCATCGTAGTAGGCCCGCCCGGTCTTGCCCCTGGCCGGCCCCAGCACCTGATCGGTGACCTTGTCGAAGCCCACCGTCACCAGCACCCGGAAATCCGGATTGGCCGCACGCTCGTCGGCGCGATCCCGCGCGATGAATCCGTTCTCGATCAGGTTCTCCTTGACCGAGGTGTTGTACTGGATCACCCCGTAGGCGACGTGGTGATTGGTCAACAACAACCCGTCCCCGGACACGAACGCCCCGGTCCCGCCCCCAATCTTCACCACTGCGCTCAACGGTGGCTGGACCACTTCCGCGAGCGTGCTTGGATCGCCCTGGAATCCCGCCTCACGCAAGGGCTTGGCTAACTCCGGCATCTGCGATGGGATCCACATGCCTTCGTCGGCATGGGCGGCGGTGATCAGGGCGAGGTTTAGGGTGAGTGAGGCTGCTAGGCAATTTGGCACAGGTATTCAATTGCCTGAGATGTGAGTGGCCTCGACCTTAGCTTGCGTTTTGTCGACGCGCAAGCGGCGACATTGCTCAACATACATGCATCGGGGAATTTGCACGGCTAAGCTTAGCCATCTCTACTGCTCTATTGGCGCCCTTGGCAAATTCTAACGGCCCAGCGAACACTGAACACCGGTAAAATATGGCACCAAGCCAAAATTAATTATATTAATTTACATGCGGATTAGAATTTCTATTCTAAATCGGCCATAACCACACCTTATTCTGGTAAGTCATAGACGCCAAATGGTCCATTTACCGAAGCCCAATTCGAACTATCTAGTTTTTTTAGAAAAACAAGATAATATTTTCCACTTTTACAGCATGTGGAGTTAAGTTCTGCCAAAGGACCGTGAAATGCAAATTGCAGATCACCCTCAGCTGAACCTTTTAAAAATTTTTCTACGTGGAGTCTTGCGCAGATAAAGTTAACTTTACATCCAGCTTCATATATTGAATCAACCCGCGCGATCACAACCAACTCAGATTGAGCAGCCTTTTCTTGCAGATCCATTTCCTTTTGATAATTACAAATGCCAGTGATTGGAAGGACAAAAAATAGCAACAGCACGCCGATTTTGAGCTTCATATGAATTACTCTCCGTGCCATGGCTCGGCAGCGCGTATCCCGCTCCCGGGAATCTCACTACGCGCTTTGTTTTCATTATCCACTGCATTTCCGGTATCAGATCCCACAACGTGAGGTATCGCATGCCCCACCATCTCGTGCATCAGAATGTCTGCCGGATCGTCACGAAGCTGCGCTCCAGAGGTGTCCTTTAGAGAATTCAAAGGATTTCCTGAAATTGTTACCTCTTGATCACCGCCGTGTGTTCTACCTACAGTTACACCTCCACCAGCGGCGCTGTCCACGTCCTCTTGATTCCCGCTCATTGGGTCAGTGAATGTCGAATTTATGCCAACTGTAATTGTCTCACTGCTGTCGATTGCTGCATTTAGCTTACTTTGATAATAAGTAGAACGTCCTTTTTGGTTTGCTGATGACTTGCTTTGCTTTAATTTTCCATCTTTGTCAAACTTGAATTTTCCAGCACTCCTGCTTCGAATCATACCCTCTATAGCTTTCTTGTCTTTAAGATCTGCAAGCTTCACGATCCGCCCATCTGGATCGATAAACTTATAAGGGTTTCCATAAGAATAGTTATAACGGCCGAACTGTCTCAGATCTTTGCTCTGATTAACAGTTATGGGATCCACACTAAGCATCCTTCCAAGCAAGGGATCATAATACCGTTGCTGCATGTATGTGAATGTTGTCGAGACATCTGTGACATGCCCCGTATAACCCGGTCCATCTATCGCAGGGCGATTCAAAAGGTATCCATATGGCTCATACTCACTACGCTCTATGATGTTTCTATCTTTGTCCGTGGCCAACACCAAAGATCCTAATCCGTCTGTATGAATATAGCGGACCGTCTGCGCCAACGCGCCAAAAGCGACGAACAATGAAAGCACGGTAGCAGCCATCAGGCGCATCACCGCACGAATCCCCTGGAAATTTGACATCACTCGTCCTTGCGAGTTGGAACCATAGATGTACGATGTAGAGTCGACTTTTCTCATGGACGTCGAATCGACAACGCTTCCCATATCAACATTACGGTGCAACGTACCCAACGAAACCTACGGCGTAGACTCCGTCAGAGCAGGCTTACTTCAAGTAGATCTCGACGATGTCGCAGCCATTGCTCTGCACATCGACCTTGCGCTTGTTCGTCAACGCCGTCATCAAGACGGCCAGCAGTGCCTTGCCACCCGGTTGATCGTCTTGAAAATGCAAGACAGCATTTCCCGGTACGGCTGCCTTGCATTCCGCTGGCGTTTCCGACAGCCAGACGAAATGGTCGGTATGGGCTTGGTAAGTGCCCAACTTCACGACGTCGAGGTTCTGCATCGATTCGTTTGCCGATGCGTGCCAACTCAGCAAAGCGAGCATCAACAGCAAGCCTCTTTCACATTTCATATTGCTTCTCTTCCTGAAATTGGATCGATGTTCGCCATGCAAATGAGCGTGACCTCATCGTAATCTCTTATTTCTTCAGCCGTATTGAAATGACTTTGGTGCGATTACCGAAAAGGCAGACGCCCGAGTCGACCAGGAGTTCGACGTCCGAATTACTGGTGTATGCAGCCAGCGCCATCGCCGTCAACTCTTTGTACGATGGATGATCCTTGTCGATCGCGAAGTCGTTCAGGGGGGCCGAACACCCGGATGGTCCATCGTTGGAGGTATGAATCACCATGCCTTCGCCGTACCAGCCATTCTCGACGTAGGTGATTTTCCCAGTCCAGACCACTTGCATGGCAGCGACCGCCTCGCAAGAAAAGCATGATGCTGCAATCGCCAACAGCAACCCCATTATCTTGAAGCTCATTTCATCCCCCTTTTTTGATCCGTTATTGTCGTTTTTTACCGCCTATAGCCCTTCGCCGCGGCAGCAAAGGGCTCCAACCGCCGCCGGCTGGACTTAGCCGTTCAACAGCAGCTGATACAGCAACGGCACGATATCCACTGCAGGCCGCTGGTCATGCGTCACGTTCGACGCCGCAGTGCAGTTACCGTCCGCCGTGCATGCCGTCACGCGATATGAGTAGGTGCCCGCCGGCCTGGCCAAGGAGGTCCAGTTCGCCTGGTTGCCGTCGTACACCGAGGTCCAGGTAACGCCATCCACGCTCTCTTCCACCACGTAGCGGGTTGCGCCGGAGACCGGGTTCCAGTTGACGTAGTCCTTGACCGAGAGCGCCTGTCCCAACGGCCAGTCGGCTTCGGCAACCAGGCTGCCGCCAAGCAGGATGTAGTCGGTGGACTTGGACTGGCGCTGGTTCTTCTGGAAGCGCAACGCCCCGGACTGGTCGTACAGCGAGCCGATGTTGCCGGCGCTCTGCAGCGCCAACGTGCGACGGCCGTTGCCGTCGTAGCGGTAGGTCTCCTTGCCGGTCGCCTGGCGCAGGCGGTTACCGTAGTCGAAGACGAAGGCCTGGCCGTTCTTGTTGCTGAGGTTGCCCTGCGGGTCGTAGCTCATGCCGATGACCGTGCTGCCGCCGCAACTGCCGGTCTTGACGTTGGTGAGCTGCCAATTGCTGTCGTAGCAGTAGTAGTGATCGCGGCCCGGCGCGACGACGTGGGTCAGGTTGTCGAGGACGTCGTAGCTGTAGGTGGCAGTGCCAAACATCGGCGACTCGGCCTTGGTCAGCCGATCCATGCCGTCATAGGTCATGGTGCGGTTGCCGCGCTGGTTGCGGCCCGTGGCGCCGTCGCTAATACCTGCGACATTGCCATTGGCGTCGTAGTCGTAGCCATCGCTGAGGAACGCCGTGCCGCCGTAGGCATCCTGGCTGGTATCCGGCAACTGACGCGCGTTCTGCGTCATCGTGTGGACGATACCGTTGCCGTAGGTGAACTGCTTGATCGCGCCGTTCGGGTAGTAGCTCACGCCGGTGGCATAGCTGCCGGCCTGGGTCGGTTGGCCCAGGGCATTGGGTGCATAGTCCACCGTTTGCCCGGACGGATAGCGATGCGCGGCCAGGTTGCCGCTGGCATCGTAGGCGTAACCCAGCGCCCAGGTCTCGCCATCGGCCTGGCCCTGGCTCTCCGCGATCAGCAAGCGGCGCTTGTTGTAGGCGTAGCTGTTGTAGGTGGCGACACCGTTGTTGGTGGTGGTGATCTGCTTGACCGCCCCATCCGGCCAGTAGCTCCAGGCCTGGTTGCCGTTGCCATCCGGGAAGCTCAGCGCCTTGATCCGATTGCGCACGTCATAGCTGCGGTCGACCCGGCGGCCGGAAGCGAAGGCCGAATCCGCATCGCACGACGTGGTACTGGACAGCGACAGGCCAGCCGCGCTCCACACCAGGTTGCCAGCAGCGTCATAGCCATTGGCGGTGGCACCGGTTTCCGGTTCCACCGTCTTGCACAGTTGCTGGTAGGTGTCGTAGACGTAGCTGCGAGTGACCGACACGGTGCCGTTGGCGTCACGGCGGCGGATGGACAGCGGCTTGCCGAAGATGTCGCGATTGATCTCGGTGGTGGCGCCCTCCGGATGCTGGAACCAGACCGGCGCGTCGTAGCCTGGGCGGTCGAAGACCTGATAGCCGGACAGGGTCTGGTTGCCCCGCGGATTGGTCACGCGCATCTGGTTACCAGTCAGGTACTCCGTCTTCGTCGTCAGCAGGCCCTGTTCGGAGTCCTGGGACACCGACGTGGTCCGGCCGAGCGCGTCGTACTGCGTCCACGTGCCGGTCGACAGTTGATCGGACGTGCCCGGGTAGGAGGCGAATAAGGTGTGCCCCTGATGGTCGTAGCTAAACCGGCTGAACCGCTGGGTGGCGCCCGCGTTCGCTGCGTCGTACTCCTGGGTCAGCACCGGCCGCCACAGGCCATCGAGGTAGGTGACCTTCCTGGCGTTGCCAGTTGACACCGTATGCCGCCAATGCCCTGCAGGCAGACCGAATTCGGTGGCGTTCACCTGCTCGAACGCCAGGCCCGTCGACGCCCAGGCGACGGTATCGCCGCTGGGATAAGCGATGTTGGTCAATCGCCCCATGGCATCGTAGGCGTAGCTGGTCGCGTACCCGTTTTCGTCGGTCGCCGAGCTAATCAGGCCACGGTCATCGATGACGGCCGTGTCGCTAGTGCCGTCCGCATAGGTGATGCCCTGCGGCATGCCGCGTTTCCAGCCGCTGAGGCTGGTGGCATTGCCATTTCCGTCGGTGACCTTCGCCACCGTTCCGTCGCCATTGTAAGCAACCGTCTGGATGGTCTTGCCGAACCGCGAGAAACGCGTCGGCAGCGCGGTCGCAGCGTCGTACGTGTTGGCGGACATCTCCTGTGAATCGCCGGGTGCCGTCTTTGTCACGGACGCGACCTGACCGATGACCCACAGGTTGAGGTTGTCGTAGTACGCGGTGGCCTCCGTGCGAGTATTGAACGCACTGGAGCGGGTCACGCTGGTGGGGCGTGCGAACACGTCGAAGCTGTTCACCGCCATCTGGAAGGTGCCGCCATCCTGGGTGATGGTGGTGCGCTTGAGCGGCCTGAGCCCCGCAATGGAGACGTCGTCTTCGTTCGATCCATGCCCAGAACCGACGAAATTCGGAAACGGCTGATTGGCGACCTCATCGCTGGTGACGTAGTCGTTCACACTCGCGCTGAGGATATTCACGGTATCCCCAGACGAACTGCTGGTGTACGAACCGTCTTCCACACCCAGATCCAGCCCTTCGTTCAAGTTGTACCAGGCACCGAAGGTGTAGCGCTTGAAGTCGTTTTCAGGACCGCGCACCTCGGTCTGCATTGACTTTCTGCAAGCGGTCGGCGGCAGGTTGGGTCGCTGACAGGTTTCCGCAAAGGCCAGCCCGCCAGCACCGATGCCGTAGGTATACGACCACTGCATCGATGGCAAGCCAGGGCCGCTGATCGACTTGCTGACCAGGGTGAAGTTGTCCGAGAAGTTGGGGATGGTCAGGTACTGATAGCTGGTACTCGGACCGGCCGCATCCATGAAGCTGTTGCACTGCTTGGGGATGTTGTGGCGGAAATGCCGCTTCACCGAGAACGCATAGGTTGCCGTGGCATTGCTGGGCAACGTGACGGCGTAGGTAAAGTTGCCGGTCGACATCTCCGGCGCCGGGCAGCGCGGAGGATCTTGATAGAGCGGCAAGGCAGGCGTCGGCGTAATGATCATGTCGCCGCTCTGCACGTAGCGCGACTGGGCATTATCCGGTTGCGTCACCGTCAACGACTTGTCGCCGTACGAATAGGTCCAGTTGCCGATGCTGGATTCGACCGACGTGATGTTGGCACCGGAAGTTCCGGTCACCCGAATGTAGCGGCCATCGCTGGCGTCGATCCGCGACAACTGGTCGCCGTTGTAGGTGTAGGTAACCCAATTGCCGAAGCGATCCTCGACCCGTGTGGCCAGGAAAAACACTGCTAGACGCGACATCGACGCGCTTGCGGAGTAGTTCCCCATCCGCTTGGAGATGGATGGGTGGGTCTTGCTGACCACCCAGTCGAAATAGTATTTGTCGCCTTCCGGCGACAGCGCCACGAATCCTTCGCCCGGATAGCCGTTCTTGGTACTCGCCAGGCAGGAGAAGCGCCAAAAATCCTTGGTGATCCAGGGATAGCTTGCGCCGTTGTTCGGTGCCGGCAACTGCGTCGAAGGACCCATGAGCATCTGGCGATCGCCCGACCCCGGGATGTGCAGATTGTTGCCTGACCAATAGTCCCGGGCGGGGATGGTATAGCTCGGTGGTTCTGCGGGCTGACTGCAGCGACTATTCGGGCTATTGCCGTACACCTGCCAGCCGTTCGTGCTGAACACACCCATCAGGTACGGCACATCGAACGAACCGCCAACGCCGAAACCGTCGAGCTTTCCACTGCGCCCCGCACCGTCGTCTTCCACGACGTGCGTGCGCTGCAGACGGACCGGCAGCTTGCTGTTGCCGGGGATGTCGATGTCCGTCCAGTTGAACACCACGCTGCCGTTCTTCAGGCTGACCTGCTCGCCGAAAGAATCGACGCTCAAGCGTCCGATTTCCTGCGATTGCTTGATGCGCTCGACGTACCTCTGGTCGTACCGCAATTCGTCCGCAACGGCGGTGGCTGCATATCCGAGGGCCAACAGCGCCAGTCCTGCGCGCAGCCGGGAGAACGTCTGGAACCTATCCATAGAGAAGTCTCAAGAAAGCAGTCGGCAACCGGTGCGAAGGCTGCAGCGCGCGACTGGCGTGCGCGGCAGGGACACGGTCGATATCTGGATGTGCTGCAGGCCGGCACGCGCCCGGAAACGGGGCGCCGGTATGGGACGAGGCTGCTAGGGCGGCAATCGCGACGTATTGCGCAGCTGTGTGACAGGCAAGCCGGTGCCGAAGCGACAATCCATGTTTCCCCCTGGTTTCAGTATCGTGCCCTGGGGATCACTGGGCGCAGCCATGTCGGCGCATAGCGCTGCCGAAATGCTGTAATGCTGCCGCGATCTGGATCCCCGGCGGAACTGTGATAGACCGCACCCGAGGCTGTCAAGGAGATTTTGCGGTTGCAGCATGCGCCGTACTCAAACGGCGCACTACTTCTCCTTCCGCCAATTCACCGACCCACGATTCTCCACCGTGCTCGATTCCACCTCGGCATCGAAGCCGCGGCCGAGCAGATACTTCAGCGTCAAGACCGAGCCGCTGCCGATCAGCGACACGCCGTAGCTGACGTAGAGTTTCGGCGAGAGGTATTTGCCGAAGCCCACCACCGAGCCGCCGAGGGCGCGGGACTGGCTGACGCCGGCATCGTCGAAGCCGAGCTTGGCGCCGAGTTGCGAGGCGAGCAGGCCGCTGCCGGCCGACAGGGCGCTGGCCGCAGCGGTGACCTGGTCGGCTTCGGCACTGCTGGTGTTGCTGAGGCTGCGGCCCAGCACCAGGTAGGACATCGCTTCGGACTGCGACATCGACGGGTCGGACCACACATCCGCATGCGGGGCGGTGGCGCGGCCAGTGACGTCGATGCCGGCGGTGACGTCGGCGACCTGGCGCTGCGCGCGGATGTTGATGCGCGGGTCGGAGACGATGTTGTTGCTCCAGGTGAGCTGACCGCGGGTGATGGTCAGGTCCTGCCCGTACGCCTTGTACTTGCCGCTGACGTCCAGCCCGCCGGTGGCGGCCATCTCGCGGCCCGGCCGCGAGCGCACCTGCATGGCGCCGGTCAGAGCGCCCTTGAGGCCGAAGCCGGCCATCTTGACCTGATCGCCCAGGGTCACGCGCAGGTCCATTTCCAGCGGCGAAGTCGGCGTGGCCTCGGGATCGGCCGGGTCCAGCACCACCACGTCCTCGGACAACGAAGTGCCGCGGTCCAGCCGCTCCAGGTCGATGTCGGCCGACGGCACGGTGACCTGGCCGCTCAGCATCATGGTGTTGTTGGCGATGCCGAACTGCAGGTCGGGATTGGCCACCGCGCGCAGTTCCGCGGTGTTGGACACCAGCACGTTGGTGCCGCGGATGTTCAACTGCAACGGCGTGCGGTCGCCGTACCAGGACAGGCCGCCATCGACATTGAGCGTACCCTCGCCGGACTTCACCGAGGCGACGATGCGCGCCGAGCCGTCCGGCTGCGCGTCGAAACGGCCCTTGCCTTCGCTCAGGGTCAGGCCCAGCGCCGGCAGTTCGCCGGTGAAGTTGCTCAGCGTGGCGTCGCCGCCCATCGCCGGCTGCGAGCGGGTGCCGCGCAGGCTGACGTGGCCTTCGACCAGGCCCTTGGGCCGGACCAGGTCGGGCGAGAACAGCTCCAGCCAGTACAGCCGCGCCATGTTCATGTAGATCTCGCCGGTCAGCGGCGCGTACGCATCCCAGCCGGTGTCGACGGTGGCATCGACGAAGCCGTCGCCCTGGAAGCCGATGCCGAGCTTGGAGTGGATGTGCTGGGCGCTGAAATCGGTGACGAAACTGAACTGGTCGTAGCGCAGCAGTTCGCCACGCGCGTTGTCGCCCAGGCGCAGGCCGCCCTCGCGCGAGGCCAGGCGCAGCGAGCCCTGCCAGGCATTGCCGGCCGGCTTGAAGCTGCCGTCGATGGACAGGTCGCCGCGCAGGTACATCTTGCGGCCGCTGTTGGGCGGCAGCCATGGCTGCACCAGGGCCAGCGGCAGGGCGTCGCCGCGCAGGGTCAGGCCCTGCTTCGGCCAGTCGGCGGACACGCACAACGCGCCGCCGCTGCCCGGCGCCAGGCAGCTCTCGGACAGGCTGAAGGCATTGCCGGCCACACTGAAGTTCGCAGCCTGCCGCAGTTGCCACGGTTCGCCCTTGGCCGGGGCGATGCGCAGCGTGTTCAAGGCGCCCTGCCAACGCGCGCCATCGCGGCGCACCTGCCCGGCCAGGGCCAATGCGCCCATGTCGTTCTGGGTCTTGGCATCGAGTTGCAGGTTCTCCACCGCGCCACGCGCATCCACGCTCAGCGTCTGCAGCAGCACGCCGGCATTGATCGCACTGCCGCGCAGGGCGAGTTCACCACCGTTGCCGCGCCAGGGCAGGCGCCCGCGCAGGCTGAGGCTGTCGGCGCCGTAGCTGTCCCACTTCAGGCCGTTGCCGGTGAGGTCGGCGGTGAGGTCCGGCGCATCGCGGCGGCCCTTGACCTGCACGCTGCCGCGCAGGCTGCCGGCGCCGCCGGGCAGCAGGTCGGCCAGTTGCAGCGGCTGCAGTTGCGCATCGATGTCGAGCTGGTCGCCGACCTTGCCCTGCGCCTGCAGGCGGCTGTCGCCCAGGCTCAGCTGCAGCTTGCCCTCGCCCTGGCTGCCCTGCAGGGCGAGCTTGGCGTTGGCGTCGAGGGCGCGGCTGCGCAGGCGTCCGTTCAAGCGCGGGATGTCGAGCGTGGCCTGGTAGCCGGCGGCGCTGCCGTCCGGCCGCGGCGGCAACTGCTTGCCCTGCGAGGCGAAGGTGCCGGACAGCTTGCCGTCCCAGCCCGGCGCGAAGTAGCCCGGGTCGAACCCAGCCAGCGTGCCTTGCACGTCCCAGTTCAACTCCGGCACCCAGGCCACGATGCCGCCGAGGTCGAGGGTGCCGCTGGGCATGGTCGCGCGCACCTGCTTCAACTGCGCCTGGCGATCGTCGCCGCGCACGTCCAGCAGCAGGTTGGCGCTGTCCTTGCCGCGGGCGACAGTGGCCTCGCCGTAGGTGGCCCACTGTTTCATCGTGCCGGCCACACCCAGGTTGGCCTCGACCAGTTTGATCGGCACCGCTGGCGCGTCCGGGGTGGACGGATCCGGCGCAGTGGTGAAGGTCATGCCGCTGGCGTTGACCGCGAAGCGCAACTGCGCATTGTCCGGGTCGCGCAGATCGGCGGTGCCGCGCAGGCGCAATTGCCCGTCGAACGCGCGCAGCTGCAGCGGCGCGACGGTGAGCACCTGGTTGTCCAGGCTCAGGTGCGAGGGATCGAGCACGAGCTTTTGCCCGTCGCGCGATAGCTCGCCTTGCAGGTCGGCATTGCCGCCCTTGCCCTTGGCACGCAGGTCGAAGGCCAGCGGCACGGACGCCGGGGCGTCGTCGGCCGGCGGCACCAGCAGCGACGGATCCAGCGCCTTGCTGCTGGCAGCGAACTCCCACACCGGATCGGTGCGGCCGGTGAACACCAGGGTGGCGCGCAGCGGCGCCGGCGCGTTGCCGGCGATGGCCACTTCCATCTTGTCCAGGTCGCCGCGCGCGACCAGGCCCAGGCGCGCCGGGGTGCGCCCGCGCGCGGCCGGCAGCACGGCACTGGCGGTGAGGTCGGCCTTGTAGTCCTGGCCCGGCAGGTAATCGCCATTGACGCGGAAATCGCCGCGGTCGCTGTTCACCACCACCTGGGTGGCGCGGAACTCGCCGTTGGCCACTTCCACGCCGCCGCGCAGCGTGCGGATGTCGATCATCGGCTGCTGGGCCTGGGTAATGCGCAGGCCGTCGATGGCGATGCGGTCGGCCTGCAGGGCCAGCGGCACTTCGATCTGCGGCAGCGACTGCGGCCAGCGCGGCAGTTCGAACGGTTCGTCGCTCTTGGCCAGGTTGAGCGTGGCGTTGGTCAGTTCCAGCGCGTCCAGTTGCAGCTTGCGCCCGAGCAGCGGGCGGATGTCCGGATCGAGGTAGGCGCGCTCGGCGGTGAAGTGGATCTCGTTGTAGCGGAAGTCCAGGTTGTGCAGGGTCAGCGGACCGGCCAGCGGCCCTTCGGCGCGCTCCCAGGTGAGCGTGGAGCCGGCCGGCAGCCGCGCCACCACCTGCGCCAGCAGGACGTCGCGCCCGGCCACGGTCTGCAGCAGCCAGTACAGCGCGATCACCGCCAGCAACACCAGCCCGGCCACGGTCAGCGCCGAACCCCACCAGAACCGCTTGCGCCGATAGAAACGCGGGCGCCGCGGCGGCGGCGCGGCGGGCGACGTCGGCTCGATCGGCGCGCTCACAGGTTGGCTCCGATGTTGAGGTAGAGCTGGAACTGCGAGTCGGGATCGTTCAAGCCATGGGCGATGTCCACCCGCACCGGGCCGACCGGCGAGCGCCAGCGCAGGCCGAAGCCGACGCCGGTGTGCCAATCCGGCGTATCGTCGAAGGCGCTGCCGCTGTCGACGAACACCGCGCCGCCCCACGGGCCGCCCTTGAAGTAGTGCTCGTACTCGGCGCTGCCGGTGAGCACGTGCTTGGCACCCAGCGCGAAGCGATCCGGCCGCGGCGTGCGCGGGCCGACCTCGCGGAACGCATAGCCGCGGATGCTGTTGTCGCCGCCGGCGAAGAACCGCAGGCTCGGCGGCATCGCCACCAGCGCGTCGGTCCAGGTGCTGCCGGCTTCGCCGCGCAGGATCAGGCGGTCGTTGTCGCCGATGCCGTGGAACCAGTTCACCCGCATGTTCGCCTGCACGAAGCTGGCATCCGAACCCGCGCCCTCCGCGCCGCCGCGCAGGCTGATGTTGCCGCTGAAACCCTTGCGCGGGAACACCTTGTCGTCCACGCCCACGTAGTCGGCTTCGATCTGCGGATAGAACAGCGTCGAGGTCTGGTACAGCGCGCCGTCGAACACCTCGTCGGTGGCGTAGCGCCAGCGCTCGCGCAACGCGTTGATCGAGGCGATGGCGGTCCAGTGCTCGTTGATCTGGCCGCTGCGACTGCCGGTGAGCTTGACGTT
Source organism: Xanthomonas indica (assembly GCF_040529045.1). Taxonomy (NCBI): domain Bacteria; kingdom Pseudomonadati; phylum Pseudomonadota; class Gammaproteobacteria; order Lysobacterales; family Lysobacteraceae; genus Xanthomonas; species Xanthomonas indica. The sequence continues at coordinate 805,116 of NZ_CP131914.1, read as the reverse complement.
GCGCAGGTCGATGTAGTCGGTCTGCTCGTCGTAGACGCGCAGCGAGGTGGTGTACCAGCCGTCGAGCCAGCGGAACGCCGGGATCCGGTAGCTGGTGATGAAGCTCTTGCGCTTCTGGGCGTAATCCAGCTGGGTGCTGAGCTTGTGCCCGCGCGCATTGACGTAGCGGCGGTCCACGCCCAGGCGCACGCCGGCGCCGCTCTCGCTGCCGTAGCTGAGACCAGCGGTGTAGATGCTGCGCTTGGCGCGGGTGAGGTTGACGTCCACCGGCACCTCGCCGTTGGCGTCGGCCTCTTCCGGCTTGGGCTGGATGTCGATCACGCTGAAGTAGTCGAGCTTGACCAGCGACTCGCGCAGACGGTCGAGCTTGCCTTCGTGGTAGTAGCTGCCTTCCTTCCAGTACACCAGCGGATCGAACAGCTTCTGGTTGAAGTAGTCCTGGTGGAAGCGGATCGGCCCCATGTTGTAGCGGCGGCCGCTGTCCCAGCTCAGGTCGATGTCGGCGGCGTGGTCGGCGCGGGTCACCTCGACCTTGCGCTGGGTGAAGTCGGCATCGAAGTAGCCGCGCTCGGCCAGGCGCCGGGTGATGGTGACCTTGCTGGTCTCGTAGACGCTACTGACGAAGATGTCGCCCTGGCGCGGGCGGAAGTTCTTCAGGTCCTCGCCCAGGTAGCGGTCGTCCTCGGCCGGGCCGGTGATGCCTACATGGAAATTGCGCACCCGGATCGGCTCGCCCTTGTCCACGTGCACCACCACGGTCAGCTTGTCGTCCTGGCGCGGCGCGTCGACAGTGATGGTGGGAGTGAAATAGCCGAACGGCTCCAGCGCCTGCCGGGTCTGCCGTTCGGCCTGGCTCAGCAGATACTCCAGGCGCGACTCGCCCTGGTCCTTGCCGATGGCGTCGTACAGCGACAGCGAGACCTGGATGTTCTCGATCATCGCCTCGTCTTCGTCCTTGTTCAGCCCCTCGATTTGTACTTTCTCGATGACGCCGCGGGCCTCGGCGAGGCCGGCCAGCGAGAGCAGGGACAGGAAGGTGGCGAGACGGGGGATGGGTCGCATGGGCGTCAGAATACCGGCACCCCATGTGAAGCTGTTAACTAGACGTTTGTTATGTGTGACCGGGATGTCGGGTGCCGCGGCCACTGCGCAGGGATGTCTTTCGGGCTGTGGCACGCAGATGCCCCCACGAAACGCGGGCCGCTCGCACTGCTTGCCAAGCCACGGCGGCGGCGCCACGCTGGCCGCCTGACCCGCAGGAGCGCCGCATGTCCACCGTGATCGAGACCCCACGCCTGGTGCTGCGCCGGCTGGACCCCGAGCGCGATGCGACGCCGATGCTGGCCCTGCTCAACGACCCCGGCTTCCTGGCGCACATCGGCGACCGCGGCGTGCGCGACGAAGCCCAGGCCAGCCGCTATCTCGCCGACGGCTCAGTGCGCAGCTACGCCGAGCACGGCTTCGGCCTGTATGCGGTGGAGGGTCGCGACGACGGCGCCTGGATTGGCGTGGCCGGGCTGGTGCTGCGGCCGACCCTGCCCGCGCCCGACCTGGGCTACGCCCTGCTGCAGCCCTACGCGGGCCAGGGCTACGCCAGCGAGGCGGCGCGCGCCGTGCTGGAGTACGCGCGCAGCGTGCTGGCGCTGCCGCGGGTCTACGCGATCGTGGCACCAGGCAATGCACGCTCGCTGCGGCTGCTGGCCGCGCTGGGCTTCATCGCCCAGGGACGCGTGCGCCTGAGCCCGGAAGCGGCCGAGGTCGAACTCCATCTGTGCGAACTGCACGCCCCCCAGGAGCACGCCTGAGCATGGACACCTTGCACACACTGCGGCTGTTCGCCAACTACAGCCACTGGATGAACCAGCGTCTCTACGCCGCGGCCGCGACCCTGCCGGACACCGCCATCGCCGAGCCGCGCGGCGCCTTCTTCGGATCGCTGTTGGGCACGCTCAACCACCTGGTGGTGGCGGATACGATCTGGCTACAGCGCTTCGCCCAGCATCCGGCCCGGCACCCGGCGCTGCAGGCCATCGCCGCCAAGCCGGTCCCGCCCGCCCTGGACATGCCGCAGGCCGACTGTCTGGCGGACCTGCGGACGCAGCGCGAGGCGCTGGATGCAACGATCGCCGCCTGGATGACGGAACTGCAGCCCGACGATCTCGATGTGGCGCTGCGCTATCGCAATACCCGCGGCGAATCGCACTGCCGGCGCTTCGGCGACCTGCTGCTGCACTTCTTCAACCACCAGACCCACCACCGCGGCCAGGCCACCACCTTGCTCAGCCAGGCGGGTGCCGATGTCGGTGTGACTGATATGTTGGCGGTGATTCCGCAGGTAGAGGTGGCGTGATCCTGCGATCGCGGGCCGCTGTGCTCGATGAGCGACTTGGCGTTTTTCCAAGTGGTTTTAGCAATGCGCCTTTGCCGTGGCGTAGCGGCATCTGTCGTCGCAACTGTACGAGCGGCTTCAGCCGCGACAGGCATCCCCTGTAGAGCGCATCGCGGCTGAAGCCGCTCCTACACGTGAGCCTCCGTGTTTGCGGGAGACTACCTTTAGAGGACAGACACGCGCCGCGTCACTCGGAGCCGCGCTGCGCCTGCAACTGCGCCACGATCTCGCGCAACTCCGCCACCTCGGCCTCCAGCGCCTGCACCCGGCTTTCCAGTTCGTCATTCCCCGACGCCGCCGGCCGCGCCTTGAACGTGGCTGCCAACGCCTCCGCATCCACCGGACCGGTGAGCAGATGCATGTAGCGGTCCTCGCGCTGCCCGCTGGCGCGCGGCAACTGCACCGCCAACTGGCGCTGTGCCAGCCGTTCCAACTGATGACGGACATCGTCCGCATCGGCAAAGCGCGCCATGCGCTCGGCGCGTGTCAGCAACTCATTGACCGTCTGCGGGCCGCGCAACAGCAGCAGGCCGAGCAAGGCCACCTGTTGCTGGGTCAGATCCAGCGCCGCCGCCAACCGATGCTCGTAGCGCTCGGCGCGCGATGAGAACTGCTGCCGCACCAATCCGCGCCCCTCCAGTTGCCGCAGCGCGTGCTGCACATCGCCCGGGCTCAACGCCATCACCGGCTCTCGCGACGTCTTCTGATTGGCCGCCACCACCGTCGCATTGACCGTGAGCGGATACGCATCCGGCGTGGTCGCCTCCTTCTCGATCAGACAGCCGAGGGCGCGGGCTTCGATGGTGGAGAGAACGGGGATGGTGGGGGTGTCGGTCATTGTGTGGACTGCTTGCTGGTCAGGGTTGAAGCATACTGCTTGACAGTCTCGGCTCTGTAGGCTGACGCAACAAATCATGGTGCCTTGCCCTTACCATGCCGACGGCGAGCACGTGCTGAAGAATACCGGGTGATGCACGTGAGCTTGGTTCTTTCTTGGCGGGCTGGTCGGCGGCGGTACGGCTGTAGATAAACTCTTACCTCACATCGATGTCGTGATCAGCGATCAGGTTGCCATGAATCTTCAAGATGATGTACACCGTTCGATTTAGGCATCGAGTGAATTCCAGAGGGCTAAAACTAAAATGAAAATTAATTTATTATATTATTTTTAATGCAAAGTTTTTTAGAAAGCTCTGCTATCACTCGCATCATTGCGGCTAGCGGATCTCCTCTTCCGCCTCCATAAATACTACATTCTGCCATATCTTCCGGATAATAGAAATCCGCGTAGACTTCCTGAAGCAGCCGTATCTTCTCATTATCATCAGAATTCAAATTCGATATATAAACTAAGAAAGCAAGTCTCCATTTTTCCTGTTCAACAAACTCTTCAAATGGGCCAGCGTTTTTATATAACGCGTCGAAGAAATCCTCCTCCGAAGCCTCATCCACTACCAACATAGATATTGCCTTCTCATCATGAGATTTTCTCAAAATATAATTACAGTAATCAATTACATCATCCTTACCGATCCAGCCTCTCTTTTTCCCAACAACCAAAGTCCCCCAGTCCACGAGGCCTAAAGACATCAGCACACCTAAAGCTCGATTCATAAATTTACTACTTTCCTCTGCTGGGCGTCTGATTAGGATAGCCTGTAACTTTCCCACCAGGGATAAATCGCCTATGCGTCACTCCATCACTGTCAACAATCCATTCGAAGACACCGTTCACGCCTCTATTGGATCCTTCCAATTGTCTCAGCTCCGCGGTTCCTAGTATTACACCTTTAGGCCCCCTGACTGGTATGCTAAATACAGATGCATCATCTGCATAGTTATCAATAAAATCACTGAAGCCGTGTTGTCCATCATCCAATTTGTTGGCGCTACCAATACGAGGGTTTTCCAACACTCGGTTATTTACTCGCACAGGGTGATTGATCATACCATCGCCCCATATTGCATCCGGCAACAAGTTGTTTGGCGTTCCCAATCCAAGGCGTGCGGCATCATCTACCACTGCATCTACTGGCTCGAGATTTTTTATCGGCAGAGTCCCCGCTGATCTACCCAAACTGGGAACCGCGCCAGATGGAACAAATCCAATTAGGGAATAGAGCGCTTCTGCATAAGGCGTGGGCAGCCCTGTTTTGCTGAGTAGCATTCCACCTAACGTGGACGTCGCTTCACCCGTTGCCGCCGTTTCAAAGCCGGCGGCAGTCTGATCTGCACCCCAAGGTATAAGTACACAAGAAATGGCGGTCTCTAAGCATCCTCCGCTACCTGCGGACATGGCTGCTGCGCCCGTTGCTGCTTGTAATGCACCGCCCAAGCGCGCAAAGGGATGTCCATTGCTGTTATCCCACTTCGTCGTAGCATCTGTCGCTACATCCAACACCCCATAGTCGAACAGTTGCTCGTCAGGCGCTTTGCCCGTTTTTGCTGCGAGACTTGTGCCGAAATTTTTGTACGTCTGCGTCGACAGCAGATCTTGCTCGTCTTTGAGCGGAACACCCGCGGCTTCAACAGCTGCCCAGAATTTTTGTTCTTCACTACCATCCGCATATTGAGCAGAGCATTTCACTAGCGCGCATGCGGCTGCAGTGAGCCGTGCCTCTTCGGCGGTATCACCCTTGCTTAGTTCCTTGATCCGATTGATTTCTATGTCCGTCAGCATGCGGTTGTTTTCGACCGCATTGCGCGTGATCGCACTGCCGACGGCGGTGTCATTCAAGCTTCCGCCCGTGATCCCGCCGACCAGCGCGCCAACCGCCTGCGACAGTGCCAGAATCGTCTGCTTGTCCTGCTCTGACAGGTCGCTCGGCTTGGCGTCGGCGCCGTAGAGCGTCTTTGTCAGGTACTGGGCCGCCAGCTCACCACCGGCGCCGACCAGTGCACCGCCTGCGGCCGAACTGCCGTTGGCCTCGGCCAGCACAGCACCCAGCAGCGCATGCGAGAGCAATTGCGCTGCCGCATTCGGGTCGCTGCCGTGGTCGCCATCGAAGGTCCGCCCGATCAGTTGCGCCGCGTACGGCGCCAGCGCGTTGCTTGCCGCCTGCGTGCCGCTCTGGCCCGACACCCCGCCCACCAGTGCGGTGGTCACTGCCTGCAAGGCGCGGCTGTACTCGCCACCCGTGCCCCATTGGGTTTGGCTGGTATAGGCATCTCGGTAGGCTGCACTCTGGCTCAGCAACAGATCCTGCTGCTGAGTTGGGTCCAGCTTCGCGAACGCCGCTTGTTGATCGCCGTTCAGGCCTTCCAGGTAGGCATCGCGCGCCTCGGCAGTCTTTTGTGCCGCGTTGGCTGCGATGTCACCTGCCACCTGCCGACTGGTCTCCAGCACGGTCCCGGCGGCCGCGCCCATGGCCTGCTGTTCGGCCAACACCTTGCGCACGTCCGGCAGCGTCGCCAGCGCCTCGGTCGCCTTGCTGGCATCGGTGTTGATGCCCGTCTCAGCCGCCGTGGTGCGCTTGCCGCCGATCGTGATGTTGCCTTCGGTCAGCGTGGCGCGCGTGGTCGTGCTGTCGTTGCCGCTCTGGGACATCGGCAGCCCGCCGCCCAGCCCGCCGCTGTTGACTGAGCCGTAGTTGCCGTTGGCAATCGTGTTGCCGATGTCTCGTGCCTGCCCGCCCACCGTGCTGCCATCGGCCCCGGTAGACGATTGACCAGTACCGCTACTACCGAACCCGCCAGCGAGGCTGCCAGAACTGGCCGAGTAGCCCATCCGGTTCTGCAGGTCGCTGAAGGTCAGCGAGGTGGCGGTCAGTTCGCTATTGTCCGCATTGGTGCTGGCGATGGCGCCGCCGACCAGGTTCACATTGCCCGCATCGACGTGGTAGCCCCCCTTGCCGGCGAACAGGCCCGACTGTTCGGTCACGCCGGAGGAGGTGCCGTTGGCGTTGGCGGTGCTGGCGTAGCCGCTGGCGTCCCAGGCGGTGCCGAAGGACACCTGGATGCGGCCGCCATAGCCGCTCTCCTTGGACTGGATGTTCGAGGTGTCCTGCAGCGACTCGATGGTCAGATCGCCGCCGGTCTGCACGTCGATGCGGTCGGCCTTGGCTACTGCGCCGCGCAGCGTGGTGTCGCCCTTCGAGGTGAGGGCGATGTTCTGCGCGGCCAGCTCCGTGTTCTTCCACGTGGCGCTGTCGGCGTTGGAGGAATGGCTGCCGACGCTGGCCTGCACATAGGCATAGACGCCGGTCTGCGCGCCGACCGATGCGCCCACGCCCACTTCCAACCCAGCATTGCTGCCCTTGCTCTGTTCCGAACCCGAGGAGTTGCCTGCTTCCAGCACCAGGTCGCGCGCTGCGTCCAGGCTCAGGGTGTCGCCGGCCTTCAGGTTGCCCTGCACCACGTGCAGGTCGCCGCTGGTGCTGGTCAGGCTGACGTTGCCGCCGCCGCTGATGGTCGAGCCTTGCGCGGTCTGGCTGCCGGCTTTGTACTTCTCCGTGCTGGTGGCATAGCCCACGCCCGCTTCCACGCTGACCAGCGCGCCGCTGCCACCGTTTTGCGCGATGCTGCTGATCGCACTGGCGGCCTGATAGCCGTTGGCCACTGCCGCCATGCCCTGCATCGCCGACAGCCTGCCGTCGGAGTTGCGCGCCGCATCGACGTTGTTGATCAGGTCGATCAGTGGCGACTTCACCCGCGCGAACGCACCGATCTTCAGCGTGTCGTCCTGCGAGGACGCGGCATGGCTGTCGTTGGCGGTGAGCAGTTGGATCGACGCGGCAGTCACGTCCACGTCCTTGGCCGCGACCACGTTGCTGGCGCTCTGCGTGTAGGTGCCGCCTGCGCTCAGGTTGACGTTGCCGCCCAGGCTGCCCACGCTGCTGGCCACCTGCGTCACCGTGGCGTTGTCGTCGCGGTGCTTCTCGGTGTGATAGCCGGAGAAGCGCTCGGTGTCGGAGATGACCACCGTGCCGATCGCCTTGTTGTCCGAGACGTTGGCGTTGCCGGCGGTGTCCTGCCCGCTCTGGATGGTCAGGTCGCCGGCGGCATGCATGGTCACATCGCCCGTTGACGCGATATTGCTGGCGGTCAGGGTGATGTCGCCCTTGGTCGTGCTCAGGTTGGCGTTGCCGCCCACCGACAGTTGCGTGCCGGTGATGGTATCGGTCTGGCCGTTGCCGTTGCCCTTCTGGTTGTAGTTGCCGAACGGCAGGCCCGCCGCATTGTTGAAGCTCCAGCCCTTGCCGCGGCTGTCGTTGCCGCTGGACTCGGTGGTATGCGCCACGCCCAGGTCGATGTTCTGGCTCGCCAGCAACAGCGCGTTGCCCTCGGCCGACAGTTGCGTGCCCTGGCTGGTGATCGAGCCGTCGCTGGCGAGCAGGGTCAGGTTGCCGCCGGCGCTGACCTGGCTCACCCGCGCGGTACTGGTGCTGTCGTTCTGACCGGCAGTGGAGCTATGCGATCCGGCCTGGATCACCACTGGGGTAAGTGCGGCCGCGGTGCCGGCCGTATCGCCCTCGGCGCGGCGGCTGAGCTTGCCCATGGTCGAACCGCTGTCGGGCATGTTGCTGGTCGCCGAGTCGCGTGCGCTGCGATACGCCGCGGCCGGGTCGTAGGTCACGCCGATGGAGAAGCCGCTGGACTTGCTCGACTGGTTGGACTGGTTGTCCACCGTGTCCTGTGCCGCGAGCAGCGCGATGTCCTTGGCCACCAGGGTCAGGTCCTTGCCGGCGGCGACGTCGGAGGCACCGATGGTCAGGTGATCGCCCGCATTGATCAGCAGATTGCCGTTCTTGGCACCGACTGCCGAGGCCACCTGGGTGGTGCTCTCGGTGCTGCTGTCGCTGCTGCTGCGCGACTTGCCGTAGCCGAGGCTGGCCACGCCGCCGGAGAAGCTGGCGCTGAAGCCGGACTTCTTCTGGGCGCTGCTGTGCGCTTCGCTGCTCTGGTCCTGCGCCGAGACGATGGCCACATCGTTGCCGGCCACCAGTCGCGCGTCCTGCTGGGCCAGGACGGTCGAGCCGACCACGGCGATGTCGTTGCCTGCCTTGATCTGCACGCTGCCAGCGTCCAGCGACGTGCCCACGGCCAGGCTGTCGTGCCACTCGTCATGCGTCGTCGTGGTCTTGCTGGACAGGAAGCCCTTTTTCTTCTTCTGCATGTCCTGCACGGCGTCGTGCTGCTCCTGCTCGGCGAGCAGGTTGACGTCGTTGCCGGCGGACACGGCCAGCGTGCCCTTGTCGGTGAACACGTTGGCCGCGGTCAGGTTCACGTCGTGGCCAGACTGCAGGGCGATGTCGCCGCCAGCGGTGAACTCGGTGCCGTGGACGGTCTCGTCGCGGGTGCTGGTGGTCTGCTTGTAGCGCTTGCGCGTCTCCAGGGTGGTGCTGCTGTCGACCGTGGTCAGCGTGGTGCTGTTGAGGTCGTTGCCGGCGACCACGGCCAGGCCGTTGCCGGCGTCGAGCTTGGCGGCGGTCAGGTTGACGTCGTGGCCGGCGCTGAACACCAGGTTGCCGCCAGCGTTGAGTGACTGCTGGTCGATGTCCTGGGTGGTCGTGGTGGTGACGACCTTGGTCTTGCCCTGGCGGCTCGCCTCGGTAACGGTGTGGCTGTCGCCCAGTACCGAGGTCACGTTGAGGTCGTGGCCGGCGGAAGCGATCAGGTTGCCGTCGGCGGTAACCTGCGCCTGGCGAATGGTCAGGTCGTTGCCGGCGGCCAGTTGCAGGCTGCCGCCTGTATCGATGCTGGTGCGCACCGTCGCCTTGCCGTTGGCGTCGGTGGCCGGGGTCAGCGACAAGTCGTGGCCGGCCTGCAACGCGGCGTCGCCGCCGGCGGCGATCGTCACGCCGTGCAGTTGCAGGTCGTTGCCGGCCTGCAGGGACAGGTTGTTGCCGATGGTCAGGCTGGTGCCTACACCATCGTGCAGCTCCCCCTTCTCCCGCGTGCTGGCGGTGGGTTGCAGGATCAGGTCACGCCCGGCCTGCAGCGCTGCGCTGTTGCCCGTCTGGACCGTGGTTCCGGTGAGGCTGATGTCGCGCCCCGCCTGCAGCAGCAGATTGCCCTGCGCCACGATGCTGGAGCGCCCATTCATGGCATCGCCGCTGGTGCTGCTGGTCAGGTCGCGACCGGCGCTGAGCAGCACGTCGCGACCGGCGATCTGGCCGCCGAGGTTCAGCAGATCCTGCTTGGCCTGCAGTGCCACCGTGCCACCGGACGCGATGCGACCCTGATTGAGCAGGTTGCCGGCGGTGGCGCTGACGTTGGCGCCGCTGATGGTGCCGCTGTTGCTCAGATCGGCCGTGGCGTTGAGCACGGTGTCTCCCGCGCCGCCGGCCAGCAGCGCGCCGTCGCTGCGCAGGGTCAGCGCGGTCTTCGACGACAGGTACACCACCGGCACCAGCACCTTCTGGCCCTGATACTCCTGTTCCACCATCCACACGATGTCGTGGGTCAGCGCGGCGACCTGATCGGCGGTCAGCGCCACGCCCACGCTCAAGTGCAAGGCGTCGGCCTCGGCCACGCCGCCGTCCAGCAGCGCACGGTACTGCGCCACGCCGTCGGCATAGTTGCCCAGGTAGCGGCGGCCGGTGAGCTGGGTGATCTGGTCCAGGACCAGACGCTGTTCGTAGAAGCCATCGCCCAGGCGGGTCTGGGTCCACTGCGGATCCACGCCGAGCTTGTCGAGCAGGTAGTCGCTGCTGATGAAGTTGTTGTAGTCGACGAAGCGCGGATCGGTCTCGATCAGGTAGCGGCGGCCGGGGGCGCTGTTGTTGGCCTTGACCCCGCCCAGGCCGTTGGCGGCGCGGCCCAGCGTGTTGACGCTGGCGCCGCTGCTGCCGACCAAGCGATACAGTCCGCCCATCGGCAACACGATGTTACCCAGCGGCGCACCGACGCCGCCGACCACTTGCGGCACCTGGCCGGTGCCGGGGTCGACCTGCTGGTATTGGCCGGGCACGGTGCCAGCGGTGAGCACCGCCTGCGCGGTGCCGGCCTGGACCTGGCTGCGGCTGCCGCTGCTGGCACCGCCGAGCTGGGCCTGCACGCCGCTGGCCTGGACCTGGGACGCAGTGGCGCTGCCGCCGTTGGCCAGGGTGGCCTGGCCGTCGTCGATGCGGATGGCATCGAGGCTGGCGGCAACGATGCGGTTGCCGACCGCAGCCTTGCCGGTGGCGGCCGCGGTCTGCGCCTGCACGGCGATCCCGCCGGCGCCGCCAGCGCTCTGCGCGCCGCGACGGTTCAGGACGCCACCCTGGGTGGCATTGAAGGCGGCGCCGCTGATGCTGCGGCCATCGCTGCCGACCGCGCCGTTGCTGATGGTGGCGCCGTTGATCGCCACGCCCTGGCCGCCGGTCATGTTGGCGGCGAGGGCGATGTATGTGTTCTGCAGTGTGCCGGTTCCAACGACGGACGCTCGCGTGCCGCCGATGCTGCCGGTTCCCGACTGCGATTCGGAGTCGTCGATACTGCAGGCCGTCTTGCCCGGGGGCGGCGTGCAGCCGCCGGAACGCGGGCTGTCGGTGTACTCGGTGTCGGTGTAGTTCACCGTCTGCTTCAGCGCGAGCGCCTGGTTGAGCACGCTTTCGTTGCCGCCGATCATGCCGTCGGCCAGACCGGACACGCCGCGCTGGTTGACCCACAGGCCGCCGCCCGCCGCGATGGTGGACGCGGTGTTGGCGACGCTGCCGGACAGCGCGATGTTGCCACCGGCCACGATCCGGCCTTCGGCGCTGGCCGCGGTCACGCGTTCGCGCGACTGTGCGTCGAAGGTCCGGAACAACCCGAGATTGTGGCCACGATGACCAGCAGGTTCCGGGTCGTTGCGCAGTTCCTGCTCCGGCATCGCCTGGTTCGCCGCGGCGCGCTCGTCCGCGGTCATGGCCGAGGTCGCCGTGGCGATCGTGCGCCGCCGATTGTTGATCTGATTGGCCGCGATCAGGATGCTGCCATCGGCTTCGATGCTGCCCGAGACGTTGTCCAGCGTGCCGGTGCGCGCGGTGAGGGTACCGTTGCCGTCGCGCGCGGCGCCGATGGCGATGTTGCCGAGGCTGAAGATCTTCGCGTCGCGGTTGACCAGTTGGTCGCGCACCAGCAAGGTCATGCCGCTGGTGGCGCCGATCAGCGCGCTGCCGTAGGCGGCGTTGTCGGTGGCGCCGCCGAGATCGGCGCCATTGACCAGGGTGCCGGTATCCACCAGCACGTTGCCGCCGACCAGGCTGCCGGTGTTGGACACCGACCCGGCAGTGACCTGCAGGTTGCCGCTGGCGGAGAGGTCGCCGGCGTTGGTGACGCTGCCGCCGGTGTTCAACTGCACGTTGCCCGAGCGCATGCTGGCGCCGGCCACATTGTTGATGCTGCTGGCATTGATGCCGAGGCTGCGCCCGGCCTGCAGCGCCGAGGCGTTGACGAAGTTGCCGCCCACCGCCAGGCGGAAATCGCCATTGCTGGTGATGTCGGCACCGGCGCGATGGGTGTAGTCGCTACGGATGGTCAGGTCGAGCAGGTTCTGGCCGAGGATGCTGCCGCCGCCGTCGAAGCCGACGGTGTCGATGACCACGTCGCCCGCGCCACCGGCGCTGCTGCCGGCGCCGATCTGCCCGCCGCTGTTGCTCAGGCTCTGCAGGGTCAGGCGCACCGCCTGTTCGGCCTTGATCTTGCCGTTGCGGTTGTCGAGCGTGGCACCGCTCCGCTGCAACAGCATGCTGCCGCCGGCGTAGGCGTTGCCGCCCTGGTTGTCGAGCGCATTGGTGTTGGCAATCAGGTCGCCGCCGGCCACCAGTTGCCCGCTGGCGTTGGCGATGCTGGCGGCGTCGAGCACGACGCTGCCGCGCCCGCCCAGGCTGCCGCCGACGTTGCGCAACTCGCCGCCGGTGGTGAGCCGGGTGAGGCCGCCGCCGTTGTTGGCGATGCTGCCCTGGCTGTTGTCGATGCGGCCGCCGGACAGGGTCATGGCGTTGCCGCTGTCGAGCTGGCCGCCGCTGTTGAGCAGCGCACCGGTGACCGCGACGCTGAGATCGCGGGCGGCGCCGATGCGGCCGCTCTGGTGATTGTCGAGCTGGCCACGCGTGGTCAACGCCAGGTCGCGCCCGGCCTGCAGGGTGCCGGCGCTGTTGCTGACGTTCTCCGCGCTGAGGGCCAGATCGGTACTGGCGCCGAGCAGGCCGCCATCGTTGGTCAGCGCATGCGCCAGATCGGCGCGCAGATCGCCGCCGGCACCGTTGGCGCTCACCGCCTGCAGCGTGCCGCCGCGGTTGTCGAGGCTGTCGGCGCGCAGCACGAGGCTGCCGCCGGCGGCCTGCAGCACGCCGCTACGGTTGTCGAGCGCGCCGTTGCCCAGTTGCAGGTTCAGGCCGCGCGCGGACACGTTGCCGCCGACGTTGCCCAGTCCGGCCGCGGTGACGCTGGCATCGCCGGCCGCGGCAATGGCGCCGCCCTGGTTGTCGAGCGTGCTGCCGGCGCTGAGTTGCAGCTGGCCCTGGGTGAGGATGCGACCGCCGGCATTGCCGAGGGCGCCGCTGCTGCTGACCGTGAGCGTGCCGCTACCGGCGTGTTCGATGCGCCCTTGCGCGTTGTTGATCGACGCCGCGCCCAGTTGCAGGGCGCTGCCGTTGCTGACCAGACGGCCGCTGCCGTTGTCGAACGCGCCGGTGACGGCGATGCGAGTGGTGCCGCTGCCGCTCTGCACCAGGCTGCCGCTGCCGTTGCGCAGCGTCGCCGCGCCCAGGTCCAGGCCCGCCGCCTGTAGTGTGCCGCCGACGCCGTTGAGCGCGCTGTTGTCCAGCGCGCCACCGGCGCGCACGGTGAGCAGGCCGCCGGCCAGCAGGTCGGCGCCGCGGTGATCTACGTCGCCGCTCGCGGTCAGCGCGACATCGCCGCCGACGCGGGCGGTGCTGCCGGCCAGCGCGAGTTGCGTGGCATCGGCGGCGAGGTTGCCGGCGGCGATCAGACGGCCGCTGGCGCTGAGCGTGCCATCGGCATGCAGGGTCAGCGCGCCGCTGTTGCCGAGGCCGCCATCGGCGCGCACGCCCGCCGCCGCCACACCGCCGATGGCGACGTTGCCGCCGCTCAGGCGCAGATTGCCGCTGGACAGGGTCTGCCCGGCGTTGTCGATGCGCTGGCCCTGCAGCGCGATGTCGGCGCCGCTGACGGTGCCGTGCTGGAGCACGCCGGCGTCGCTGCCGAGCACGACCTGGTTGGCGTTGAGCGTACCGGCCACGGTCAGGTCGCCATGCGCCTGCAGTTGCAGCGTGGTCGCCGCGCTCAAGGCGCCGCTCTGGGTCAGCGCACCGCCGGCCTGTGCGCTGAAGGCGCCGGCCGAGGCCAGGGTGCCGCCCAGAGTCAGATCGCCCTGGCTGACCAGGGCCACGTCGCCGGTTTCGCTGCCGAGCTGGCCGCTGCTGGCGACGCTGGCCGCCTGCACGCGCAAGGCGCTGCCGGCGATCAGATCGCCGCGGTTGTCGATGGCGCCATTGGCGGTCAGCGCCAGGCGCTGCACGCCGTAGCTGCGGCCGGTCTGCTGCAGCGAACCGACGTCCAGTTGCAGGCGCTGGCGCGCACGCAGCGCGCCGGCGTTGCTGAGCAGACCGCTCACGGTGAAGGTGCCATTGCCCAGGGCGGCGAGCATGCCGCTGGCGCTGTTGGTGGCGCTGGCGGCGGTAATGCTCAGGTCGGTGCCGGCAACCACCTGGGCGGCATTGTTAAGGGCACCGGTGGCGCGTAGGTCGAGCGTCGAAGCGGACTGCACCAGGCCACCGAGTGCGAGATCGCCCGTGCTGGTCATCGCCAGCGTGGTGCCGGCGTCGACGGTGCCCTGGCTGTCGATGGCCGCGCCGTTCAACTGCAGCGCGCCGGCGCTGTGCAGCACGCTCTGGTTGCCGCTGCGCAGGGTGCCGCCGGCCTGCAGGGTGGCGTCCTGGCCGGCGCTGAGGCTGCCGTTCACTTGCAGGTCGCGCTGCGCCTGCGCCTGCAGTCCTTGCGTGGTGGCGAGTTGGCCGCCAAGCGACAGGTCGCGCCCTGCGCGCAGGTCCAGTGCCTGCGCGCTGAGCGTGCCGGCCTGCAGCAGATCGCCCTGTGCCCGCGCGCTGAGTCCGGTGGCGGCGGCGACGGTGCCGCCCAAAGTCAGGTCGCCCTGGCTGGTCAGCGTCACCTGGCCGCTCTGGCTGCCGAGCTGGCCGGTGCTGGCGATGCGCGCGGCGTCGAGCTGCAGGTCGCGCTTGGCGATCAGTTCGCCCTGGCTGTCGATGGCACCGCTGGCGTGCAGGCCCAGTGCGTCGCCGGCGTAGGCCTGGCCGCTGTGCTGCAGGTCGCCGACCTGCAGGGTCATCGCCTGGCCGGACTGCAGGGTGCCGGCATTGGCGAGCGTGCCGGCGGTGGTCAGGCCCAGCGCGCCGCGCGCGGCGAGGCTGGCGCCGGTGACGTTGGCGATGCCGGCGGCGGTGACGGTGAGATCGCGCCCGGCCAGCACCTGTCCGGCATTGGTCAGCTGCGCTCCCGCAGTGAGCGCGAGGTCGCGGCCGGCCTGGGCCACGCCGGCCACGGCCAGGGCGCCATCGCTGTGCAGGCCCAGATCGGTGCCGGCGTCGAGCGTGCCGCGGCTGTCGATGCTGCCGCCCTGCAAGGTGATCGCACCGGCCGTGCTCTGCAACACTGCGGCGTTGCCGGTGGCGACGCTGGCGCCCTGCAGCTGCAGGTCGCCGCTGGTCAGCGCCTGGCCATCGACGCTCAACGCACGCTGCGCCTGCAGCGTCGCGCCGGTCGCGCTCTGCAATCCACCGGCGACGCCGACATCGCGCCCGCTCAGGGCGATCGCGCGCGCCTTGGCCACGCCGTCCAGGCGCAGGTCGCCCAGCGCGGTGGCGTTCAGTGCCTGCGCGGCGATCACGCTGCCGCCCAACTGCAGGTCGCCCTGGCTGGTGAGCGTGACCTGGCCGTTCTGGCTGCCGAGCTGGCCGCTGTTGCTGAGGCTGCCCACGTCCACCAGCAGATCGCCGCCAGCGATCACGTTGCCGCGGTTGTCCATCGCGCCGCTGCTACGCAGCGTCAGCGCCTGGCCAGTGGAGAGCGTGCCGCTGTGCTGCAGGCTGCCGGCCTGCAGGGTCAGCGCCTGCTCGCCGCGCAGCAGGCCGGCGTTGTCGAGCAACCCATCGACGTGCAGATCCAGTCCGCGACCGGCCGCGAGCGTGCCGGCAGCGCGGTTGACCGCGCTGCCCGCCTGCACCTGCAGATCGCGCCCGGCCACCACGCGGGCGCTGTTGTCGAATGCACCCGCGGCAGTCAGCAGCACGTCGTTGCCGCCCTGGGCGATGCCGGCCAAGCGCAGCGCGTCCTGAGTGTGCAGGGTCAGGTCGGTGGCGGCGTCGAGCGCACCCTGGCTGTCGATGCTGCCGCCCTGCAGAGTGATCGCGCCGGCCGTGCTCTGCAGCACGGCATTGCTGCCGGTGGCGATGCTGGCACCCTGCAACTGCAGGTCGCCGGTGGCCAGGGCCTGGCCATCGACCCCGAGCGCACGCTGCGCCTGCAGCGTCGCACCGGTGGCGCTCTGCAACGCACCGGCGACGCCCACATCGCGCCCGCTCAGGGCGATCGCGCTCGCCTTGGCCACGCCGTCCAGACACAGGTCGCCCACTGCGGTGGCGCTCAACGCCTGCGCCGCGATGACGCTGCCACCCAGCGTCACATCGCCAGCGCTGGTCACGCGCAGTTGGCCGTCCTGGCTGCCCAGCTGGCCGCTGCTGGTCACGCTGCCGGCGCTGATCGCCACATCGTGCTTGCCGATCAGGTCGCCGGTATTGCCCAACGCGGTCGTTGCCTGGACGGTCAACGTATCGCCGGCATAGGTGCGGCCACTCTGTTGCAGGCTGCCCACGGTCAAGGTCGCGGCCTGACCGGCCTGTACCAGACCGGCGTTGTCGAAGGTGCCCTGTACGCTGGCGTCGAGCGTCGTCTGCGCGAGCCACTGGCCTTGCGCCTGGTTGCTGGCGCTGGCGGCGGTGAGCTGCAGCGCGCGCCCGGCGAATACCTTGGCCTGGTTGTCGAGGGTGCCGTCGGCCAGCACCGCGACATCGCGCCCGCCCTGGGCGAGGCCGGCCAGGTGCATGTCGCCCGTGCTGTGCAGGCGCAGATCGGTGCCTGCGTCCAACGTGCCCTGGCTGTCCAACACGGCGGTATCCACCTGCAGGGCGGTCGCGCTCTGCAGGATGGCGCCGCTGCCCAGTGCGACGCTGGCGGCGTTGACGCCGACCGCGCCGCTCGCGCTGGCCTGGCCGTCCACGCGCAGCGCACGTTGCGCCTGCAGTTGCAGGGTGTCGGTGCTCTGCACGGTGCCGGCCACGCCCAGGTCGCCCGCAGCGGCGAGCTGCACGCCGGCCGCACGCAGGCTGCCGCGCTGCTGCAGATCGCCGAGCGCCTGCGCGTTCAAGGCGCCGGCGGCCACGACCACGCCATCGAGTTGCAGGTCGCCGCGGCTGTTCAGCAGGACCTGGCCGTGCTGGCTGCCGAGCTGGCCGCTGCTGGCGAGACTGCCGGCATCGATCTGCACATCGCTGCCGCCGACCAGGTCGCCCTGGTTGGCGACGGCGCCATCCACGGTCAGCGTCAGCGTCGTGCCGGCATTGGCCGAGCCGGCCTGCGCGAGGCTGCCGGCGCGCAGGCCGAGCGCACCACCGGCGTACAGCTGGCCGTCGTTGGACAGCACGGTCGCGCTGCTCAGGCTGGCATCGCCCAGGGCCGACAGGCTGGCGCCAGCGGCGTTGCTGAGACTGCTGGCGTTGGCGCTGAGCGCGCCGCCGGCCACGACCTGCGCCTGGTTCTGCAGCGCCCCGACGCCGGTCAGCGTGAGGTCGCCACGCGATTGCACGGTGCCGGCCAGCGACAGGTCGCCGGCGCTGCGCAGCGCCAGGGTCGTGCCAGCGTCGAGCACGCCGGCCTGGGCGATGCTGGCGCCGTCCAGCGCCAGTGCGCCGCCGGTCTGCACCTGCCCGCTCTGCAGCAAGGCGCCCTGCGCGTGCAGCGTGGCGTTGCCGCCGGCCGCCAGGGTGGCGCTGCTGCGCAACTGGCCATCGGCGCTCAACTGCAGGTCGCCATCGGTACGCACCACGCCGTCCAGCGTGGCGTCGCCGGCGGCCTGCAGCTGCGCGCTGCCTGCGCCCAGGGTACCCGCTTGCAGCAAGGCGCCGCCGGCCTGCGCGGTCAGCGCGCCCTTCGCCGCGACCTGCCCGGCCAGGGCCAGGTCGCCGCGGCTGCGCAGGGCGACGTCGCCACCCTGGCTGCCGAGTTCGCCGCTGCTACGCAGTTGCGCCGCGTCCACGCTCAGCGCGGCGCCGGCGACCAGGCTGCCGCTGTTGTTCAGCGCCGCGGTGGTGGCGAGCGTGGCGTTGCGCCCGGCGTAGCTGCCGCCAGTGTTGCCGACGCTGGCCGCGTCGATGCGCAGGTCGCGTCCGGCGTACAGGGTGCCGGCGTTGTCGAGCGCGCCCGGCGTCGCCAGCGCGACGTCGCCGCCGGCCGAGACCACCGCACCGGCCGCATTGCCGATCGCCGCCGCGCCCAGATCCAGGCGCCCGCCGGCGCTGAGCTGGCCGAGCGTGTCCACGCGTCCGCCGGCCTGCACGCTGGCGTCCTGCCAGGATTGGGCAAGGCCGGACAGGCGCATGTCGGCATCGCTGCGCAGGCTGAGGCCGGTCCCGGCGTCGAGCACGCCGGCGGCATCGATCCGCGCCGCCTGCACCGCCAGGCTGCCGGCGCTCTGCACGGTGCCGCCTTGCTGCAGCCAGGCCGCTCCGGCCTGCAGCTGCGCCGCGCCACCGGCGTAGGCGCTGCCGCTGCTGCGCAATTCGCCGCTGGTACTCAGCGCCAGATCGCCGCCGCTGTAGAGACTGCCGCCGGCATCCAGTTCCGACCCGAACAGGGTGATGGCGCCGGCGCTGCTGCGCCCGCTGTGCACCAGCGCGCCGCTGGCGGCGGCGTCGAGCAGACCATGGGCGATGGTGTCGCCGCCCAGCGTCAGTTGCGCGGCGCGCAGGCGCACGCCGGCCTGCTGCGAACCGAGCACGCCCTGCTGGCTCAGCGCGCCGCTCGCGCGCAGGTCGACGTCGTCGCGGGCCACCGCGGTGCCGGCCAGGCTGAGCTGGCCGGCGCTGTCGATCTGCAGGCTGCCGCTCTGCGCGGACAGGGTGCCGCGGCTGACCACGCCCACGCCGGCCTCGGTGGCGATCAGGCGGATGCGGTCGGCGTACATGCCGCCCAGATACGCCACGTCGATGCCGATCGCCGGCGCTGCGCCA
Organism: Xanthomonas indica; assembly: GCF_040529045.1. Classification (NCBI taxonomy): domain Bacteria; kingdom Pseudomonadati; phylum Pseudomonadota; class Gammaproteobacteria; order Lysobacterales; family Lysobacteraceae; genus Xanthomonas; species Xanthomonas indica. Next base: position 786,495 of record NZ_CP131914.1, on the reverse strand, counting down.
TCGCTGCCCGGCAGCACCTCCAGCAGCATGCCGTCGTAGCCGATGCGCTGCGCACCGGCGCTGGCCAGCAGGTCCTTGGCCCACACCGAACCGCCCACGCTCAACTGCCGCGACAGCAGGTCCAGGCGGTCGACGTTGTACGCATCCAGGCCATTGCTGCCGACGCTCAGCGCGCCGCCGGTGATGGAAAACCCGTTCAAGGCGCCATCGGCGCCGAGCAGCGGGGTGCCGGTGGCCAGGGTGACGCGCGAGGTGTTGAGGAAGCCGCAGCCGTCGCAGACGATGCCGTTGGGGTTGGCGATCACCAGTTGCGCCTTGGCGCCGGCGATTTCGGTATAGCCCTGCAGGCGGCTGGTGGTGGAGGTGACTTCGTTGAGGATCAGCGTGGCCGCGCCGCTGTTCTTCAGGTTGTCGTTGCCGGCGATGTAGCCGCCGAGCTCGGTCTTGGAGATCTGCGCGCTGTTGTTGAGGATCAGGCCGTTGCTGCCGACGTCGAAGCGCGAATAGCGGTTGTGCGAGACGCCGCGCGCGTTGGGGGCGACGATGTCGACCACCGGCACGCCGTTGGCGGCGGCCTGCTGGCCGGGCTGGCGTCCGTCCGGATTGGCGACCGGCGCAACCTGCGCGTACAGCGGCAGCGAAGTCCAGGTGACGGTGCAGCACAGCAAGGCGGCCAGGCCGCGCTTGAGCGGCTCGAGCAGGCGGTGGCGGCGGTCGGTACGGTCCATGTGCATCGTCATGTCTCTCGTGCCGCGCACCGCGGCAAAACCCATCGCGTTGCCTGCCGCCGGCCGGCGGCAGGGACGTGTCAGAACTGGTAGATCAGGCGCACGCCGTAGGCCGGCTGCGCGCTGTGGAAGTCGCGCGGCGCGTGCAGGTCCCAGCCGGCGAAACCATCCCAGCTGAGCCCGCCATGCGCGCCGCGCACGCCGACGAAGCCGCCGACCAGGCTGCGCCCGGCCAGGCCGGCGGCGCTCGGCCCGGCGATGCGGCCGGCATCCACGCCCAGGTACGGGGTGATGCCCAGGCGCTGCACCGGCAGGTTGAGGCTGTTGCGCCAGTACGCGCCGCGCTCGGCGCCGAGGGTGCGTTCGCCGTCGAAGCCGCGCACGCTGTAGCGCCCGCCCAGGGTGATGAATTCCGAACCCAGCAGCAGTTGCGAAGACGTCTGCGCATGCAGGCTGCTGTCCCAGCTCATCGCCAGAGGACCCAGCGCGAACGGCAGGCCGGCGCTGACGTCGAGCGTGGTGACGCCGTAGCGGTAGCCGGGGAAGCCCACTGCCGGGTCGTAGCCGGTCCACTGCCCGTCGAACCAGGGCGTGCCGCGGCGATGGCCCAGGCGCGTGTCCAGTTGCAGCTTGCCCAGGTAGTGGCGATGGCTGAGGTAGAGCTCGGCGCTGGTGGTGTGGCGGCGCTGGATGCCGATCTCCACGCCATCCAGGTAGCTGCGCGCCGCGCGCTTGGCCACCACCATGCCCAGCGTGGTCTTGCTGGTACCGGTGCGGTGGATCACCCGCTGCAGATCCAGTTGCGCGCTGTCGGAACTGCCGCTGGACTGGAAGCTCTGGCGGAAACCCTCCACCTGCTGGTGGTAGCGGTACGACGACAGCGACAGGGAGAACGTCCACCAGCCCCACGGCACGCTGTAGGACAGGCTGTTGCCGCGGGTGCCGCGCTGGGCACCGTCGTCGACCAGGTCGTGGGTGTAGCCGATCGAGAGCAGGTCGTTGATGCCCAGCGGCGCATCCAGGGCGACGTCGACGCCGCCCTGGTAGCGCCCAGTGGCGCGCACACCCGAATCGTCGGCGTTGAGCACCGCGCGCCAGCGCCGGCTGCGCTGCACGGTGATCAGCAGGTCCGATTCACCGGGCTGCTCGCCCGGGGCGATGTCGATCTTGGCATCCTGCGACGGCACCCGCTTGAACTGCTCCACGCCCTGTTCGATCGCGCGCAGGTCCAGCACATCGCCCGGCCGCAGCGGCAGCGCACCGCGCCAGAACACGCGGCCGTCCGCCGACTGCACGCGCACCTGGCGCAGGCGCCCGGGCAGCAGCTCGAAGCGCAGCTCGCCGCGGGACAGGTCCTGCGCAGGCACGCCAATGCGGGTGGTGACGAACCCGCGCGCGACCAGTTGGTCCAGCGCACGGCGGCGGATCAGATCGATGCCGGCCGTGCCGATGCAGCGGCCCTCGTAGCGGCGCAGCGATCGCCACAGCCAGGAAAAACGCGCCGCATCGGGGCCGCCGCCGCTGAGGCGGATGCGCTGGATCGGGAAGCACAAGGCTTCGGTCGGCAAGGCGGTGCTGCGCATGTCGGCCGGCGCTTCGGCCTCGCGCGGGCCCACGAAGGGCGCCTGCCGGTCCTGCTCCTGCTGCCGCTGCACCTGCTCGGCCTGGCGCAGCTGTTCCTGGCGGTCGAGCGTGCTCGGCGGTTCCTGCGCCTGCGCCATGGACACACCGGCGAGCAGGCACGCAGCCAGCACAATGCGAGAAGCTCCTTTTCTCCAGCGATCCACTGCAACGTCCCCTGTGACGCTTCCGGCGTTTGCCTGCAGGTGCAGGCGCGATCACGCTGCAGCGCACAAGGCGCCGCGTTGCGCGGTTTTCCGTACGCATAAGTGTGGTGCAAACCACAGCGCGGCGCGATCCGGAAACTCCCGACACGGCGTCAGGAAATTCCCGTCAAAACAAGCATTTACGTGCGTCACGTCGCTTTTTGCGGTGACGCTTGTCACGCATTTCATGGCCACGGCAGCGCCCCGCGTGGCGCCGTCGCCTCCCCGTGCCAAGTCGCAGAGGTTGCGTCCTGAACCGACCACTGCGCTCGGCGCGACATGGCCGGTGCAGTCATTGCGGCAGCGGGCCCGGCGTCGACGCAGCAACGGTGGCGGTCCTTCGCAGTGTCGGCTCGCCCTGCATCCAGGCAGCCGAGACGGTCGCCTCATAGTGGCGGCCACGCGCTGCGCAGCAGTGCCAGGCACCCGGCACGCCTGTCATCGCAACCGGCTAAAATCCGCGGTTCATTTGCCTAGGTTCCCGCGCCCGATGACTCCGATCGCCCGCACCGCACTGGCCTGCGCCGTGCTCGCCCTGTCCGCCTGCAAGCCGCAGACACAGGTCGCCGACCCTGCCGCCAAGCCGGCCGCCACGGCGTCTGCCGCCGCGTCCGCTGCGGCCACGCCCGGTGCGGCCGACGACAATCTCAACGCGGTGCTGTGGATGCAGCGCTCGGCCGAGTACCAGGCCCTGGCCGAGCAGACCTATCGCGCCGCCGCCGACCGCCTGGATGCCGCGCTGAAGGAACCGAACTGGGACGCGCTGGTGCCGGAGGAGCGCGGCAACGCCGCCACCGGGTTGAAACCGGCAGTGGTGATGGACGTGGACGAAACGGTGCTGGACAACTCGCCCTACCAGGCGCGCCTGATCCGCAACGGCAAGGAGTACGACGAGGTCACCTGGGACCAGTGGGTCGCCGAGAAGAAGGCCAAGCCGATCCCCGGCGTGGTCGATTTCGCCAAGGCCGCCACCGCCAAGGGCGTCACCGTGCTGTACGTGACCAACCGCGCCGTGCACCTGACCGACGCGACCCTGGCCAACCTGCGCAGCGCCGGCCTGCCGGTGGCCGACAACAGCGTGCTGCTGGGCCTGGGCACGGTGGTCAAGGATTGCGAGCAGAACGGCTCGGAGAAGAACTGCCGGCGCAAGCTGGTCGGCCAGCAATACCGCGTGCTGATGCAGTTCGGCGACCAGCTCGGCGATTTCGCGCAGGTGGTGGCCAACACCCCGGAAGGCCGCGCGCAGTTGCTGCAGCAGTACCACGACTGGTTCGGCGAGCGCTGGTGGATGCTGCCCAACCCCAGCTACGGCTCCTGGGAACCGGCGCTGTTCAACAACGACTTCACCCAGTCGCGGGCCGCGCGCCACCAGGCCAAGGTGCAGGCGCTGGAGCTGGCGCAGTGAGCCGCGCGCCGCTGCCACTGACGCCGCGCGAGCGCCTGATCTTCGCCCTCGACGTGCCCGGGCGCAGCGAGGCGCTGGAGTGGATCGAGCGGCTCGGCGACGCGGTGGCGTTCTACAAGATCGGCATGGAACTGCTGGCCTCCGGCGAGTACTTCGACGTGCTGGACACGCTGGCCGGGCGCGGCAAGCGGGTGTTCGTGGACCTGAAGTTCTTCGACATCCCGGCCACGGTGGGCGGGGTGATCCGGCGGCTGTCGCAGTGGCCGGTGGACTACTGCACCATCCACGGCTGGCACCCGCCGATGATGCAGGCCGCGGCCGAGGCCAACGGCAGCGACATGCGCCTGCTGGCGGTGACCGTACTGACCTCGATGGGCCGCGCTGACCTGGCCTCGATGGGCATCGACCGCGCGCCCGAAGACGTGGTGGTGGAACGTGCGCTGGCCGCGCAGGCAGCCGGCATCGACGGCGTGATCGCCTCCGGCCAGGAAGCCGCACCGATCCGCCGCGCCACCGGCGCCGGCTTCTCCATCGTCTGCCCGGGCATCCGCCCGGACGGTCCGGTCGGCGATGACCAGCAGCGCACGGTGGGCGTGGCCCAGGCCTTCGCCGACGGCGCCGATGCGATCGTGGTCGGCCGGCCGATCCGCCAGGCCGCCGACCCGCGTGCCGCGGCCGAGGCGATCCAGCAGGAAATCGCCGCGACGCTGGCTGGCCGCACCGGCCATTGAATTTAAAATCAATGGCTTAGACGTAGATTATTAAACCATTGCATTAGCTTCGGCGTGCCGGTAGCATGCCCAGCGTCCGGCCTTGCCGGAGATGTGCCAACACCGTTCTCCGGCTTCGGTCGGATTTGGAGAGGCCCGCGCCTGGTGCGCGTGGCCTCTTTTTTTGTCCGCGCAGCGCGGGCAGTGCTTACGCAGGCTTGGCCGCGCAGTAGCGGTCGATGAAGGCCTGGTGCGGCGGCATCGCGTCGGCGCAATGGCCGATGGTCTGCTCGACGCTGGCCATGAAGCGCTCCAGGTCGGCCTGCGGCACCTGGTCCACCAGCGGGTGGTAGGCACGCGGTAGGATGCCCTGCCCGACCATCACCTGCACCCAGCTGATCTCGGCGAACATCTCGTCGCCGTTGCGGTAGAAGCGGCCGCTGTCGCGGAACAGCCCCAGCGTCTCCTGCAGTTCCGGGGTGATCGGCATGCTGCGGCAGTGCCGCCAGAACGCGCTGTCGTCGCGTTCGGTGGCGTGGTAGTGCAGCAGCAGGAAGTCGCGGATGCGGTCGAATTCGAACGCGATGCGCTCGTTGTAGCGCCGCACCAGCACCGGGCTGATGCCCTCGCGCGGGAACAGTTCCAGCAGCTTGGAAATGCCGGACTGGATCAGGTGGATGCTGGTCGATTCCAGCGGTTCCATGAAGCCGCTGGCCAGGCCCAGCGCGACCACGTTGCGGTTCCACACCTGCTTGCGGCGGCCGGTGACGAAGCGCAGCGGGCGCGGATCGGCCAGGGCCGGGCCGTCGAGGTTGGCCAGCAGCGTAGCCGCGGCCTCGTCGTCGCTGATGTGCGCGCTGCAGTACACATAGCCGTTGCCGGTGCGGTGCTGCAGCGGAATGCGCCACTGCCAGCCGGCCGCGCGCGCGGTGGCGCGGGTGTAGGGCGTGGGCGGACCGATCTTGGCGCAAGGCACCGCCAGCGCGCGATCGCACGGCAGCCAATGGCTGAAATCGTGGTAGCCGGTGTGCAGCGCCTGCTCGATCAGCAGACCGCGGAAGCCGGAGCAATCGATGAACAGGTCGCCGGCGATCGTGTCGCCCGACGCCAGGCGCACCGAAAGCACGTCGCCGGATTCGGGATGCAATTGCACCTCCTCGACGATGCCCTCGCGCCGGGTCACCCCGCGCTGTTCGGCGTAGCGGCGCAGGAAGCCCGCATACAGTGCCGCATCGAAATGGTAGGCGTAGGCGATGTTGGCCAGCGGGGAATTTGGCGGCACATCCGTGGCCGAGGTCATGAACCGGTCGCGCTTGGCGGCGACGGTGTTGAGCGTATAGGCGCCCAGCGGCTTCGCCTTGCCGGCCAGCGCCTGCTTGAACCAGTACTGCTGGAACGGCAGCAGCCCGAGCGGATGCCCGATCTCGGTGCCGAAGCCGTGCACGTAGGACGTGCCGGGGCGTTGCCAGTCGGCGAACTCGATGCCGAGCTTGAAGCTGCCCTGGGTGTGGCGCACGAACTCGGCCTCGTTGATGCCGAGCAGATTGTTGAAGGCCTTGATGTGCGGCACGGTGGCCTCGCCGACGCCGACGATGCCGATCTGCTCGGACTCGATCAAGGTGATGCGGTAGTCGGGGCCCAGCACACGCGCCAGCGCGGCAGCGGCCATCCAGCCGGCGGTGCCGCCGCCGACGATGACCAGGTTGCGGAGAGGGGCGGCGATCATGCGTGCGTGGTCCTGTACCGAGGAAAGAGGCGACCGCAAACGCGGACGGGGCCACGCGGCCCCGTCCGTTGAATCCCCACGCGCGCCGGTCGGGCACGCGCGTGGGTCATGCCGTGGATCAGAACTTGGCGCCGATCTCGAAGGTCACGGTGCGCGGCACGTACATGATGTCGCCGGTCTTGTTGATGGTGATGTTCGGATCGAAACGCCCATCGGAACCGAAATCGTTGTACGAGTACGACGCGTAGTTCTTGAAGTTGAAGGCATTGAGCAGGTTCACGCGTGCGGTCAACTTGAAGTCGTTGTACACGGTGAAGTCCTTGGTCGCCTGGAAATCGACCGTACGGTAGCCCCAGATCTTGCCGCCGACCAGGAACTTGCCGCTGCCTGGCGGCACCGCCGCCACCTGCTGGCAGGTCGCGCCGTCCGCATCGGTGTGGCCGTAGCAGGCGATGGTGTTGATCGGTTCCGGCGTCGCCAGCACCACCTTGGCACCGAAGGTCAGGCCCCACGGGCCATCGATCGAGCCGGACGCGACGAAGCGGTGCGCCGACACGGCATCGGACTTCACGAACGGATAGTCGTGGATGGTCGCCTTGTCGAACGCGTACGGCTCGTCGATGTTGCGGTTCTGACGCGCGCTGGTGTGGGTGTAGGACAGGGTCAGGCCCCAGCCCGATTCCTTGGTGTACGGCTTGTCGGCCGACAGCAGCACCTGGCTGCTGCGCTGCTCCAGGCCGTTCATACCGATGATCGTGTTCTGGTAGCCCGGCACCGGCTCGCCCCACGGCGCACTGCCGTTCTGGAAGTAGGCGCCGTTCGGATAGCGGTTGATCAGCGACATCGCGAAACCGTCGTAGCTGAGGATGCGCTGGAAGGTGACGTCGGTCTGCCAGTCACCGACCTGATTGGTGATGCCGATGCTGTACTGGTCGCTGTACGGCGTCTTCAGGTGGTTGTTGAACATGAACAGCTCGGCGCTGCCACTGACGCCGGGGATGGTGTTCAGCTGATCCACGCCATTGAGGTAGCGCGGATCCCACGCGGTGCAGACGCGGTCGCTGCGGTAGCACTGACCGGTGGCCGGGTTCTGGAAGTACACCGCGACCGGCGACAACGCGGCCTTGCTGGTTTCCAGCGCCAGCTGTTCGAACAGATTGCGATCGTAGGAGCGGCCAGCACCGCCGTGCAGCACCGCACTCTCGTCGCCGAAGAAGTCGTAGGAGAAGCCCAGGCGCGGCGCCCAGCCATCCTTGAAATTCTTGCGGTTACGGCCGGTGCTGATGTAGTCGGCGGCATTGATGCCGCTGGGCAGCAGGCGGTTGGCCCAGGGCTGGCCCGGGTTGGCCGGATCGTCGGAGTACAGCGCATTGACAAAGGCCTGCGAGGTGACGAAGTCGGTGTAGGCCGGGCTGTCTTCGTAGTCCCAACGCACGCCGACGTTGATCATCAGCTTGTCGGTGGCCGCCCAGTCGTCCTGGATGTAGATGCCGTACTGCTTGGACGGCGACTCCACCGTAGCCTTCTGGCCGGGCGTGTTGTAGGGCGCGACGTAGTCCACGCGGTACGGCGTGGCGGCCACGCCACTGCTGTTGACCGCATAGCTGAACTGCGGGTTGAGCGCGGCCGCATCCTGCGAGGTCAGCTTGATGTCCTTGTAGCTGACGCCCATCTTGATGGTGTGCTCGCCGTGCCACTGGAAGCTGGTGAAGGTCAGGTCGTTCTGCAGGAACCAGCCCTTCTGGCTCTTGCGCTGCACGTTCAAACCGCCGGCGGAGCCGGTCTCCAGGAAGGTGTACTCGTCCACGTCGGTGGAGCCGGCGCGGGGAGCCAGGTACTTGTAGACGATGCCGTTGCCGATGCTCTTCGGATTCGGGTTGTTCTCCGAATCTTCGGTGCCGACGATCAACTCGTTGAACCAATTGTCGGCACTGTGCTGCCAACGGATGTTGGCGCGCTTGTCCTTGTTGATCTTGTCGGTGCCGTGCTCCGGCGTGCTGGTGCCGCCGACGTTGCCGGTCTGGGTCTCGTCGCGGTACTGGCCGCTCAGTTCGATGCGATCGCGGTCGGTCGGCTCGAAATCGATCTTGCCGAAGTACAGGTCCTCGGTGAACGGCATGTTGGCCGCGCCGAACTGGCTCGACAGATTGGACGGCAGCAAGCCGACGTACGGCTGCGCCGTGTTGTCCGCCTGCACGCTCTTGGGCACCACGTTCTCCTTGCCTTCGTAGGCGACGAAGAAGTGCATGCGGTCCTGGATGATCGGGCCGCCCAGCGCGAAGCCGTATTCCTTGGTCTGCGAATCGATCTTGCCGTTCGCCTCGTCCGGACGCTTGTCGCGTAGATCCTGGTCGGTGTAGCGATAGAAGGCCTCGCCATGGAACTCGTTGGTGCCGGACTTGGTGGCCGCGGTGATCGCCGCGCCGCTGATCTGGCCGTACTCCGCCTTGTAGTTGGAGGTAATGACCTTGTACTCGCCGATCGCCAGCTGCGGGAACGGGTTGCCCTGGGTGTCGCTCTGGCCGGCGATGCCGCCGCCCTTGACGTAGCTCTTCTGGCCGACGCCGTCGATGTACAGGTTGCCGGCGCTGGCGTTGGATGCACCGCCGCGCAGCTTGGTGTTTCCGTTGCCGTCGATCTGGAACACCATGCCCGGCACGGTGTCGGCGAACTCCAGGAAGTTGCGGGTGGCCTGCGGCAGCTGCTGGATCTGGTGCAGCGACACCACGTTGCCCACTTCCGAGGTCTTGACGTCCTTCAGCAACGGCGCGCTGACGGTGACGGTGTCCAGCGTGGTCGCGTTGCCGCCGGCGGCCGTGGTCCCGGCATCGAGATCGACGGTGGACGAGGACGCCACCTGCAGGGTCACGGTCTTGGTGACGCCGTTGGCCTCGACCTTGTAGGTGCCCGGCGGCAGGCCGACCACGGTGTAGTTGCCGTTGGCGGCGACGGGCGCGCGGCGCACCGAGCCGGTGGCGATGTTGGTGACGGTGACCTCGGTGCCGGCCTGGGCGGCGGCGACTTGGCCGCGCAGGGTGGCGCTGCTGGACTGCGCCATCGCCGGCATCGTGGCGAACAGGCAGGTGGCCAGCGCGCAGCACAGCAGGCTGCGTGCGGGCAGGTTGGAGGCGGAACGCGATTTCTTCATGACAAAAGCCCTCCCAGGGCGGTAAACGGGATCGTTGTTGTGTTCTTCTAGGTGGTGCAAAAACGACATCGGTGCTGCATGCGTCGGTGTCAGTCCATGGCGGTCCCTCGCTGGGCACTGGAAGCACGAACGATGAGTTGCGGGGCGATCGCGCCGGCCGACGCTGCCGCCGCCGCCGAAGCGGCGTGCGGCTCCAGCGCGGCGAGCAGCAACTGCATGGCGCGGGCGCCGAAGCCGGCAATGTCCACGCGCATGGTCGTCAGGGCCGGATGCACGTAACGTGCCATCGGCACGTCGTCGAAGCCGGCCAGGGCGATGTCCTCGGGCACGCGCAGCCCGGCATGGGTGAAGGCGAACAGGCAGCCCAGCGCCATCATGTCGTTGGCGGCGAACACCACGTCCGGACGCTGGCCCTGCAGCAGGGCTTCGCCGGCGCGGTAGCCGGAGGCCTCGTCGAAGGCGCCGGGCAGCACCAGCGGCGCCACCTGCGGGCAGCGCTCGCGCAGTTCGTCGCGGTAGCCGCGCAGGCGCTCGCGCGCGTCGAAGTTGTCGTCCGGCCCGGCGATGAAGGCGATGCGGCGATGGCCCACGTCCAGCAGGTGGCGGGTCATCGCCCGCGCGCCGCCGTAGTTGTCGACATTGAGCACCTGCGCCTGGCCCAAGGGCTCGGCGCAGTTCATCAGCACCGCCGGCAGCGTGCCGGGGAGCATGTCGGCCGGGTCCTCGGCATCGCTGGCCAGGGACGGCGACATGATCAGCAAGCCGTCGACACGCCCGGGCATGCGCCGCACCGCCAGCCGCTGCTGCTCCGGTTCACCGTGGTAGCTGGACACCAGCAGGTGCAGGCCGCGCTCGCGCGCCACCGTGTCGATGCCGCGGATCAGTTCGGAGAAGAACTCGCCGTGCAGGTCCGGCAGCACCACGCCGATGGTGTGGGTGCGGCGGCTGCTCAGGCTGCGCGCGGCGTGGTGCGGCACGTAGTGCAGGGTCCGCGCGGCTTCCAGCACGCGGGCGCGGACGGTTTCGGCCACGTGCTGGTGACCGTTCATGGTGCGCGAGACGGTGGCCACCGAGACGTTGGCCAGCCGCGCCACGTCCTTGATGGTGATGTTGGCGCGCGGATCCGGCGCCGGGACGGGGGGCGGGCTCACCAGCGTGCCTCCAGGGTCCGGAACGGGGTGGACAGGGTCACGCCGCCGGCGTCGTACTGCGCGATCCGGCGGCCGTCCACGCGCACCTGGGCCGGCCGCGTGCGCGTCGGCCAGACCACGCGCACGGCGGTGCCGGAGCGCAGGCCGCTGTCGAGTTCGACGCGCAGCCGCCCGTCGCGCTGGCGCGCGCGCAGGCCGAGGGTGCCGTAGGCGGTGGGCAGGCGCTGTACGGCCAGGCCGTCGTCGGCCAACCAGGCCGGCGGCACGCCGGGCAGCAGCACCAGCGCGTCGTCGCCCTCGTGCATGAGCATGCCGAACAGGGTGCGCGCGTACTCGGCACCGATCCAGGTATGCGGCATGTCGCCCAGGTAGCGCGGGAAGCGCAGTCGCGACTGCACCACCTCGGCCAGCACCTGCCATTCGAACGGGCGGCGGTCGCGCAGCAGGTCCTGCAGCAGTTCGTCGGCCACCTGCGGCTGGTCCAGATGCACGTAGGTCAGCACGTTGCGCATCTCGTACGGGGTGTAGGCCCACAGCGCGTTGGGCTGCTTGCGCTTGCGCACGTCTTCCAGGTAACGGGCGAAGGTGGTGCGCAGCGCGGCCTCCGGCAGCAGGTCCTGCTGGCCGGTGGGATCCAGCGCGATGGAGACGCTGGTCGGATCGCCGTCGCCCAGGTCGGCCGCGGCCGGAATGTAGTCCGCGCCCTTCCACGCCATGGTGGCGCGGATCGAGGCGGCCAGCGAGGTGCGCAGCGCGGCGTACTGTTCGCGCGCCCAGGCCGCGGTGGCGGCATCGCCCAGCGATTCGGCCAACCAGGCACCGTCGTGCCAGCCCTTCAACGCCCAGTAGTCGTCCCAGTAGCTGTGGGTGGGACTTGAATAGCCTTCGTGGCTGATCGACGGGGCGAGGATGCCGCGGAAGCGTTCCGGCGCCGGCTGCTCGGCCATGTAGCCGGGCACCAGGGTGCGCTCGCGCGACGTCTGCAGGAACTGCATCGCCAGCTTCACCTTGGGCAAGTAGGCGCGCACGCTCTCCGGGCCGCCGTCCAGCCGCGCCACGTCGGCGACCAGGGCGATGTACTCGCCCTGGCTGTCGTACTCCAGGTCCGAGCCGAAACCGTCGTTGACGCTGCCGTCGTCGTTGAGGATCGGCGAGACCAACCCGTTCGGGTGCACCGCGTGGTCGCTGTACCACTGCAGGTAGTCGCGCGCGACCTGCGCCTGGCCCATGCGCAGCAGGATCGCCGAGGTGGCCATGCCGTCGCGGATGAAGGAGCGGTTGTAGTTGCGCGGCCCCGGCTGCATCGCCGGGCCGGTCTGGTTGATCAGCATGTACGCGGCCTGCGCGCGCAGCATGTCCACCAGGCTGGCGTCGGGCAGACGCAGGCCGACATTGCCCAGGCGCTGCTGCCAATCCGCGGAGACCTGCTCGGCCAGCGCCTCGAAGCTGCGGCCCGCATCGCCGCGGCCGGCGGCGAGCAAGGCATCGCGGTCCAGCGGCGGCGCCGGCGGCAGGCGACCCTGGGCGTCGGCGCTGGCGGTCCCCAGCGGGAACGCCAGCACCACGTCCTGCTGCGCGCCCGGCGCCAGGCGCACGGTGTAGGTCAGCATCGCCGCGGCCAGGCCGTCGGCGTCGTGCGCCTGGCGCTGCGTCGGCAGCGTGCCGGCGGCGACATGGCGGGTGATCTCGGTGGCGCCGTTCGCGCCGAACGCCTCGGCCCCGCCGGCGCTGGGCGCGCTCAGCGAGGTCAACAGCACGCGGCCGTTGACCTGCACGGTGCCGCCGTCGACGGCAATCGCGTGGATCGGCGACAGGCCGCCGTTCTGCCACGGCGGATTCATCTGCATCGGCCGCACCAGCAGCGACAGGGTGCCGCTGACCGGGGCGGTACCGGTGTTGCGCAGGCGATGGCGCAGCAGCGTCACCGGCTGGCCGTCGCGTTCGATCGCGAAGGTCTCGCTGCGCAGTTCCAGCCCCGGCTGCGGCGACCAGCGCACCGACGGCATCGGCTTCCAGCCGTCGCGCAGGGCGTGGGCCAGCGCATGGCCGTCGGCGCCGGCGGCGGTGCCGGAGGCGTCTCGCCACAGCGGCTGCACCAGCGGCGCGCCCTTCCACGCTTCCAGGTTGCCGTATTCGTCGAAGATCGATTTCTGCCGGCCGGCGTGGATGCCGACCGCGGTCCAGTAGGTCTGCTGCATGTGCAGCGAGGCCGGGAACAGCGCGCGCGTGGCGCCGCGCTGCGCGGCGACCTGGTAGCGCTTCATCGGCGTCATCACCGCCTTCGGCCCGAGCAGACGCAGGCGCGCCAGGGTCGGCGCGACGCCACCGGGCGCAGCGTCGACGCGCAGGCGCAGCGCGCGCACCGGCAGCGGCGCCGTGCCGGCCAGGTAGGCGCTGTCGCTGTCGCCGGCCTGCGGGTCGTCGGCCAGCGTCCGCCAGCGGCCTGCGGCATCCTGCGCCTGCAATTGCGCCGCGCCATGCGCGCCGGCGAACTCGACGATCATGCCGGCGCTGTCGAACGCGCGCGGGAAGGCGATGTCCAGTTGCCGCGCCTGCATGCCCTTGCCCGGCATCGCCACCGCAGTACCACCCTGCCACAGCGCCGCGGCGTCGGCCGCGGACACGCCACGCAACTGCGCCGCGTCGGCGCCCAGCGGCTGCATCTCGTAGATCGACACGCCCCAGTCGGCGCTGCGTTCGGGCGCGGCCAGGCGCAGGTAGCGGGCCAGGTGCGGGGCGAAGAAGACGGTCTCGATGCCGCCCAGCGAATCGGTCATGGTGTAGACCGTGTCCCAGCGCTGGCCATCGCGCGAGGTCTGCAGCAGAAAGCCCTCCGGATTGGAGGTGTCCCACTGCAGGCGCACGCCGCCGACCTGCGCGGCGCGGCCCAGATCGATCTGGAACCAGTGGCCGGGACTGAAGGCGCCGGCAGTGCGGGTGCTGGCGTCGCCGTCGATCAGATAGCCGATCGCCTGCGCCTTGACCTGCTTGGAGGAACTGGACGCCTGCCATTGCGCACGCGGCGGCAGGCGGCCGTCCTGCGCCTGCACCGGGGCCGTCATCGCAAGTCCGCACAGGACTGCAGACAACACCCAGGCGCAGCGGCGCGCGCCACCGTGACCGAGCACTCGGATGATCTCTGACGAATATCGCACTGGGTCCCCCGGCCAGCACCGCCTCAATCGAGGTGGGCGGACGTTAGCAGCAACTGCAAGCGGTTACATGATGCGTTGCAACATGTGCAATCCCCCGGCACGTCTGGCGATACGCCGACATGCCTGTCCCGACGGCCCCAGGCCGGGTCATGAAATGTCCTGCCACGACAGCCGCCGCCCCCAGGTCGCTGCCGGGTCGCCCCACGCCGCCGCCCCGCCCGGCTTGCCGGAATCGCCCGCGCCCAGCAAGATGCGGAACGTTTTGGGGAACGAGCCCGTACCGTATGTCGTCCTGCCCGACCCGGGTCATCTCCTTACGCGCCCTGTGCGTCCTGCTGTTGGCGATGCTCGCCCTGACCATGGGCGGATGCAAGCGCACGCCCGCCGAACTGCCCGGCGCCAGCGCCGAGCCGGCCGCGGCGGTGCGCACGCTGGCACACGCGCTGCAGCGCAACGACCTGCTCGGTTACGCCCAGGCCGCGGTGCCGCCGGCCCAGTACCAGCGCCTGCAGCAGGCCTGGAACGAGGACCGCAGCCGCTGGCCGTTGACCGAACTGCCGCTGGCCGAACGCCTGCCCGAGGTGCTCGACACCCTCGCCGCGCCGGATGCCGAGCGCCAGCTGCAACGCGCCTTCGACGCGCAGTTCGGCGGCCAGGCGGCGAGCCTGAAGCAGGCGGCGCACTCGCTGGGCCTGTTCGGCGTGCAGTTCCTGCGCAACCAGGGCCACTACACGCCCGAGCAGCGTGGCCACTACGTGCAGCTGGTGCAAGCGCTGAGTGCCTGGGCCGCGCGCGCGCCGTTGTCCGAGCGCAAGCGCGCCCAGGCGGCGATCGCGCGGCTGTGCGCGGGCGCGCGCCGGACCGGTGTGCGCAGCGATGCCGACCTGCGCAAACTGGGCATGGACGAGAGCCTGCGCCGGCTGGGCCCGTTCCTGGCCGATCTCAAGGCGGTGCTGGCCGACTATGGCCTGGACCTGGACGCCAGCGCCGGCGCGCTGCGCACCGGCCTGGTCAACCAGCAGGGCGACCAGGCCGTGGTGCGCATCCAGTACCCGCTGGACGGCGAACAGATCGACACCACCGCGGTGCTGGTGCGCCGCGACGGGCACTGGTATCTGCGCGACACCCTCCGCGAGGTGGATGCACTGCTGGCGGCCAGCGCCAGCCCCCCCGCCCCGGCCGCGGCACCCGCCGCCGACCCCGCCCCGCCGGCTAAGCGATAATGGCCCCGATGCCAGAACAAAATCCCCTCCCGTTCCCCGACGACGCCGCGGCCGCACGCGCGGCCGACGCGGCACCTGCGCCCGCCGACGCCTCCCCGGCCGACCCCGGCGCTGCCTCTTCCTCCACCGCCCCCTCCTCCCTGCCGGTGGCGGCGACCACCGCGCGGCAGGCCAAGGGGCCGCTGTGGGCGCGCCTGCTCGGCCGCCTGGCCGATCCCTGGCTGGGCCTGAAGATCGAACCGGCCGAGCCCGGCCAGTACAACGACGGGCGCCCGGTGGTGTACGTGCTGGAGGACTATGGCCTGTCCAACGCGCTGATCCTGGACAAGGCCTGCCGCGAGTCCGGCCTGCCCTCGCCGCTGGTGCCGCTGCCCGGCGACCCGCTGGGCCGCAAGCGCGCCTACCTGGCGCTGTCCCGGCGCAGCAGCAACCATGCGCTGCTGCCGGAGCAGCGCGGCGCCAAGACCCACTCCGACTCGCTGGCCAAGCTGCTGCAGGCGCACCGCCTGCGCCCGGACCTGGACATCCACCTGGTGCCGGTATCCATCTTCGTCGGCCGCGCCCCGGACAAGCAGAGCGGCTGGTTCGCCGTGCTGTTCTCGGAAAACTGGGCGCTGGTGGGCAGCTTCCGGCGCCTGCTCGGCGTGCTGCTCAACGGCCGCAGCACCATCGTGCGCTTCGCCCCGCCGGTGTCGATGCGGCAGACGGTGGAGGAAGGGCTGCCGCCCGAGCGCACCGTGCGCAAGCTGCAGCGCGTGCTGCGCACCCACTTCCGGCGCATCCGCGAGGCGGTGATCGGCCCCGACCTGTCGACCCGGCGCCTGCTGGTGGACCAGGTGCTGGCCGCCGAGCCGGTGCGCGAGGCGATCGCCGCGCAGGCCAAGCGCGACAACAGCAAGCCGGTGGACGCCTGGCGCAAGGCGCATGCCTACGCCTGGGAGATCGCCGCCGACTATTCCAGCCCGGTGGTGCGCTCGGCCAGCTTCCTGCTCACCCACGTCTGGAACCGCATCTACGCCGGTGTGCTGGTCCACCACCTGGACAAGCTCAAGGACGCCGCGCCCGGGCACGAAGTGATCTACGTGCCCAGCCACCGCAGCCACATGGACTACCTGCTGCTGTCCTACCTGCTGTACGAACGCGGCATCGTGCCGCCGCACATCGTGGCCGGCATCAACCTCAACCTGCCGGTGGTCGGCACCCTGCTGCGCAAGGGCGGCGCATTCTTCATCCGCCGCTCGATCAAGGGCAACGCGCTGTACTCGGCGGTGCTCAGCGAGTACGTGGCGCAACTGGTGGCCGGCGGCTACTCGATCGAGTACTTCGTCGAAGGCGGACGCTCGCGCACCGGCCGGCTGCTGCAGCCCAAGGGCGGCATGATCGCGATGACCCTGCGCGCGTTCCTGCGCCAGCCGCGCAAGCCGGTGCTGTTCCAGCCGATCTACGTCGGCTACGAGAAGCTGATGGAAGGCAACAGCTACCTCGACGAGCTCAGCGGCCGGCCCAAGGAAAAGGAATCCATCTGGGCGCTGCTGTGGGGCATCCCCAAGGTGCTCAAGCAGAACTACGGCCAGGTGGTGGTGAACTTCGGCGAGCCGATCGCGCTGAGCCAGATGCTGGCGCAGCGCGCGCCGGAGTGGGATGGCCGGCCGCTGGGCGAGGACGAGAAGCCGGCCTGGCTGAGCGGCACCGTCGATGCGTTGGCGCAGCAGATCCAGGTCCACATCAACGCTGCCGCCGACGTCAATCCGGTCAACCTGCTGGCGCTGGCGCTGCTGTCCACGCCCAAGCACGCCATGGGCGAGGCCGACCTGATCGCGCAGATCGAACTGTGCAAGAAGCTGCTGGCGGAACTGCCGTACTCGGACCGGGTCACGGTGACCCCGCACTCGCCCGAGCGCATCATCGCCCACGCCGAAGAGATCAACGTGCTCACCCGCACGCCGCATCCGCTCGGCGACGTGCTCAGCGTCAATGGCGACAACGCGGTGTTGCTGAGCTACTTCCGCAACAACGTGCTGCACCTATTCACCGCCTCCTCGTGGGTGGCGTGCTGCTTCCAGAACAACCGTCGCATGAGCCGCACCGGCCTGCTGCGGCTGGGCCGCACCGTGTACCCGTTCCTGCAGGCGGAACTGTTCCTGCCGTGGAGCGAGGACCAGTTCGCCGAGCGCATCGAACGCACCATCGAGGTGTTCGTGCGCGAAGGCCTGCTGCTGCAGCTCAACGAGGACGACGGCAGCGTGCTGGCGCGCAACACCGGGCAGACCGACGAGGTGTTCCGCCTGCGCGCCATCGGCCACTCGCTGCAACAGGCATTCGAGCGCTACTACATCGCCATCTCGGTGCTGGTGAAGAACGGCCCGGGCAAGCTCGGTGCCGGCGAACTGGAGAGCCTGTGCCAGCAGGCCGCGCAACGCCTGAGCCTGCTGTACGCGCCGGCCGCGCCGGAGTTCTTCGACAAGACCCTGTTCCGTGGCTTCATCCAGAAACTGCGCGAGCTGAAGCTGGTGTGGCCGGACGAGAACAGCAAGCTGGTGTTCGACGAGCGGCTGGATGCATGGGCGAAGGATGCCAAGTTCATCCTTGGCCGCGAGTTGCGCCACACCATCGAACGGGTCAGCCCGGAAGCGGCCAAGGTCGAGGAGCCGCCGGTTCCGCAGGATTGAGGCGGCAGTTGCCGCCCTCCAGGCGTGCCGCGGTGGCATTCTGGCGCGTGGCGACGCGCCATGCATAAAGGCGCCCTGTTATCACTGCGGCGCGGCGGGTGACACCGCGGCATAGTGACTTCCGACACGCGACCGTGGGCCGGTGCGGCCCGAGCATGCTTGAAACTCCCTGCTGCGGGTTCCGGCGATGCGCACAGTTCCTCTTTTCGCTCTGTTGCTGTTTGCCGCCTCCAGCGGGCCCGCATGGGCCGACCAGGACGATGACGGCGGCAAGCACGACCATCGGCCGCAGGTGTCCTCGCGCCAGTGCGGCCTGAGCACGCCGTTCAACGTGCTGGCCGACAGCGGCGGCATCTGGCTGACCCGCAGCGGTGGCGACGGGCCGCGCGAGATCTTCTTCCATGCCGGCGAATTGAGCGTGGATCACCGGGTGCAGCAGGTCGGGGACGCCGATGCGCAACGGCTGCTGGAGATGGAACGCGAAACGCGCGCGCTGATGCCGCAGGTGGCCGACCTCTCGCACGAGGTGGTCGATCTCAGCTACGACGTGCTCGGCTCGGTCGTGGAGATGCTGACCGGCAGCGCCGGCAACGCGCGCAAGATCGAACGCCTGCGCACGCACGCCAACGCCTACGTCGACGGCACGCTCGGCAAGGGGCGCTGGGACCAGGACGCGTTCGACGACCGGTTCGAGGACTATGTGGAGACGCAGGCGGAGCGCTTCGTGGGCAGCATCACCCGTCACGTGCTCTGGCAGGTCGTCACGGGCCGCGCGGATGCCATCGGCGACCGCGCCGAGCGCATGGATGCCGCCCTCGAGGCGCGGCTGGATGCGCGCAGCAAGGGCATCGAGCGCAAGGCCGAGGCGCTGTGCGCGCGGGTGACGCGGCTGGATGCGCTGCAACAGGCGCTGGAGTATCGCTACCGCGGCCAGCCCCTGCGCCTGCTCGCCGCCACCCACGACGGGGCGAGCGGGCAGAACGCCACCGTCCTCGTCAGCGCCGACGATACGCCGCGGAGCAACGCCGTCGCGGTGCCGTCGGTCCCGCAGCATTGAGTCTGACGCCGCAACGCATAGCGCGATGTGCGGCGGACTCCTGGCACGTGGCGCCGCCCCAGGCAGCCTGGCGCCCTGCGACCACGGCGGCGCCACTCAGGCGTCGAACAGGTCGCCGGTGCGCGGCCCGGCCTCGGCCGCATCGGGCGGATAGACCAGCTGGCCCTGCGCGTCGCTGCGCGCGGCCGGGTTGAGCGCGGCCGGTTCCTGGCGGCCGACGTCGATCAGGTGCACCACCGGGTGGCCCTGGTGCAGCAGATGGTCGCAGATGATCTGGCGATGGCACTGGCGCCAGTAGGCCTCGGCGCACATCACGGCGCACGCGCCTTCGTCACCGAAGGCCTGCAACTCGGTCAGCGCCTCGGTGAATTCGCTGCCCAGCGCATAGTCGGCGTAGTTGTGGAAACTGACGCTGCGCCAGTGGCCGTTGCGCTGCGGATCGACGCCCGGCTGCTTGCCGCGGCGCCCGCCCAGGGCGCGGAAATGCCGGTAGGCGATGCCGGCGGCGGCCAGCGCCGGCGCCAGCGCGCTGCCGTCGAACTGCGGGAACCGCCGCGAATACGGAAACGCGCGCACGTCGGCCAGGCGGCTGACGCCGGCGCCCTGCAGGATCTGCAGGAAGGTCTCCAGGCTGCGCGTGGAATGGCCGACGCTGAAGAAGGTCGCCGCGCTCACGCCGGTTCGTCGGGGATCAGCAGATGCTCCAGGCGCATGATGCAGTCCTTCAGTTGCAGCTTGCGCTTCTTCAGCCGCTTGGCTTCCAGCTCGTCGTCCAGATTGGCCGGGATGCGCTGCAGCTGTTCGTCGAGCGCACGGTGCTCGCGACGCAGGGCGTCGATGCGCAGGGAGATCTCGGCGGGCGTCAGGGTATCCACGAGGTTCGAGCATACACAGGCCACTGGTCCGCCGTCACCGTGCACCGCGCCGCTATGCCGGGCGCAGGCCAGCCGGCACAATGCGCGCGGGAGCCGCGGCGGAGGCGGCACCCTCCCACCCTCGTGCCACCCGCGGCAGGATCGCCGCGTCGAAAGGAGTCAGCATGCGTTCGTTCCGTTCCCCGTTCGTTCTCGCCCTCGCCCTGGCGGCAGCCCTGCCGCAGCTTGCCGCGGCGGCCGATCCCACGTTCTCCGGCTTCCTGTGCTGCAACATGCGCAGCGACGGCAGCTGGATCAGCGACAGCAATTACGCCGAAGACGGCAAGCGGGTGATCCCGGCCGGCACGCCGGTGCAGGTGACCGGCTACGGCCGCTACCGGGTCAATGTGCTGATCGACGGCAAGAAGCAGTCGATCGGCAACGACTACAGCCGCGACCTCGGCAACGCCGCCTTCGCCCAGCGCTACGTGGTCGCGCAGGATCCCAAGCTGAAGCTGGCGGCCTACCCGCCGAAGATCCGCGAGGCGATCGCCGCCAACCGCGTGACCCAGGGCATGACCCGCGAGCAGGTGCTGATGGCGATCGGCTATCCGATCAGCAGCGAGAACCCGAGCCTGGACGCGCCGCTGTGGCGCTACTGGCTCGACAGCTTCAACGAGTTCCAGGTGTCCTTCGACGGTAGCGGCAAGGTCGACAAGCTCACCGCCGATCCGAAGACCCAGAACCTGGTCTGGCAGCCGTAATCCTGGCGCGCAGCCGCGCGCCTTGGCGCCGCACTCCGGACCAGACAGGAGGCGGCGCGCACCGCGTGCATGGCCGCAGCGTCAGGCGACCATGGCGCGGGCCGGCGCCCCCGCTGCACTCAGCGGCTCAGCACCTGCGGCGGGTCGTTCCGCGTCGGGCCCTGTTGCGACGCCTGCAGCGCCTGTTCCTGCGCCTGCGCCTGGCGTTGCGCCTGCCCCTGCTGCGCCCCCAGTTGCTGCAGCTGCTGGTAGGTCTCCTGCGCCGGCCGCGCGATCGCCTCGCTGGTCGGCATGTGCGCACGATTGGCGTAGGGATCGGGGGAGACATCGCCGCCGCTGCGGTACACGAACGCCAGTTCGCCGCCCTGATGGGAGGCGGTGGGTCGGTTGAAGCCGACCGACAGCTGGTCGCGCTCGCTGAAGCCGTTCTGCCTGGCCAACAGGGTCAGGCTGGCGGTCATGCGCTCGCTGTTGTCGTCCCAGCCCTTGCCGATCGCCTGTTCGGCCTGGGCCACGCCGGTGCGCACCCGGTCGTGCAGGGCGCGGTCGGCGCCACCCGGCGCGGCGGCGGGCTCGCCGGCACGCGGCGCGGGCGGCTGCGCCTGCGGCTCGGACTTCGGTGTCGGCGCGGGACCGTCGCGGAATCCTGCCGGCAGCAGATCGCGCGGCACCTGCGCGGCATCGATGCCGACCGCCTTGAGGTCGGCATGCACCGCCGGCGGCGTGCGCTCGGGGTGCTGCGCCTGCGCCCGGTCCTCGGCATTGGCGATCTGCGCCAGCGCGCGCTCGCCATAGTGCTGCGGGTAGCCGCGCGCGTCGTAGAACAGCTTGCCCATCGCCTCCACGTTGCGCGGATTGTCGGCGTCGATCTTCAGATCCTTGCCGAAGCTCAGCCCGTCCCTGGCGGTATAGGTGGCCTTGCTGCCCACGCCCTGCTTGTCGATGTAGCTCGCCATCTCGGTGCTGGCGTTGTACAGGTCCTTGAGCGTGGCCTTGGGGTTGTTGCGGGTGACGTAGTCGGCCAGCGTGTTGACCCCAGCGATCTCGTCCTTGGCCTCGCGCGTACGCTGTTCCTGCCCATAGGCCTTGAGCGCAGCGGTGTAGTCATGCGGCGAGGGCGAGGCGGCGATGCCGTCGATCTTGGCGGCGAACGCCGCATTGCTGCGGTCGATGGCCGTCTTGTTGATGGCATGGCCGATCTCGTGGCCCAGCACGATGCGCGCGGTGTTGGCCGAATCGTCGAGCGGGGAATGCATCTTCGCCGTTGCCAACACATCCATGGGCAGCTCGATCTGCCCCGTGCGCGGGCTGTACGACCCGGTGCCCGCCTCGGGACTGGGCGCGAAGCCGGACAGCTGCTGTTGCCCGATCGCCTGCTCCACGCGCGAGCGAAGCTCCGGCGTGTTGTCCAGCATCTGCCGCAGCGCCTGGCCTTCTTTCGGATGCGCCTGCGCGAAGGTGTCGACCATGCCCTTCAGGCGTTCGTCGTCGTGTGCCATCTCCGCGCTCCTTATGCGTCGACCAGGATCTGCAGCATCTCCACGCACGCCTGCGCATCGTGTTCGCCGGCGTCCTTACCGACGAAGGCGTACACGGCGACCGCGCCGCGTTCGAAGTGCCAGCGGCCGGCGCTGCCGGGGCGCGGCGGCGCGATCCAGCGCGGCACGAAACCGGCGGCGACCAGCGCCTGGCGATACCCGGCCAGCGATTGCGTGCACTGCGCCGGCGCCGCGCCCGGCGCGGGCGTGAAGCGCAGGTCCAGCCGCGACGGCGGCGCATCGTCGGCATCGGCGACCGATTCCAGCGTGTAGCCGCCACCGCCGGCCAGCGTGCCGGACGCGCTGAACGCATGCCCGCCCTCGTCCTCGACCTGCACGCCGGTTTGCGCGGCAACCCGGGAGGCGACCAGATCCTGCTTGCCGCCGATCGCCAGGATCAACCGTACTACGCCTTGTGCCAGGTGCTCTGGCGTCATCTCCGACATGGTCCGCTCCGTGTGTGCAGGGGTGATCGAGGGGGAAGAGGAATGCGCGCCGGCACACGCGGCCAGCAGCGCAGTGGCCAGCAGCAGGGCCGCGCGCAGCGCCGGGCGCATGCCGGCTGCGCGCCGCGACCGGCGGCCATTGCGATGAAACATCCGCTCCATGAAACGCTTCTCCGTCAAACGCCTTCCGCGCATGTGATCGCAGCCAGGCATGAGCCTGCGATTGTAGCCAGCGCATCGGCATCTGGCAGCCGGCCGCGGCGCATGCGATGGCGCCGCATCAATCCCAATCGGCGCGGCGCTGCCAGACGAAGCCGGGCAGGTCGATGCGCTTGCGCGGCGTGCCATCCCAGTCCACGGTGAAGCCTGCCTCACGCAACGCCGCGGCCACCTGTTGGCCGACCGCCAGGTCTGCGTCCTCGCGCCCGTCCAGATCGCCGAATGCCAGCATCAGCCCGCCGCCGTCGATCGCCCGCTCCATGTCCTGGCCGTGATAGAAGCAGTAGCCGTGGTAGCGCCGGTCCGGCGCGTCGGCCACTGCCTGGTTCACGTCGACGTGGCCGTCGGACATGGTGTAGCCGGCATTGGCGAGCGCACAAATGCCGTCCTCGTGCAGCCGCTCGAACAGCGCCTCGAGCCGGTCGCAATCGGTCTGCGCCGGCCAGGTCTGCTCCGCCTGCTGCTTGGCCTGCCATTGGCTGGCGACCGAGGCGCGCAGCATCGCCTCGTCGCCGTCGTCTTCCAGGACGTCCTCGATCATCTCCTGGATCTCGTCCTGGGAGTAGAACCCGGACCAGACCCATTTGCGGATCGCGTCGGACACGTAGGCGTCGGATTCGTTCATGGCAGATCCTGCGGGCGTTCGGACCGTCCATGATTCCACACGTCATCCGTCGCTGCAGGTGGCCAGGACCCGACGGACACCGGCGGTTGCCATGGAACACCATCCGCGACTGTCGGCCGCGCTGCGCGAACGCGCGCCACGCCTTACCAGGGAGGAGGCGTGGCGTGCGCGCTGCGGTCCGCAGCGCGCCGTCTCGGCATCCCTAGCCGGCGCATTCGACCAGCAACGGCGCCGCCACCCGCTGCAGACCACGCCTGGCGCTCGAGGGAGCGGCCGCGCCCAAGGGCTTGGCCTGGCTCCGCGCCGGCATGTCGCCGGTGCTGCCGGCCACGCGGAACAGCGTCACCGCCTCGCCGAGCTGGATGGCCTGCTCCTCCATCGCCTGGGCCGCCGCCGCGGCTTCTTCCACCAGGGCAGCGTTCTGCTGGGTGGCCTGATCCATGTGGGTGATGGTCTGGGTGACCTGTTCGATGCCGCTCGACTGCTCCTGCGACGCGGCCGAGATCTCGGTCATGAAGTCGGTCACGCGCTGCACGCTGGCGACGATCTCGTGCATGGTGCTGCCGGCGCTGTTGACCAGCAGCGAGCCTGCGTCCACCTTGCTCACCGAGTCGTCGATCAGCTGCTTGATCTCCTTGGCGGCTTCGGCCGAGCGCTGCGCCAGCACCCGCACTTCGCTGGCGACCACCGCAAACCCGCGGCCCTGCTCGCCGGCGCGCGCGGCTTCCACCGCGGCGTTGAGCGCGAGAATGTTGGTCTGGAAGGCGATGCCGTCGATCACGCTGATGATGTCGGCGATCCGCCTGGACGAGGTCTGGATGCCGTTCATCGTGTCGATGACCTGGGCCACCACCGCGCCGCCTTGCGACGCCACCGCGGTCGCGCCGATGGCCAACTGATTGGCCTGGCTGGCGCGTTCGGCGTTCTGGCGCACGGTGGAGGTCAGCTCCTCCATCGAGGCGGCGGTTTCCTCCAGGCTGGCGGCCTGCTGCTCGGTACGACGCGACAGATCGGCGTTGCCGGCGGCGATCTCGCCGGCGGCGCCGGTGATCTGCCCGGCCGCATGCTGGATGCGGCCAACGATCCCGGTCAACTGGGCCACGGTAGCATCGGCATCCTCGCGCATCTGCGCGAACACGCCCTGGAACTGCCCCTCCATGCGCGTGGTCAGGTCGCCGCTGGCGATGTCCTGCAGCAGACTGGACAGCGCCTGCAGATTGCCGTCGGTGGTCGCCATCAACTGGTTCAACCCCTCGACCATGTCGCGGAAGTCGTACTGGAAGCGCGCGGTGTCGCCGCGCACGGCGAAGTCGCCGGCGGCCGCGGCGTCGACCAGCCGCCCGATCTCGGCGTTCATCGCCGACAGATTGCGCTTGACCTGGTCCATGGTCTCGGTGAGCGCGGCCTGCTCGCCGGGCAGGCGATCCATGTCCTGCGACAGGTCGCCGATCGCGTAGCGTCCCATGATCTCGAGCAGGCGCTGCTGGAGGCTCACGTGCATGTCGAGCAACGCATTGCTCTCCCGCACCATGCGCCCGTACTCGCCGGGAAACGCGTGCTCGTCCATGCGCTGGCTGACGTCGCCGTGCTCGTGGTGCCTGGCCACCTGCGACTGCGCCGCCATCACCGCCTGCAACTGCGCCTGCATGCGGTCCATGCTGGTCAGCAGACGGCCGGTCTCGTCCTTGGGCTGCGGCGGGATCCGATGGTCCAGCCGGCCCTGGGCGATGGATTCGGCGATCTCCGTCGCGCGCCCGAGCGGCCCGGCCAGGCTGCGGGTGATCAGCACGCTCAAGATCGCGCCGAGCACCGCCGCCAGCAGGCCGAACCCGATCAAGGCACGATTGCTGAACAGCAGGGCCGCCTGGATCTCGTCGGAACTGAGCGCGTTCTGCCGGATCTGCAGATCGACCGCGTTCTGGATCACCTGCACGCGCCGCGCCAGCAACGGCGCGGCATCGCCGTACAGCAGTTGCCTGGCCGCCTCGATCTCGCCGGAACTGGCCAGCGCCAGCACCCGGCTGTTGACCGACCGTGCAGCCGCCTGCGCGTCATGGATCTCCTTGCGCATGGCCAACCCTGCCGGCGTGCCGGGCAGGGCGTCCAGCGCCTTGCGACGGCGATCGTTGTCGACGCGGATCTCCTGGATCTTGGCGGCGAGCGCCGGGCGCTTGTCGGCCGGCGACAGCATCATGTCGCGCAGATAACGCTCCGCGCTCATATTGTTGCGCAGCATGGTGTACAGCAGTTCGGTCTTCAGATTGTTCTCGTGGACGATCTTGTCGACCGCCTGGCGCACGTTGTGGAACTGGTAGAGCGCCAAGGTGGAGGACGCGCCAAGCAGCACGATCAGCAGGCCGAACGACAGCGCAAGGCGCTGACTCACCTTGAAGGAGTGGAAGAAATGCATCGGGGGGACTCGCGAGGGGGGGTACCTCTATCGGTATCTGCATCGCGAACTTGACCCCCAGCGAACGACCCAGGTCCCAAATCCGGACATTCGCAGGCGCAGACGTCGCCGGCGCCGCGCCATCGCGCGGCACCGCCGATGCCCAGGAAAGCAGATACGCCACCGTATCGTCCGCAGCGCGTGCGCAGGCTCGAACGGCGTTGTTGGCATGCACCGCAACGCGCGTCATGCCTGCAATGGCGAGGTCCGCGCGGCGCCGGCCGCCACCTGGCACACGTCGTCGGCCGCACCGGACAAGCTGCGGCGCAAGCCGAGCGCACGGTTGCGGCGCGATCGCTCGACGTGGCGGCCGCATGCGGCGCGGACTGGTCTGCGAGCCGACACCAGCGCGGTGCGGCACGGCGGCACCGTCGCGCCGCCCGGTGGCGCATTGCCGGATCAGCACATCAGTGCGGGAAGCGACGTTGCCGCACGCTCTTTTCATCCCGGCGACAGACGCGCAGTCGCACCGGCCACGCCGGCGCGACCGCGCGGTGCCATGCACGTCATGACCGTGAATCGGCCTACTTGATCTCCACCGCGCCGAGATCGCACACGGTGGTATTGCGCGGATTGCCGCGCTGGTCGATGGCGGCGCAGCCGCTGCCGGCGTTCAGCGCGGGGCTGTTGGCCGCGGGCAGTTGGGTCAGTGTCGGCCCGCCATTGTTCGCGGGGGCCGACAGCAGCGGATCGGCCGCTTTCACGGTGCCCGTTGCCAGGCAGGCGTTCGGCCAGACCGCGCCCTTGGCCGAGTACTCGATGAGATTGTTGCCGGTGTTGCCCTGGTTGTTGCAGAACACGCGCTCGGTCTTGGAGTACAGGATGCTGTTGCGGAGGTCGAACCTGTCGCCGAACAGCGTCACCCACGGCGTGTTCTCGGCGAAGGTGACGTTGTTGAAGCGCACGCTGGGGCTGCCCTGGTCGCCATTGGCCGGCTGCCAGCCGACATGCTGGATGGCCGCGCCCACGCCCTTGGCCGTGTTGCCGTAGAAGGTGCTGTTGCTGACGTCGCAGGCGCCGTAGCAATCCAGGTACAGCGCGCCGGCGTTGCCCTGTTCAGCCTTGTTGGACAGGAAGCTGGTCTCGGCGACGCGGATGGTGCCCGGCGTGGTGATGGTGGTGCCGGCATGCGAGGTGTCGGTGAAGCCCATGCTGATGCGGGCGCCGCCGCCTGGGCCACCGGTGGCGACGTTGTTGGCGAAGGTCGAATACTTCACGTCGATGGTGTCAGGCGCGTACGCCCACAGCGTGGCGCCGCCGGACCCGTTGGCGGCGACGTTGTTGCGGACCACGGTACCGCACACCGCCAGCGTGCCGCCGCTGCCGACGCCGCCCTTGAGATAGCCGGCCAGCGACGCGCCGTCGGTGTCGATCGCGCCGCCGCCGCCGAAGTTGCCGGCGTCGGGGAACCCTTGCGGGGCATTGATCGCCTGGTTGTTGGCGAATTCCGAGCCGACGATGGTCAGCCGGCTGAGCTGGGTGTACAGCGCGCCGCCGAGCCATGAGGTGTTCTTGTAGAAGCCGCTGCGAACGATGGTCACCTCGGCGTCGCTGCCGGCGAAGATGGCGCCGCCGCCGATGCTGCTGCGGTTGGCCAGGAACTGGCTGTTGAGAACTTCCAGTTTGCCGCGGTAGCCGACCTTGATCGCGCCGCCGCCCCAGGTGCCCGGATCGTAGGCCTGGTTGGATGCCGGCTGCACCGAACTGCCGTTCTGCAGTTTCAGATTGCGCACAGACAGCGCGCTGCCGGCGTTGACCAGCAGGATCCGGGCGGACTGGCGACCATCCAGGGTGATCCTGCCCTGGCCATCGATCACGGTGGGCGTCGTCGCCGCGATGACGATCGAACGGTCGACTGCGATGCTGGTCGGCTTGGTGCCGCAGTTGAAGGTGATGTAGCCGCCTTGCGCAGCGGCGGCGGCCAGCGCGCTGGCGGTGCAACTGGCCTGCGTGCCGGTGCCGACCACCGTGGCCGCGGTCGGCTGCGCCCAGGCCTGCGGCACGCTGCATTGCGGCGCCGCAGGGACCGCGGCGATCGCGGTGGCGGTGGTCATGAGGGCGAGCACACCCAGCGCGCGGGCGCTGGTGGTGAGGGAGAGCGTCGTGGTCATGATCATGCTCGATAGGGTTGCGGGGGAAACAACACGACGCGCGACAGTCATCCGGCTGTCACCGCGTCGCTGACACCTCGAGTGCAACCGGCGGGCCTGCGCCGACCGGCGGCATAGGGTGCTTGAGCGCGTGGCGATCGACTGGAACGCAGGTAACAGATTGCGCGATGGCAGACGCATCGCATGCGACAGCGCGCGAATGCGCGGCGCGCTGCACGATTCGGTTGGGTCGCAGGACACGTTCCGGCAATGCGGGCATGTGCAGCGCTTGCGTTCGCTACGCGTGGCCCGCGCTACAGCGTGTCCAGGCGTTCGCGCAACTGCTGCGCGTGCGCGCGCAAGGCCTGCAGTTGCGTGGCCGGCAACTTGCCCAGCTGGCGGTAGACCATGTCCAGGCGGCGATTGCGGCCCAAGGTGTCCTGGTGCCGTGCGAAGAAGTCCCAGTACAGCGCGTTGTACGGACACGCATGCGAACCGGTCTTCTGCTTGCGGTCGTAGCGGCAACCCTGGCAGTAGTCGCTCATGCGGTCGATGTAGGCCGCGCTGCTGACGTAGGGCTTGGTCGCGAGCAGGCCGCCGTCGGCGAACTGGCTCATGCCCACGGTGTTGGGCAGTTCGACCCATTCGAACGCGTCGATGTAGACGCCCAGGTACCAGCGATGTACCGCCGCCGGGTCCAGGCCGGCCAGCAGGGCGAAGTTGCCGATCACCATCAGCCGCTGGATATGGTGCGCGTACGCATCCTGCAGGGACTGGCCGATGGCGTGGTGCAGGCAGCGCATGTGCGTGTCGCCGGTCCAGAACCAGGCCGGCAGCGGCGTGTCGTGGCCGAGCGCATTGCGCGCTTCATAGCCGGGCATGTGCGCCCAGTAGATGCCGCGCACGTACTCGCGCCAGCCCAGGATCTGCCGCACGAAGCCCTCCACCGCCGGCAGCGGCGCCGCGCCGGCGGCATAGGCGGCCAACGCGCGCTGCACCAGTTCCTGCGGCCGCAGCATCTTGGTGTTCAGGGCGAAGGAGAGCTGCGAATGGAACAGGCGTGGGCTGCGCGTGCTCATCGCATCTTCGTAGCGGCCGAAGTGCGGCAGGCCGTCGGCGATGAACCGGTCGAGGCAGGCCAGCGCCTCGGCGCGGTTCAACGGCCAGCGCAGCGCGTCTGCCTGCGGCTGGCCGAAACTGTCCACGCCGGCGGCCTGGATGCTGGCCCATAGCGCGCGGTGATCGTGGCTCGGGCGCGTATCCGGCGGCGCCGCCGGTTCGCCGGGCCAGGGCTGGCGATTGTCGTGGTCGTAGTTCCACTGCCCACCCTCGGGCGTGCCGTCCGCCGCCAGCAGGATCCGGTGGCGCTTGCGCATGTACCGGTAGAAGTGCTCCATCAACCACTGCGGGCGTCCGCGGAAGAAGTCCGCCAGTTCACCGCGGCGGGTGTAGAAGTGCGCACTGTCCACCGTTTCGATGGCGAAGGCCTGCGTCGCACTCCACTGCCGCAGCTGCTGGTCCAGGCGCCATTCGTCCGGATCCTGGTACTGCAGGCACTGCGCACCGTAGTGCGCCATCAGCGCACCGAGATTGGCGGGGATGGACTGGCGGTTGCTCGCGTCGTCGATCGCCACGTAGCGCACGCGATGGCCGGCGCTGCGCAGATGCCGGGAAAAGTCGCGCATCGCGGCGAACACCGCCAGGATCTTCTGCGCATGGTGCAGGACGTAGTCGGTCTCCTGCCGCACTTCCATGAGCACATACACCACGCCGGGATCGCACACGTCGAACCAGGCATGGTCGGGATCGAGCTGGTCGCCCAGCACAAGGCGCAAGGTGTGGGCGGTGGACGGCACCGGGCTCATGCAGCGCGGCACGCCTGCGTGCATGCGGTGCGCCAGCGCACGGCCCGGCTCATGGCGCCTCCGGCGCGCGCACGCGCTTGCGCTCGCCACGGCAGCGGTCGGAGCAGTACTTCACCTCGTCCCAGACCTTCTCCCACTTCTTGCGCCAGCGGAACGGCCGGCCGCAGTGCAGGCAGGGCTTTTCCGGCAGATCCTGTTTCTTGCGCATGCGCGATCCCGCGGCGATGTGGGACGGACCGGCCGGCGTGGCCGGGACCAGCAACCGGTATTTGCATAGTGTGCCCCGCCAAGTCCCCGACGGGACACTCCCGCCGCGGCCCAGGCGCAGTCGCGACCGAGTGCTGCCGATAAGACCGGACTGCGCTACTGTCCGCCCAGGCTGCGCGCCGCGCGGCCACGCCAGAGTGGATCGAATATGTGCCAGGGATACGCGCTGTTTGTCGCATTGCTGGCCGCGAGCGCGGCGCCGGTCTCCGCTGCGGAGCCTGCACGTTTGAATGATGCGCTTGCGGCCTACGATGCGAAGGACTACGGCACTTGTGCCGATACCTTGGCGCGCATCGACGCAGCTCCGGCCGGCCTACCAAGCGGAGGGGATCTGTTCTACGTCGAATGCCTGGCCGCTGCCGGGAGAACGGATGCGGCCGTGGCGGTGCTCGACGCGCGACTGGCGCAAGGCCGCATCGATGTGCAGGAACTGATGCACAAGGATCGACCCGGCCTGAACCGGCTGCGCGCCTCGCCGGCGTGGCCAGCGCTGCTCGCCCGTGCCGAGACGCTCGATGCCGCACGCCAGGCGCGCCTCGACCAGCCACTACGGCAGGCATTACTGGCGCGTGTGGAGAAGGATCAGGCCGTCCGACAGAAGGCCATTGACGAGGAAAACACACCCGCGTCATGGCAGCAGACGGTAGCGGTGGATCAGGACAACACCGCCTGGCTGAAGACCATGGTGGCGAAGAAGGGATGGCCGACGCGCACATCGGTGGGCGAAGACGGATCCAAGGCCGCGTTCCTGATCGCCCAGCACGCCACCCTGGACCCCGCCTTCCAGGAGCAGGTCCTCGCGTTGATGCAGGCCGCCCTGGCGCAAAAGGAAGCGGATCCTTCCGACGTAGCGATGCTGCAGGATCGCGTGCTGCTGCACCAAGGCAAGCCGCAGCTTTACGGTACGCAGTTCAAAACCGAGCCGGACGGCACGATGGTCCTGGACAGGACCCAGGACATCGATGGCCTGGATGCGCGCCGCGCGACGATGGGCCTGCCGCCGATCGCCGAGTACAAGGCCTCCCTGTCCGAGGTCTACCATGCGCCGGTACGATGAACGGACCGGACGCACATGGCGTCCACCCGCGCGCCCTCACTCCTGCGCCGGCCACTCGCGGAACACCACGCAGACCGTGGTCGGGTCCAGCATCGCGAACTCGCGCGCGCCCCATGGCTTGAGCGCGACGGTACGGCAATTCGGATGCAGCCACTGCGGCGCACGTGCGGACAACTCGGCATAGATCGTGTCGATGCTGTCGGTTTCGATGCCCAGTTCCGGCCGGTCCTTGGCCGCCCATTCGGCGTTCTCCACCAGATAGGCCTTGGCGCCGTCGCGCGCGATCACCGCCATCGTTGCGTCCTGGTACAGCACCTGGAATCCCAGGCCGTCGACGAAGAAGGCCAGCCCGTCCTGCATGCGCGCGTAGAAGATCTTGGGAATGAGGTTCTTGAACATGGGGCGACCCTGCGTCCGTGACCAGTGGCGAGTGTAGCGGGCCGGTCCCGGCACGGCATGACGACAAAAACAGCGCCGCCGGATACCTGCCGCGCGCCGGGGCTGGCGATGCCGCAGGCGGCTACACTGGCCAGCCCTCTTGCCGTCTCGACCCCAACCATGACGTTCCGCTTCACCTGCAGCGCCTGCGATCAGGTCCACGAAGGCATGCCCGGCTTCAGCGTAGCGTCGCCGCTGAGCTATGCGTTGATTCCGGAGGCGCAGCGCGCCACCCGCTGCGAGCTGGGCTCGGACGATTGCGTGATCGACGAGGCTCACTTCTTCGTCCGCGGCTGCATCGAGATTCCCGTGCATGGTCACGCCGAACCGTTTTCCTGGGGCGTGTGGGTCTCGCTCAGCGAAGCCAGCTACCTGCAGTGGGTCCGCTATTTCGATCAGCCGCAGCGTGCGCATGTGGGGCCGTTCTTCGGCTGGCTGAACACACGCCTGTCGCCGTATCCGGAGACCGCCGGCCTCAAGACGCAGGTCCATCTGCGCAACGAGGGCATTCGCCCATGGATCGAATTGGAGCCGACCGCGCACCCGCTCGCAGTCGAACAGCGTGAAGGCATCTCCGAGCAGCGAGTGGCCGAACTGTATGCGCTGATGACGCACATATCCATCTCCGTTGCGACGGACCAGGGGACGACGCCATAACGCTGTCGTCGGTGTGGATGTTTGTGGGCCCCGGGCCGCGTTTCCGTCCGTGTAGCGGAGGCGTGGAGCCGCGCGCGGCGCCGCAGCGGTACGCTGACCCAAGACCCGGTTAGCGTCGGCGCGTAAGACTCGGCGGCGTACGAAGGCCCATTCCGACCAAGCATCAGCACTACGAAATTGGCATGTAGGCTGTGCGAGAGCATCGCACCCGCGAAGCGGTGATGTCGCACGCCGCATAGGCACGCCCCGAATCGGAGCAGCACATGGGATATGAGTATCGCCTGACGTTTGCCGGCGCCGATCCAGCAAAGACACGACATGCCATCGGCCAGCTGCCGGGCGTGGAACATGCGGACGCGCGCGATGCCGGCGCCGCCGCCGCGCTGGCACGACCGATGCCGGACGCAGTTATGTGGTGCACCGCGGACGGCCTGTCCTTCTGCGCGAACACCAGCGAGGGACTGCGCTGCCTCGGCACCGTCATCGCCCGCCTGACCAGCACGTTCGGGACGGTCGAGGTGGCGGAATTGGAGTGACCCGCAACGCCCCCGCGGCACGGCGCCAGCCGCGCCGACTACACTACCGCCGATGACCTCGCCCCTGCCCCTGCCGCCGCTGCAGCCGCTCGCCGATCCCGCACCGCCTGCCGCCCGCAACGCCGCGGTGCTGGGCAGGCGCCTGTGCCGGCAGGTCGGCCAGGCCATCGCCGATTTCGGCATGATCGGCGCCGGCGACAAGGTGATGGTGTGCCTGTCCGGCGGCAAGGACAGCTACACCCTGCTGGACATCCTGCTGCAGCTGCAGCGCAAGGCGCCGGTGCCGTTCGAGCTGGTGGCGGTGAACCTGGACCAGAAGCAGCCGGGCTTTCCCGCCGACGTGCTGCCGACCTACCTGCGCCAGCGCGGCGTGCCCTGGCATGTGATCGAGCAGGACACCTACTCGGTGGTCACCCGGGTGGTGCCGGAGGGCAAGACCCTGTGTTCGCTGTGCTCGCGGCTGCGCCGTGGCGCGCTGTACCGCTATGCGGCGGAGCACGGCTTCACCAAGATCGCGCTGGGCCACCACCGCGACGACATCGTCGCCACCTTCTTCATGAACCTGTTCTTCCACGCCAAGCTGGCGGCAATGGCGCCGGTGCTGCGCAGCGACGATGGCCGCCACGTGGTGATCCGGCCGCTGGCCTATGTGCGCGAGGACGACATCGCCGCCTACGCGCAGGCGCAGGGCTTCCCGCTGATCCCCTGCACGCTGTGCGGCAGCCAGGAGACGCTGCAGCGCCGCCAGGTCGGGCAGCTGCTGCAGCAGTGGGACCGCGAGCATCCAGGGCGGGTGGAGCAGATCGCCCGCGCACTGGGCAACGTGCATCCGGCGCAACTGGCCGACCGCGCGCTGTTCGACTTCGCTGCGCTCGGCGGCGCGGCGATCGCCCCGGCTGCCGCCTGGGCGGACGACGCGCCGGGCTGAGCCTGCTCGCTGAACCGCCCGATGCGGTACCCGGGCGGACACGATGCGACAATGGCCGCCGCTCCCCGGCGCACGCCGCCGGACCGTTCCGTTTCCTTCCGCTGGATGCTCGATGTTCTTTCGCAATCTGACCCTGTTCCGCTTCCCCACCACGCTCGATTTTTCCGAGGTCGAAAAGCTCCTGCCGGAGGCCCTGCTCAAGTCGGTCGGCCCGCTGGAAATGAGTTCGCGCGGCTTCATCTCCCCGTTCGGCCGCGACGAGCAGGAGGCGCTGTCGCACCGCATCGCCGACTTCCTGTGGCTGACCGTCGGCGGCGAGGACAAGATCCTGCCCGGCTCGGTGGTCAACGACCTGCTGGCGCGCAAGGTCGCCGAGATCGAGGAGAAGGAAGGCCGGCGCCCCGGCGGCCGCGCACGCAAGCGGCTCAAGGACGACCTGATCCATGAATTGTTGCCGCGCGCCTTCGTCAAGTCCTCGCGCACCGACGCCATGCTCGACCTGCAGCACGGCTACGTCGCCGTGGACACCTCCAGCCGCAAGACCGGCGAGAACGTGATGTCGGAGATCCGCGGCCTGCTCGGCAGCTTCCCGGCGCTGCCGCTGAACGCCGAGGTGGCGCCGCGCTCGATCCTCACCGGCTGGATCGCCGGCGAGCCGCTGCCCGAGGGCCTGAGCCTGGGCGAAGAGTGCGAGATGAAGGACCCGATCGAAGGCGGCGCGGTGGTCAAGTGCCAGCACCAGGAACTGCGCTGCGACGAGATCGACAAGCACCTGGAAGCCGGCAAGCAGGTGACCAAGCTGGCACTGGTGCTCGACGACCACGTGTCCTTCGTGCTCGGCGACGACCTGGTGATCCGCAAGCTGAAGTTCCTCGACGGCGCGTTGGACCAGCTCGAGCATGCCGACCAGGATGGCGTGCGCGCCGAACTGGACGCGCGCTTCGCGCTGATGAGCGCCGAGGTGCGGCGCCTGTTCCTGCTGCTGGAAGACGCGCTGAAGCTGAGCAAGGCCGACTGATGCCGCGGCGGAGGCGGCCGCACGCGGCTGTCACCGTGCGCGCCCGCGCCGGCGGTATGCTGTGCCCATGCCCGATCTGCTCCGTCGCCTGATCGCGCCGCCCCCGGCGGCCGTCGAACGCGACCTCGTCCGCTTCCGGTTGGACGAGCGCGAAGTCGAGGTGCTGCGCGTGCGCGACCCGCGCGCGCGGCGCATCAAGCTCAGCGTGGACGAACGCGGCGCGCGGCTGACCCTGCCGCTGCGCGCCAGCCTGGTCGCCGGCGAGCGCTTCCTGCTGGAGAACCGGCAGTGGCTGGCGCAGCAGCTCTCGCGCTATGTCGCCGCCGAAACGCTGACGCCGCTGCGGCCGGGCGAAGCCGGCGAACTGCCGCTGCGCGGGCAGTCGCTGCCGGTGGCCTGGCACGACGCCCGCTACGCGCGCATCGAGGTCGCCGACGGCGTGGCCCACCTGCACCTGCCGCCACGCGGCGGCGATGCGGCGCTGCGCCGCGCACTGCGCGATTTCTATGAGGCCCAGGCACGCGCCGACGTCGGCCGCTGGCTGCCGCAGTATCTGCCGTCGCTGCCGCGTGCCCCGCGCGCGGTGCGCTACAAGGTCATGTCCTCGCAGTGGGGTTCGCTGGCGCCCGACGGCAGCATGGCGCTGGACCTGGCGCTGGTGCTGGGGCGGCCCTCGGCGTTCGAGTACGTGCTGGTGCACGAGCTCTGCCACCTGATCCAGGCCAACCACTCGCCGGCGTTCTGGCACGAGGTGGAAGCGCGCTTCCCCGACTGGCGCGCCGAGCGCACCTGGTTCCATCAGCACGGCCGCCAGCTCAAGGCGCACCTGCGCTGGCTGCTGCGGCCGGAGCGCACCTGAAGGGCGCATCCACGCACGACGGGTTTCACCAGGAACGCCCGACGCGGCTGAAGCCGCTCCTACGACAGGACAGGCAAGCTGCATCCGGTCAGCGTGGGCGGAAGCACCTTCTTCGAAGGGTCCTGAAAGCGCTGCCGCGGTTGCGCGCGTGGCACCGGCGCGGTGTGGCGCGGAGCGGAACGCGCGAGCAGGAAATGTTGCGCCGCCGCACGTCATCGCGCAGACGGTCGCTGTAGAGGCATGAAGGGAAGCTGGGTTCTGAGCGCGCGATGCGCTCGCATCGCGGTGTGTTGGCCCAGCGCTGCGGAAGCAGAACTCCATGCAGCGCCCGGTAGGCCCCCTCTCCTCCCGCCTACCGCAAATCAGGCGCGTCCTCCGGCGCCAGCGAGGCGGTACGGTCCGTGCGGCGCTACGCCGGCATGTCAGGACGCCGGGATCGAGCCGCGAACACAGGACGTATCGCGTCTACGCCTGTTGACGGCAGGCGTGGGCGCAACTTAAGCGAAAATTTTTCTACACACAAGCTTCACGTTGGGTGTGTAGGGAGCACACCTACATGGCTGTCCGCATGCCCCTGACGCATGCGCATTTGGCCTGGCAACGGACGACACGCGAAGCGCCGCCGGCGCGGTGCATGGGGCATCCGATCGATCCTTCCGGCACGCTTCGCATCAGGCGCTGCGCGCGTAGTCGAAGCCGGCTGGCGCAGGCTGGATCGCCAGCACCGGCAATTCGTCCTCCGCAGGCAGAACCGACGGTGCCGCACCGGCCAGGCGGAACACCGCCACTGCCTCGCTCAGGCTGCCGGCCTGCTGCTCCAATGCGCGCGAGGCCGCCGTGGCCTGCTCCACCAGCGCCAGGTTCTGCTGGGTGCTGCGGTCCATCTGCGCCATCGCCTGGCCGACTTCGTCGATGCCGGCGGCTTGCTCCTGCGACGCGGCCGCGATCCCGGTCATGAGCGCATTGACCTCGCTCACCGATGCCAGCACGCGGCCCATGGTGCGGCCGGCATCGTGCACCTGTGCCGAGGCCACCGCGACCTGGTCCACCGATGCCTCGATCAGGCGCTTGATCTCCTTGGCCGCATCGGCCGAGCGTTGCGCCAGCGCACGCACCTCGCTGGCGACCACGGCGAAGCCGCGGCCCTGTTCGCCGGCGCGTGCGGCCTCCACCGCGGCATTGAGCGCCAGGATGTTGGTCTGGAAGGCGATGCCGTCGATCACCCCGATGATCTCGCCGATCTTGCGCGAGGCCGCTTCCACGCCCTGCATCGCGCCGACCGCCGCGTCGATCGAAGCCCCTCCCTGGCCCGCCACAGTCGTCGCCGCGTCGGCCAGTTCGTTGGCGTGGTGCGCATGCGTGGCGTTCTGGCGGACGGTGGCGGTCAGGCGCGCTGCCGCCCGGGCTGTACGCTCCAGCGTGCCGGCCTGTTCGGCGCTGCGCTGCGACAGGTCCTGGTGACCGCCGGCGATGGCGCCGGCCTCGGCGTCGATCGCCGCGGCGGCGTGCTGGATGCCGGCCACGATCGCGGCCAGTTGATCGGCGCTGGCATTGGCGTCGTCGCGCATGTCGGCGAACACGCCGCGGAAGTCGCCGTGCATGCGCACGCCGAGATCGCCGCTGGCGATGGCGCGCAGCAACCCGGACAACTGGCCCAGGTTGCCGTCCACCGTCGCCATCAACTGGTTGAGGCTCTCGAGCATGATGCGGAAATCGTGCTGGTGCGCGCCCAGGTCGGCGCGTGCGCTGAAGTCGCCGGCCGCGGCGGCCTCGGCCAGGTGCCAGATGTCGCGGCTCAGCGTCCCCAGGTTGGCCTTGATCGCATCCATCGCCTCGGAGATCGCGGCCTGCTCGCCGGGCAGGCGCGGCATGTCCTCGCTGAGGTCGCCGATGGCGTAGCGCCGCATCAGCGCCACCGTCGACTGCGCGGTGCCCACGTGCAGGTCGACCAGCGCATTGGCGTCGCGCAGCAGCTGCCCGTAGTCGCCAGGGAACGCCACCGCCTCGCCGCGCCAGGCGATGGCGCCGTCCGCATGCTGTTGCGCCATCCGCCGCTGCTCGGCCAGCACCGCCCGCAGCTGCGTCTGCATGGTCTGCATGCTGCGCAGCAGGTCGGCAGCTTCGTCGTTGCCCTGGGCCGGCACCACCGCATCGAGCTGACCGGCGGCGATGGCAGCGGCCACACGGGTGCCGTCGCGCAAGGGCCGCACCAGGCTCTGGGTGATGCACCAGCCCAGCCAGGCGCTGACCGCCAGCAACAGGCCGCCGCCGAGCAGCAGCATCCAGCGCGCGCGGGTCATGGTGGCCACCGCCTGCGCGTAGGAACCGTCGCTGAGCGTGCGCAGGTGCGCGGCATTGCGCTGGATCGCCTGCTGCCACTGCGCCAGCAGCGGCTGCAGGGTGTACAGGTGCAGGGTCTGCGCATCCAGGTTCTGGTTGTCGGCGGCCAGGGCCAGCACCTGCGACTGGAACGGCTGCACCTGCGCGTAGGCCTTGTCGATCGCT
The DNA here is from genome assembly GCF_040529045.1 of Xanthomonas indica. Lineage (NCBI taxonomy): Bacteria > Pseudomonadati > Pseudomonadota > Gammaproteobacteria > Lysobacterales > Lysobacteraceae > Xanthomonas > Xanthomonas indica. The sequence continues at coordinate 748,582 of NZ_CP131914.1, read as the reverse complement.
GCGCGCAGCTGTGCGCCGGTGCGGTCGGCCGGGTCCAGGCGCAGCGCGAACAGCGTGCGCCGCGCCTGCGCATAGTCGTGCTGGGCCGCGCCGATGGCGCGCACCACCGCCTGCTTCTCGTCCGGGTTGGTCAAGATGACGTCGTTGAGCAGGCCGATCTCCAGCCGCGCCTGCGCGGCGACCATGGCGTTGGACAGGCGGATCTTCTCCATCTTGTCCAGGGCGATGTCGTCGAGCTGATGCCGCGCCAGCGCCATCGACGCCAGGCTGGCCACGATCAGGGCGCCGCAGATCAACAGCAGGGCAGCGAAAGCGAAGGTCAGGCGTGGGCCGACCCGGTAGCGGCGAAGGAAGCGGATCATCGGAGGCGCGGCGCAGGGCGAAAGGTGCGCGCTACGCTGTGCGCGGAAGTTTTCCGAAACGCGACGGCTCGGCGACAACATGCCGAACTGTGACGCCGGAAAGCGCACGACCGCGGCAGGCCGCACAGCGCCGGCGGTCAGTCCGTCGCAGTGTGCGTGCGCGATGCTCGGCGGCACGATGGCGTACCGAGCGGAGACTGCGGCGCGACGACCGCGTCGCCCGCCGCCGCGGCCGCCTCAGAGGAAGTCGCGCAGCACCGCGGCCACCGCCGCCGGTTGTTCCATGTGCAGGTGGTGGGTGCCGGGCAAGGTGTGCACGCGGCCGTCGCGCAGGCACGCGGCACGCTGCAGGCGCAGCGGCTCGGGCAGCATGTCCTGCGCCGGGTCGGCGAACACCACCGCGGTCGGGCATTCGATGCCGGCCAGCAGCGCCTGCATCTGCGGCTCGGTCGCGCGGATCGCCGTCGGCAGGGTCAGGCGGCGGTCGCTGCGCCACACGTAGCCGCCGTCCACCGCCCGCACGCCGCGTTCCACCAGCAGACGTGCCGCCGGCTCGCTGAGCTGGTTGGCGAGCATCCGCGCCCGCACCGGCGCGGCCAGGTCGGGGAACACGCGCAACGGCGTGGCGGTGGCGCGGCGGGTGCTGGCCACGCTATGGCGCAGCCGTGCCACTGCCCCCGCCTCGCTTTCGGCCAGGCCGCCCAGCATTTCGATCGCCACCAGCTTCTCGATGCGCTCCGGCGCCGCGGCGGCCAGCAGGCTGGCGATGGCCGCGCCCATCGAATGGCCGATCAGCACGAAGCGCTCCCAGCCCAGCGCGTCGGCCGCATCCAGCACCGGATGCAGGGCACTGGCCAGCAGGTACTCGGCGCCATCGGGCAAGGCGCTGCTGTGGCCATGGCCGGGCAGGTCCAGCATCACCAGGTCCAGCTGCGGCAGGTGCCGGCTGAGCGGCACGAAGCTGGCGGCGTTGTCGAGCCAGCCGTGCAAGGCCAGCGCCTTCGGCCCCGCCGGGTCTCCGCTGCGCAGCCCGGCCAGCGCGCCCACCCGCGAGGGGCAGGCGAAGGGACGCACACTCATGCGGCGCGGGCCGCCAGCTGCGCCAGCGCGCGCGCGTGCGCCGGGGCGTCGTTGAGGCAGGGGATGTAGCGCACCTGCATGCCGCGTTCGGCGCAGGTCTCGACAAAGCCCATCGCCACTTCTTCCAGGGTTTCCAGGCAATCGGTGGCAAAGCCGGGACAGATCACGTCCACCTGCTTGACCCCCTGCCCGGCCAGCTCCCACAGCCGCGGTTCGGCATACGGGCGCAGCCAGCGCTCGGCACCGAAGCGCGACTGGTAGCCCAACTCCCATTGCCCGGCCTCCAGGCCCAGCGCGGCGGCGATCGCCTGCGCGCTGGCTTCGCAGCGCTGCGGGTAGGGGTCGCCGTTGTTGGCCACGCGCTGCGGCAGACCGTGGAAGGAGAAGAACAGGCGCTCGCCGCGGCCGTGCTGCGCCCAGTGCGCCCGCACGCTGTCCGCCACCGCGGCGACCCAGGCCGGATCGGTCGGGTAGTCCTCGATCAGGTGCACCGGCAGCTGCGGATGGCGCGCCTGCCAGGCGCGCACCACGTCCTCGATCGAGGCGGTGGTGGTGGTCGAATACTGCGGGTACAGCGGCAGCACCACGATCCGGCGCACGCCCGCCTCGCGCAGCGCATCCAGGGCCGGCGCCAGCGCCGGCGCGCCGTAGCGCATCGCCCAGGCCACGCGGTGGCCGGGCAGTTCGCGCTGCATACCCTCGGCCAGGCGCCGGGTATACACCGCCAGCGGCGAACCGTCCGCCAGCCACACCTGCGCGTACTTCTCCGCCGACTTCGGCGAGCGCCGCGGCAGGATCACCCAGTGCAGCAGCGGCCACCAGAACAGCCGCGGGATCGCGACCACGCGCTTGTCGCCGAGGAACTCGGCCAGATAACGGGCGACCGCAGGCGCGGTCGGCGCCTCGGGCGTGCCTAGATTCACCACCAGGATGGCGGTCTCGGGTGCGTCGGACATGCGCGCATTGTGGCAGAGCGCGCACGCCACGGCGTGTCGATTCGCTCGATCGCGGCGATCGATGGCGCCTGCGCGCAGCCCGGCACCACTCATTGCCGATTCATTGCCCTGTGACTAAGTTCAAGCGCTTGCAGTATCTTGCTGCGGACCTACTTCGGAGCCCGCCATGCCCCTCCTGCCGCGCCTCGCCCTGTTGTTGAGCACCCTGTTGTTCGTCGGCCACGCCGTGGCCGGCCCGGAAGAGGACGAGCGCGCCCGCAACGCGCTGCGCGTGCTGACCGACATCCAGAAGATTCCCGAGCAGGCCATCCCCGACAAGCTGCTCGACGAGGGCCGCGCCATCGTGGTGATCCCGGATACGCTCAAGGCGGGCCTGGTGATCGGCGGGCGTCGCGGCCACGGCCTGATGTCGGTCAAGCGCCCCGATGGCACCTGGTCCAACCCGGTGTTCGTCAAGCTCACCGGCGGCAGCATCGGCTTCCAGGTCGGCGTGCAGTCCTCCGACGTGGTGCTGGTGTTCCGCAACGACCGCAGCCTGGACAACATCGTCAACGGCAAGTTCACCCTCGGCGCCGATGCCGGCGTCGCCGCCGGCCCGGTGGGGCGCAACGCCGCCGCCGCCACCGACGGCCAGCTCAAGGCCGAGATCTGGTCGTGGTCGCGCGCCCGCGGCCTGTTCGCCGGCGTCGCCCTGGACGGCGCGGCGCTGCAGATCGACGATGCCGCCGACCTCAATGCCTACGGCAGCAACACCACGCCGCGGATGATCTTCGAGGGCCGCACTACCAACCGGCCGTCCAACGACATCGTCGCCTTCCGCGACAAGCTTGAGGAAGCCACCTACGCCGCGCGGCAGAGCCGTGGCACCGACAGCAACGGCAACCCGGGCGCCGCCCCGGCACCGGCCATGCCGGCGCCGCAGCCCACGCCCGAACCGACCGCCGCGCCCGACGCCGCCGCCAGCACCGTGCCCCTGCAGGGCCAGACGCCACCGGCGCAGCAGGGCTTCCAGCCGGTGTCCGACGGCGAGATCCGCACCGAGAAGCTCGACGGCGATCGCTGAGCGTTGTTCCCAACGTCACCTGTCCGTCCCGGCCTGCAGGCGCGCCTGCATGGCCGCGAGAGGTAACGCGGCGCGGCGCGGTGCGTTATCCTGCGGGTTCCTTACGACTTTTCTGCGAGCGGATCATGGGCAGTCTTAGCATCTGGCACTGGCTGGTGGTGCTGGTGATCGTGCTGCTGGTGTTCGGCACCAAGCGGCTGACGAGCGGCGCCAAGGATCTGGGCAACGCGGTCAAAGAGTTCAAGAAAGGCATGCGCGACGAGGACAAGCCGGCCGGCCAGCTCGGCGACGAGACGCGCAGCAGCAGCGAGCCGTCCCGCCAGACCCAGGCCGAGCGCGACCGCGACTCTCACTGACGGGACCCCGCCGGCGTGTTCGATATCGGATTCAGCGAACTGCTGGTGATCGCGGTGGTGGCCCTGGTGGTGCTCGGCCCCGAGCGCCTGCCCAAGGCGGCGCGCTTTGCCGGGTTGTGGGTGCGCCGCGCCCGCGCGCAGTGGGACTCGGTGAAGCAGGAACTGGAACGCGAACTGGAAGCCGAGGAACTCAAGCGCAGCCTGCACGACGTGCAGAGTTCGCTGCGCCAGGCCGAGACCCAGTTTCGCGACGGCAGCGAGGAACTGCACCGGCAGACCGAGGCACTGCGCCGCGAGATCGATCCGAACCCGCCGGTAGCGCCTGCGGACAACGCGCCGACCGCGGCGGCCACCTCGACCGACGCCTCGACGCCGTACGTTGCCGACACGGCCACGCCCCCGCCGACGGCCTCGACGACTCCCGCAGCGTCCGTGCTGCCGGCCGCCGCGCGCGGTGCAGCCGCGCCGCATCCGGCACCCGGCGCCGCGACCGCGCACACCGGCCAGCCGCCCTCCCGTGATCCGGAGGCGCCGCGATGAACGTCGAAGCCGAGAGCAGCCTGATCGAACACCTGATCGAACTGCGCGCGCGGCTGATGCGCGCGCTGATCGGCCTGGGCGTGGTGGTGGTGGCGCTGCTGCCCTTCTCCAAGCGCCTGTACTCCTGGCTGGCCGAGCCGATGCTGGCGCAGTTGCCGGTGGGCCAGAGCGTGATCGCCACGCACCCGGCCGGCGCAGTCATCGCCCCGCTCAAGCTGGCGTTCTTCCTGGCCCTGTTCGTGTCCGCGCCGTGGCTGCTGTACCAGGCGTGGGCCTTCGTCGCCCCCGGCCTGTACCAACGCGAGAAGCGCCTGGCGCTGCCGCTGCTGGCTTCGGCGGTGCTGCTGTTCTACCTCGGCTGCGGCTTCGCCTATTTCCTGGTGCTGCCGGCGGTGTTCCACTTCCTGACCACGTTCAAGCCGGACGTGATCCAACTCACCCCCGATGCCGGCGCCTACCTGGATTTCGTCCTGGCGATCTTCTTCGCCTTCGGCGCCAGCTTCGAACTACCGGTGGCACTGGTGATCCTGGCCCTGCTCGGCTGGGTGACCCCGCAGCAACTGCGCGAGGGCCGCGGTTACGCGGTGGTCGGTATTTTTGTGCTGGCCGCCGTGCTGACCCCGCCGGACGTGGTGTCGCAGCTGATGCTGGCGATCCCGATGTGCCTGCTGTACGAACTGGGCATCGTGGCGTCGAGCTGGCTGGTGTCAAGCCAGGCGCGCACGCAGTAACCGCAGCTGCACTCCGACCGCACGACCTGGTGCGGTGATCTGGGATGCAAACTACGGCACGACCCGCAGTGGGTGACGTATAAAGTCCCCACGGGCAACTGCGCCGTCATTGCGAAACAGCAACGGATGCCCCCTGAGGGCCGCGAATAAACCCAAGGAAGGTGCCGCGTGCGAATGACTGCCGGTGCACAGGACCAAGACCATTGCCTTGAGCGCATGCTGATCGCCCGTGCGCGGGTGCTGTCGCTTGCGCGACGACGTGATCTAGGAATCCAGCAGTGCGATGCGCTTCCACAGCGCGGCGTGGGCCGCGTTGCGGCGCGCCATTCCCTGCCATTTGGCCAACGCCGCGCCTGAGTAGAGAGATGTGTTGTCGGCTCGTGGCCGGCGCCGGATCGCGCGATCCGCGCACACGGCGCCGGAGCCGTATCCGATCACAGCAGCATCGGCACCGGGCCGCACCCGGCCCTGCCGACACGGCCATGGAAGACCGTCTTCATGGCGGTGGCACTCGCGCCGCCGCCCCCTCCTGTCCCTGACGGACAGGCAAGCCGGCAGAGCGCAGGACGTCGCTCACGACCGGCATCGCTCGCAATGAAGCAGTATCCCAATGACCAAGGAGTACGTCATGAAACGTCTGGCTGCACTGGGATTTACCTTGCTGGTATCGACAGCGGCGACCGCGGCGGTCGCAGGTACGCCATCGTTCCAGAAACAGGGCGGGAAAGCGAAGTTCATCAACGGCGACAATCTGGTGACCGGCGTGTACGCGGAGACGGCCACCCCGGCGGACACGCGCTTGCAGAGCCCGCAACAGAAAGCCGCCGGCCTGAGCGCGGTGATGGTCACCCGCAATGGCGACCAATACGTCTCGTCGGCAAGCGCGGAGGACGTGGCGCTCTTCGAGGAGGCGATCAAGGCGATGGAACTGCTCGGCCGCCTGCCGCACTCCGTACCCGGCACGCCACCGACGCGTCCCACCGGCGATGGTGCCGGCCGCGCCGTCCCCAACGTGGTGATCGGGACCGATGAACGGGTGCAGGTGACCACCACCACCAACGCGCCGTACTGGCACATCGGGCGCATCGGCATCGGCTGCACGGGAACGCTGATCGGACCCAAGCACGTCCTGACCGCCGGCCACTGCGTGTCCGACGGCGCTGGCAATTGGTATTCCAGCCTCGACTTCACCGTGGCCCAGAACGGCAGCTACCAGCCGTGGGGAACGGCGACGTGGGCGCGTGCCATCACCACGACGGCGTGGCTCAACAACGGCGACAGCAACTACGACTATGCGCTGATCGTCCTGAGCACTGCTCCCCATGGCGGGAATGCAGGCTGGGGCACCTACTCCGGAGGCACCCATACCATCACCGGATACCCGGGCGACAAGCCGTTCGGAACGATGTGGAGTGCGTCCGGCGGTGTCTCGACCAGCGGCTCCTACAGGCTCTGCTACACCATCGACACCAGCGGCGGCAACAGCGGAAGCGGCATCTACGACAGCGGCTACGTGGTCCGCGGCGTCCACACCACCGGCTCGTCGAGCCAAAACTGCGGGACGCGGCTGACCAGCACCGTCTTCAACACGCTGCAGAACTGGATCGCCGACAACCCGTGACGAGCGCCCGATCCCGATCCTGAGTGCCATCGCCGTGGTGCTGCGGAGGACTGCGCACCACGGCTTACACCGAACCGACGATGCGAGAGGAGTTGCAGATGAGACGGATGCTTGCCGCGACGCTGGTCCTGGTGGCGGGCTGCAGCCTCGGCAGCGGGCCGGCCGCGAATCGCGAGCCGCTGGAGTCCGCGCTGATTGTCGGCAGCGCGCAATCCCCGGACCCTGTGCTGGCCAGGGTCATGGAACTGAAGGAGCGGGGCGTGGTGGAGGGCGTCGTGGTGTACGAATCGTTTCCGGTGCGGATCCGCCTACGCGCGCCCAGGCGGGTGATCGACGAACTGGAGGCGATGCCACGGGCGGCCCAGAGCGCTCCCGGCGACGGCAGCGGCCGTCGCTGAGCTGCCGCGATCAGGCTTCGATGACGTTCGGTGGCGGCGCCACGGCCGCCGCATCGCCGGCGTGCACGAACATCTGCTTCCAGGCCGCATACACGATCCCGGCCAGCACCGGCATCAACAGCGCCATCAGCAGCAACTGCGCGACCAGCGCCGCCACCGCGGTGCCGACGAGGAACTGCAGCACCAGCATCACCACGGTCAGCGCAAAATAGAACGCGAACATGGCCAGGAAGGCGAGGACGAAGAACACCAGCATCGCCGGCAGGTTGTGCAGGCAGGCGCGCAGGCCGTGACCGATGGCGGCGATGCCGTTGCGGCCGTCGAACATCACCTGCGGCGCGAACAGGAACAGGGTCAGCGCCACGGCCACGAACCCGACCGCCACCAGCATCAGCCACAGCAGGATGCGCAGCGCCGGCAGGGTCGCGACCAGTTGCTCCACCTGCAGCGGATCCGGCTGCGCGCCGGACTGGCCCAGCTCGTTGAGCTTGTTCATCACCGTGGTCAACTGCATCCATCCGTCCGGGCCGATCACCACCACCGCCAGCAGGGCCAGCGCCAGTCCGACCACCACCTGCGGCAACAGCGCCACCAGCAGGTTCGGCGTGCGGCCGCCCTGCAGGCCCTGCAGCAGATGCGCCGGCTCGGCACTGCGGCCCTGGTCGACCTCGCGCACGGCCCACACCAGCCCGCCGAACAGCAGCGGCCCGGCCAGGCCCATCAGCAGTTGCGCCAGCATGCCCAGGGTCGGGTTGAGCACGCCCAGGAACAGGGCGATCAGCGCCGTCAGCCCCCAGATCAGTCCCAGCCGGCCCAGCGCCCATGGCGCCCGTCGCAGCAGGGACATGCCGGCCAACAGCCATTCCGCGCCGGCCGAGGCCGGCAGCTTGCGAATCTCGATCATTGCCAATCCGAAGTGGGGGACGCCGTACAGCGCGGCGACTGCACAGATTATCGCGGTTTTGCCTGGCCGCTGCTGTGCTGCCCGCGTGCGTGCTGAACGAAGCGCCGCAACAGTTTGCGCGCCAGCGGTGCGGCGCTGACCTCGCGGGCGATGGTACGGGCGCAGCGTCCGGCGCTGCGTAGACAGTCGGCACGCGCCTGCACGTAGCCGCGCATGTGGTGGGTGGCGAACTCCGGATGGAACTGCAGGCCCCAGGTCGCCTCGCCCCAGCGGAAGGCGTGGCACTGGTCCTGCGCCGAGCGCGCCAGCACCGTGGCGCCGGCCGGCGCGCGCAGCACCGTCTGCAGATGCGTGGCATGCGCGGGGAAGCGCGCCGGCAGGCCGGCGAACAGCGGATCCTCGGCCGCGGGCGGATGCAGTTCGATGTGCACGGTGCCCGATTCGCGCCCGGCCGGGTTGTAGGCCACCTCCCCGCCCAGCGCGTGCGCCAGCAGCTGGTGGCCGTAGCAGATGCCCAGCAGCGGCGTGCCGTCCTCGGCGGCCTCGCGCAGCCAGCTTGCCGAGCGCTCGCTCCAGTCGGCCCGGTCGGTGACGAACGCCGCCGAGCCGGTGACGATGACCCCGGCGAAGTCGCCCCGCGCCGGCAAGGCTTCCCCGGCGGCGACATTGGCCACCACCGTGTCGCGCTCGGCCAGGCCGGCGGCGACCCGGATCCAGTGCGGGAAGCGTCCGTAGCGCCGCATCGTCGCCACCGGTTCACCGGTCTCGAGGATCAGGAAGGGCGCAGCACGACGACGGGCGGAAGAAGCCAACGGCATGGTGGGATTCTAGACGGCGGCGCGCGGCTTTTTGCAAGCGCCGGTGATGCGGATGGCATAAGCATATAACTGCGATCAAGGGGATGCGGCAGCGTGCCCCAGGCCCGTGGAATGGCGCCGTCGCAGTGGCGCGCAGGCGCACTGGCATGACCCGCGCGCGCTGGCGGCTTCTCCTCCGCTTCAGCGCGGATCGCGCAGGCTGTCGCCGTTTTCCCCCTGGCAGGTGTGCAATGCGTCGTTCCCTGATCCCCTTGACCCTGGCCGTGCTGCTGCTCGCATCCGCGTCCGCATCGGCGGCGGCGCCGGAAGCGAGCCGCCCCGCCCCGCCTACGACGCTGACCGTCCTCAGTTCCGGCGGCATCATGGGCGCGATCCGCGCCGTCGCGCCCGACTACGAACGGGCCACGGGCGTCAGGCTGCACATCGAGGCGGCGCCGTCGATGGGCGACACGCCGCAGGCGATCCCCAACCGCCTCGCCCGTCACGAGCCGGCGGACGTGCTGCTGATGGTCGGTGCGGCGCTCGACAAGCTCCTTGCCAGCGGCCAGGCGCGCCCCGCCAGCCGCGTGGACCTGGGCGAGTCCTACATCGCCATGGCGGTCAAGCAGGGCGCGCCCAAGCCGGACATCTCCACCATGGACGCCTTCCGCATGACCCTGCTGGACAGCCGCTCGGTGGCCTATTCCGACAGCGCCAGCGGCGTCTACCTGTCGCGCACGCTGTTCCCGCGGATGCGGCTCGGCGACGGTTTCGCCGCCAAGGCACGGATGATTCCCGCCGAGCCGGTCGGCGCGGTGGTCGCGCGTGGCGAGGCGCAACTCGGCTTCCAGCAATTGAGCGAACTCAAGCCGGTCCCCGGCATCGCCATCGTCGGCCTGATCCCCAAGCAGGCACAGCAGATGACGCTGTATTCCGGCGCCGTCGCCACCGCCAGCACGCAGCCGCAGGCGGCGCAGGCGCTGCTGGAGTACCTGGCGTCCCCGGCGGCCGCGAAGGCGATCGCGGAAAGCGGCCTCACGCCGCTCGCCAGGAAGCCATAGCCACGGCACGGATCGCGGCGCTGCGTCGCCCCCCTCGTCCGACGCGTGGGCGGCGCGCATCATTGCCTGTTGTGTGGCTTAGCGGGACACACCGTGATCCCGTAGGTGCGCCAGCCATCGCGATGATGGAACTGGGATGGGAGCGTCGGGATGGGGGATCGGCAGAAGCGCGTCCGGCGCGCAGTGAGACGCCTCCGCAAGCGACATCGGGCGCGCAGCCGCCGCACGAAGAGACCAACGCCAACCGCGCCTCCCGCCCGCTCACTCCCGCGGCGGCAGCACCGACAGCACTTCTTCGATGGTGGTCAGTCCGGCGGCCACCTTTTCCAGGCCGGCGCGGCGCAGCGTGCGCACGCCCTCGTCCTGGGCGGCGCGGCTGAAGCCGGCCAGGTCCATGTCGGCGCGGATCAGGGTACGCAGGCGCGGGGTCACCGGCAGCAGTTCGTACAGGCCGACCCGGCCCAGGTAACCGGTGCGGCGGCACTCCAGGCAGCCGACCGGGGCGTAGGGCTGCAGCGGCTCGGGCAAGGCCTCGCCCGGTTCGCGCAACGCGTCCCACTCATGCGGCTCCAGCGCGTGCGGGCGCTTGCAGTGGCCGCACAGGGTGCGCACCAGGCGCTGCGCCAGCACGCCGTTGAGGGTGGAGGCGACCAGGTAGTGCGGCACGCCCAGGTCGAGCAGGCGGGTGATCGCCGAGGGCGCATCGTTGGTGTGCAGGGTCGACAGCACCAGGTGCCCGGTCAGCGAGGCCTGCACCGCCATCTGCGCCGTCTCCAGGTCGCGGATTTCGCCGATCATGATGATGTCCGGGTCCTGCCGCAGCAGGGTGCGCACGCCGCTGGCGAAGTCCAGGTCGATGTTCGGCTGCACCTGCATCTGGTTGAATTCGGTGGCGATCATCTCGATCGGGTCTTCCACGCTGCACACGTTCACGTCCGGCGTGGCCAGGCGCTTGAGCGTGGAGTACAGCGTGGTGGTCTTGCCCGAGCCGGTGGGGCCGGTGACCAGCACGATGCCGTGCGGGCGTTCCACCAGCGCGTTCCAGCCGGCCGCTTCCTGCGCGCTGAAGCCGAGCTGGTCCACGCTCTTGAACGCGGCGTCCGGGTCGAAGATGCGCATCACGCACTTCTCGCCGAAGGCGGTCGGCATGGTCGACAGGCGCATCTCGGTCTCGCGCCCGCCCGGCGAGCGGGTCTTGATGCGCCCGTCCTGCGGCCGCCGCCGCTCGGCCAGGTCCATGCGCCCGAGCACCTTGATGCGGCTGACGATGGCGGTCATCACCGCCGGCGGCACTTCCAGCACCTTGTGCAGCACGCCGTCGATGCGGAAGCGCATGCGCCCGGCCTCGCGCCGCGGCTCCAGGTGGATGTCGCTGGCGCGCTGTTCGTAGGCGTACTGCAGCAGCCAGTCGACGATGTGCACGATGTGGTGGTCGTCGGCGTTGACGTCGCCGCCGCGGCCCAGTTCCACCAGCTGCTCGAAGCTGGGCAGGCCGCTGCTCTGCTCGGTGCGCCCGTCCTTGGCGCCGCGCACCGAGCGGGTCACGCCGAAGAACTCCATCGTGTAGCGATGCAGGTCCAGCGGGTTGACCACCACCACTTCGATGCGGCGCCGCGCCAGGTGCTGCACGTCGCCGAGCCAGTCCAACGCCAGCGGTTCGCTGGTCGCCACCAGCAGGCGCTCGGGCTGCAGCGCGAGCGGCAGGATGCGATGGCGGCGCGCGTAGGCGTGCGAGACCACGCCGGTGACCGCGGCCACGTCGACCCGGGTCGGATCGATGCGCAGGTAGCGCAAGCCGCAACGCTGCGCCAGCCATTCGGTCAGCCGCTCCAGGCTCAGCTCGCTGCCCGGCGGGCGGGTCGCGGCCAGTTTCAGGTTGGACAGCAGCACCAGCGGATGCACGTCGCTGACGGTGCGCGCGGTCTGCGCCGAGAACTGCACGCGGCCGCGTTCGGCCGGTGCGACCAGGCCGTCGGCGAGCAGCGCCGCGGCTACGCGCTCGAAGCTCAGCCGGCCCGGCGGCAAGGCGACGGCGGGCTCGGCGGGCAACGACGCGGGCGGCGCGGCAGGGCGCGAATCCATGGTCCAGGTCCGGTGCGCGGAAGTCCCCGCGAGTCGGTCGCTATACTAGCGCACCCCTCAACCGGCCCCCTGCGAGATGTCCGTTTCCCGGTCCGTTCCGATCACGTTCCAGGGTCTGATCCAGACCCTCAACCAGTTCTGGGCGCAGCACGGCTGCGTGCTGATCCAACCGCTGGACCTGGAAGTGGGCGCCGGCACCTTCCATCCGGCCACGTTCCTGCGCGCGCTCGGGCCGGAGCCGTGGAACGCGGCCTACGTGCAACCGAGCCGCCGTCCCACCGACGGCCGCTACGGCGAGAACCCGAACCGCCTGCAGCGCTACTACCAGTATCAGGTGGCGATGAAGCCGAACCCGGACAACATCCAGCAGTTGTACCTGGACTCGCTCAAGGCGCTGGGCATCGATCCGCTGGTGCACGACCTGCGCTTCGTCGAGGACAACTGGGAATCGCCGACGCTCGGCGCCTGGGGCCTGGGCTGGGAGGTGTGGCTCAACGGCATGGAGGTCACCCAGTTCACGTATTTCCAGCAGGCCGGCGGTCTGGAGTGCAAGCCGGTGCTGGGCGAGATCACCTACGGGCTCGAGCGCCTGTGCATGTACCTGCAGAACTGCGACAACGTCTACGACCTGGTGTGGACCTACGGCCCCGACGGCAGCCCGGTCACCTACGGCGACGTCTACCACCAGAACGAGGTGGAGCAGAGCGCGTACAACTTCGAACACGCCAACGTGGCCGAGCTGTTCCACCGCTTCGACGCCTGCGAGCAGGAAGCGCAGGCGCTGGTCGAAGTCGGCCTGCCGCTGCCGGCGTACGAGCAGGTGACCAAGGCCAGCCACGCCTTCAATCTGCTCGACGCACGCCGCGCGATCTCGGTGACCGAGCGCCAGCGCTACATCCTGCGCGTGCGCGCGCTGGCGCAGGCGGTGGCCAAGGCCTACTACGCGCAGCGCGAGAAGCTGGGCTTCCCCGGCGTCAAGAAGTGATGCAAGCCCCTCTCCCGCCGGGAGAGGGGTTGGGGTGAGGGTACGCCGGCACGCACGGCCGGCTGCTCCGACTCCCCAGGCGCCCGCACCCTCATCCGCCCCTTCGGGGCACCTTCTCCCGCAGGGAGAAGGAACCGCTAAGCAAGGTCTGACACATGAGCCAACACCTTCCCCTGCTGATCGAACTGGGCACCGAGGAACTGCCGGTCAAGGCATTGCCGGGCCTGGCCCAGGCGCTGTTCGACGGCGTGATCGCCGGGCTGGAGAAGCGCGGCATCGCGGTCGAGCGCGGCGACGCCAAGCCGCTGTCCACGCCGCGCCGGCTGGCGGTGCTGCTGCCGGGCGTGGCCGTCGAGCAGCCGGAGCAGCGCGCGGAAGTGCTCGGCCCCTACCTCAACATCGCGCTGGACGCCGACGGCCAGCCGACCAAGGCGCTGCAGGGGTTCGCCGCCAAGGCCGGGATCGACTGGACCGCGCTGGAGCGCACCAGCGACGCCAAGGGCGAACGCTTCGTGCACCGCGCGGTGAACCCGGGCGCGCGCACCGCCACGCTGCTGCCGGAGATCCTGCGCGAGGCGATCGCGGCAATGCCGATCCCCAAGCCGATGCGCTGGGGCGATCACGATTACGGCTTCGCGCGGCCGGTGCAGTGGCTGGTGCTGCTATTCGGCAGCGAGGTGGTGCCGATGCCGCTGTTCGGCGTGGAGGCCGGCCGCGACAGCCGCGGCCACCGCTTCCTGCACGACGCGCCGGTGCCGCTGGCGCAGCCGGGCGACTACGTGACCGCGCTGCAGGCCGCGCAGGTACTAGTGGACCCGGACCTACGCCGCGCGCGCATCGTCGCCGAAGTCGAGCAGGCCGCACGCGAGGCAGGTGGCAGCGCGCGCATCGCCGAGGACAACCTGGAGCAGGTGGTGAACCTGGTCGAATGGCCGTCGGCAGTGCTGTGCAAGTTCGAGCCGGCGTTCCTGGCGGTGCCGCAGGAAGCGCTGATCGAGACCATGGAGAGCAACCAGAAGTTCTTCCCGGTGCTGGATGCCGGCGGCAAGCTCACCGAGCATTTCATCGGCATCGCCAACATCGTCTCGCGCGACGTCGCCGAAGTGGCCAAGGGCTACGAGCGGGTGATCCGCCCGCGCTTCGCCGACGCCAAGTTCTTCTTCGACGAAGACCTCAAGCAGGGCCTGGAGGCGATGGGCGCCGGCCTGGCCAGCGTCACCTACCAGGCCAAGCTCGGCAGCATCGCCGACAAGGTGCAGCGCGTGGCTGCGCTGGCCGAGGCGATCGCCGCGCAGGTCGGCGTGGACCCGGCACAGGCGCGCCGCGCCGCCGAACTGAGCAAGAACGACCTGCAGTCGCGCATGGTCAACGAGTTTCCGGAACTGCAGGGCATCGCCGGCCGCCACTACGCGCTCGCCGCCGGCGAACCGAGCGAGATCGCCCTGGCGATCGACGAGGCCTACCAGCCGCGCTTCGCCGGCGACGACGTCGCGCTGTCGCCGCTGGGCAAGGTACTGGCGATTGCCGAACGCCTGGACACGCTGGCCGGTGGCTTCGCCGCGGGATTGAAGCCAACCGGCAACAAGGATCCGTTCGCACTGCGGCGCAATGCGCTGGGGTTGGCGCGGACGGTGATTGAGAGTGGGTTTGAGTTAGAGATTTTGCGTCTGCTCTACGTCGCTAGTTTTTTGAACAACACGGAAGTTGTTTTGCGCACTTCTTTGCCATCTCAATCGATGGTCAACAATGTTGTGCGTTGGCTAAGAGGAACTGGAGATGCATCCGAACTGGAAAGCCATTTCAAGAAGATACTCTTCGGTAAAAAAGTAACTGAAGAGCGCTACGCCGAAGTCCGGCGCGCCTCAGAAGAGCAGGCTCCATCGTGCTATGACTTCATCCTCGACCGCCTGCGCGGCTACTACGCCGACAAGGGTGTGCCGGCAACGCAGTTCAACGCAGTAGCCGCGCTGTTCTCGGTCGCGGCTGAAGCCGCTCCTACAAAGGACACGACGGCGCCCGCAGGAGCGGTTTCAACCGCGACCACCGCGCTCGGCTCGCTGTACGACTTCGACCGCCGCATCGACGCGATCGGCACCTTCGCCGCGTTGCCGGAGGCCGAGGCGCTGGCCGCGGCCAACAAGCGCATCCGCAACATCCTGCGCAAGGCCGAAGGCGAGATTCCGGCGCAGGTCGACGCGGGCCTGCTGCGCGAACCGGCGGAACGCGCGCTGGCCGAGGCGGTGGAAGCAGCGATCGCCGAGACCGACGGCGCGCTGCGCCAGCACGACTACGTCACCGTGCTGAATTTCCTGGCGCGGCTGCGCCCGCAGGTCGACGCGTTCTTCGACGGCGTGATGGTCAACGCAGACGACCAGGCGCTGCGTCGCAACCGCCTGGCCCTGCTCAAGCGCCTGGGCGATCGCCTCGGCAGCGTCGCGGCGATCGAGCACTTGTCGGCGTAAGCGCCAGCGCCGTCGAGCGAGAACGGGCCGCTTAGCGGCCCGTTCTCGTTTATGGAGATGGCTGCCGCCGCGATGCGCGGCGCCACTGGCTTCGGCACACCGCAATGCGTCGGGACTGAAGTCCCTCCCACAGTGCATTGGCTATATGTTCCGCACGCCTCGGCAGGAGCCGCGCGTGTTTCTGCCGCAATGAAAGGAACCAGCAATCACAGCGCAGAGGAGAACGCGCCTGGCCGGAGGCCTCCAACCCTGCACACAACGGACAGTGTGCGAGCGCCCGCGATCAAGCCCCTCTCCCCCCGGGAGAGGGGTTGGGGTGAGGGTACGGCGCGAAGCGACCCGCGGAGTGTGGGTCCACGAGGCTGCGCCCGGACCCTCATCCGCCCCTTCGGGGCACCTTCTCCCACAGGGAGAAGGAACAGCCGACTAGCCCTCTGCCTCCGGGAGAGGGTCTGGGGTGAGGGTACGGCGCGAAGCGACCCGCAGAGTGTGGGTCCACGAGGCTGCGCCCGGACCCTCATCCGCCCCTACGGGGCACCTTCTCCCGCCGGGAGAAGGAACAGCCCACTAGCCCCTCTCCCTCCGGGAGAGGGGTTGGGGTGAGGGTACGGCGCGAAGCGACTCGCGGAGTGTGGGTCCACGAGGCTGCGCCCGGACCCTCATCCGCCCCTACGGGGCACCTTCTCCCGCAGAGAGAAGGAACAGCGACAAGTCCACGCACTACACGCACTAAACCCAAGCCTCACCACCCGCAGCGCAACGCACCCCGCGTTACGAATCCCCAATCCCAATTCCCCAATCCCGGCTCTCAATCGAACAACGCCTGGATCGCCGCCAGCCCCGCGTTGGCGCGCTCCTTCTTGCGCGCGGCGTCGGCCACCGGGTCGGCGCCGTCGCGCTGCATTTCCTCGGCCGGGATCTCGTCGAAGAAGCGGCTGGGCTTGAGCCGGATGTGCTCGCCGAACTTGCGGGTGAGCTTGCTGTAGCTCATCCACAGCTGCTCCTTGGCGCGGGTGATGCCCACGTACAGCAGGCGCCGCTCTTCCTGCAGGTTGCCTTCTTCCAGGCTGACCTCGTGCGGCAGCACGCCGTCCTCGCAGCCGACGATGAACACGTAGCGGAACTCCAGGCCCTTGGACGCGTGCATGGTCATCATCCGCACCTGGTTGCCGCCGTCGTCCTTGTCGTTGCGCGACAGCAGCGCCAGCTGCGCGGCCAGGTCGCCGACGGTGGCGCCGCGCGGGCCGCCTTCGAACCACTTGGCCAGTTCCTCCAGGTTGCCGCGGCGGCGCTGGAAACTCGCTTCGTCCTTGCACTGGCTGCGCAGTTCGCGGATCAGCCCCGACTGCTCGGCCAGCTGGCGCACCACGTCGGCCGAGGACAGCGTGGTCGAGGCCGCGCGCAGTTCGTGCAAGATGTCGACGAAGTCGCTCAGGCCGTTGGCCGCGCGTGGCGGCAACTGCTGCAACGCACCCACCGACTCGGCCGCGCGCGACATCGGCAGGTGCTTGGCCGAGGCCAGTTCGGCCAGCTTGGCCAGCGAGGTCGCACCGACCTCGCGCTTGGGCGCCTGCACCGCGCGCAGGAACGCCGCGTCGTCGTCGGGATTTACCAGCAGGCGCAGCCAGGACAGCACGTCCTTGACCTCCTGCCGCTCCAGGAACGCGGTGCCGCCGGTGATGTGGTACGGCACGCTGGCCATCTGCAGCGCCTTTTCCAGCGGCCGCGACTGGAAGTTGCCGCGGAACAGGATGCAGAAGTCGCTCCACGGCACCTGCTTGGCGGTGCCCAGGTAGGCGATCTCGGCGGCGACCTTTTCCGCCTCGTGCTCGCTGTCGCGGCACTCCCACACGCGGATGCGCTCGCCGTCGGCCTGGTCGCTCCACAGCGTCTTCAGGTGCTCGTGCGGGTTGTGCGCGATCAAGGCATTGGCAGCGCGCAGCACGCGGTTGGAGCAGCGGTAGTTCTGCTCCAGCTTGATGATCTGCAGGGCCGGGTAGTCGCGGCCCATCTGCATCAGGTTTTCCGGGTTGGCGCCGCGCCAGGCGTAGATGCTCTGGTCGTCGTCGCCCACGCAGGTGAAGTTGCCGCGCGGGCCGGCCAGCATCTTCAGCAGCCGGTACTGCGCGTCGTTGGTGTCCTGGCTTTCGTCCACCAGCAGGTAGCCGATGCGTTCGCGCCAGGCCATCACGATGTCCTCGTTCTCCTCCAGCACCTGCACCGGCAGGCGGATCAGGTCGTCGAAGTCCACCGCATTGAAGGTGCTCAGCCGCGCCTGGTAGCGCTCGTACAGACTGGCCGCTTCCTGCTCGCGGTTGCTGCGCGCCGCCGCCATCGCCTGTTCCGGCGACAGCCCGGCGTTCTTGGCGCGCGAGATCAGGTTCTTGGCGTCCTCGATCGCATCGGGCTTGGCGCCGGGCATCAGGTCCTTGATCTGCGCGGCGGCATCGTCGGCGTCGAAGATCGAGAAGCCGCGCTTCAGGCCCACCGCGGCATGTTCGATCTGCAGGAACTTCAGCCCCAGGGCGTGGAAGGTGCAGATGGTCAGGCCGTCGGCAGCCTCGCTGCGGATGCGCTTGGCCACGCGCTCGCGCATTTCCTTGGCCGACTTGTTGGTGAAGGTGATCGCGGCGATGCGCTTGGCCGGGTAGCGGCCACTGGCGATCAGGTGCGCGATCTTTTCCACGATCACGCGGGTCTTGCCGCTGCCGGCACCGGCCAGCACCAGCAACGGACCCTCGCAATGCAGGACCGCGGCGCGTTGGGGAGGATTGAGACCGTGCATGAAGACTTCCCTTGGCCGCGCATTGTACCGGGCGCCGGCCGGCGGCGACGCCCCGCCTCCGCGCCGGCGCTGAACCCGTTCGCGATTCGGCCGACGAAGGCCGGGGCGCGCGGCCGCCGCGCTAGAATCGGCGGCATGGCGAAACTGTATTTCTACTATTCGGCGATGAACGCCGGCAAGACCACCACGCTGCTGCAGTCGGCACACAACTATCGCGAGCGCGGCATGCGCACGGCGATCCTGACGCCGCGGCTGGACCACCGCGCCGGCAGCGGCGTGGTCGCCTCGCGCATCGGCCTGCGCGCCGACGGCATGCCCTTCGTCGCCGAGACCGATCTGCTGGCCACCATCGAGGCCGATATCGCCAACCACGGGCCGCTGCATTGCGTGCTGGTGGACGAGGCCCAGTTCCTCAGCCGCGCCCAGGTCTGGCAGCTCAGCGAAGTGGTCGACCGGCTGCGCATCCCGGTACTGTGCTACGGCCTGCGCACCGATTTCCGCGGCGAACTGTTCGAGGGCAGCCAGTACCTGCTGGCCTGGGCCGACGAACTGCAGGAGATCAAGACCATCTGCCACACCGGCAGCAAGGCGACGATGACCGTGCGCGTGGACGAGAACGGCCACGCGGTGCAGGACGGCCCGCAGGTGGAGATCGGCGGCAACGAGCGCTACGTGTCGGTCAGCCGCCCCGAGTTCAAGAAGATCATGCGCGGCGAAGGCCGCATCGATCCGCTGCAGATCGCGCTGCCGCTGTAACCCGGATGTCACCACTGACGCACCGCGCTGGTGCGTCGCGGCACGATGCGATGAACCGTGGCTGACGCGTGCCGTACGCGCGTCTGTTCCTATGCCATCAGTCTATGGAGCGCACCTGGCGGCATGCCTAGAATCGCGCCGATCGCTCACTCATGGGATGAGGAACATGCTTTCGTTCAGAGGATTTCTTGCCAGCAGCGGCACCGCATTGGCCTGTGCCCTGCTGCTCGCCCTGCCCGGCCTCGCCACTGCGGCCCCGGGCGACCACACCTTCCAGGACATCCCGGCGCAGGTGCTGACCGACGGCTTCCTCGACGCGCACCTGGACCTGTTCTATCGCCGCGCCGGCATTCGCGCCGACAAGAAGGGCGAGTACGCCGAGGCCCGGAAGCAGTACCAGTTGGCCGCCCGCTATGCCGACAAGCCGTCGCAGGCGCGGCTGGGCGAGATGTACTGGGAGGGCCAGGGCGGCGCTGCCGACCATACGATGGGCTTCCTGTGGATGGCGCTGGCCGCCGAGCGCGGCTACGACCAGTTCGGCGCGCGCAAGATGGAGTACTGGAACCAGCTGACCCCGGACGAGCGCAAGCGCGCGGCCAAGCTCGACAAGTCCATGCTCGCCGAGTACGGCGACCAGGTCGCCAAGCCGCGCCAGGAAGCGGTATTGCGGCGCGAGGCGATGCGCAGCACCGGCGGCCTGCTCGGCCACTCCGGCGCGGCCGGCCCGCTGTCGATCAACGGCCCGCGCGGCGGCAGCATCGATCCGGAAGTGTTCTACGCCAAGCAGTTCTGGGAACCGAGCGCGTACTGGAAGCTGCAGGACCAGGTGTGGGACGGCCGCACCCCGGGCCGGGTCGACATCGGCGATGTCGAGGACATCAGCACGGAAGGCGCGCCGCAGAAGCCGCCGCAGGAGCCCGACAAGCACTGAACGCGGAGCCATTTCCGCGTCGGGACTGAAGTCCCTCCCACAGCAACACATTGCCGGGACCGCGCATCCTTGTCGGAGCGGCTTCAGCCGCGACGCGCGATGCGCACCACGCTCGCACACCCGGCTGCGCCAGGACTGAAATGCGAGCGCAATGCCCGATCCAAGCACGCGCGCTGCCGGCAGGCAGCGCGCGCGGTTGCGCTCAATACAGCTTGCGCTCGGCCGCCGGAGGCGGCGTCCACTGATACAGCCAGGTCTCGGTCAGCGGCCGCTCGCCGCTGCGCAGGTACAGGCGGATGTCGATCTGCTCGCTGCCGTCGTCCGGCGGCACCACGTCGAACATCGCGCGGTAGCCGGAAATCTCGTGCAGCGGCCGCGCCGAGACGATCTCGGTGCGGCCGCGGTTGAGCTGCAGCACCGCCTCGACCTTGGCGTCCTTCTCCTTGCCCAGCTTGGCCAGCTCGCCGCCGGCGAAATCCACCGCAAAGCGCCACGAGAAATAGTGCCGCTTCTGCCCGACCACGCCACCCAGGCCGGTGCGGGTGGCCACGCAATGCGCCAGCGGCGAGGACGCGGGCGGCTGCGCGCCCCAGTACAGGCGATAGCCGAACAGCAGTTCCTGGCCCGGCTGCGGCTTGTCCTGCGGATTCCAGAACGCGACGATGTTGTCGAAGGTCTCGTCGACGGTGGGGATCTCCACCAGTTGCACCGAGCCCTTGCCCCAGCCCTGCTTCGGCTCCACCCACAGGCACGGGCGCTTCTCGTAGAACACGCCGTCGTCCTGGTAATGATCGAAGTTGCGGTCGCGCTGCAGCAGGCCGAAGCCGCGCGGGTTCTCGTCGACGAACATGTTGAAGCGCAGGTGCGGCGGATTGCACAGCGGCCGCCAGATCCACTCGCCGCCGCCGGTCCACATCGCCAGGCCGTCGGTGTCGTGGATCTCCGGGCGCCAGTCCCAATCCATGCGGCGATCGTTCTCGCCGACCTGGTACATGCTGGTGCACGGACCCAGGCCCATGCGCTCGATGGTCTTGCGCGGATACAGGGCGCTGTCGATGTCCATCAGCAGCACGTCGCCGTTGGTGATCGCGAAGCGGTAGGCGCCGGCCACGCTGGGCGAATCCAGCAGCGCATAGACCACCACCGTGTCCGAGCCGGCCTTGGGCTGTTCCAGCCAGTAGGCGATGAAGTCCGGGAATTCCTCCGGACCACCGGTGCCGGTGTCGATCGCCAACCCGCGCGCCGACTGGCCGTACTGGCCTTCCTTGCCCACCGCACGGAAGTAGCTGGCGCCGAGGAAGGCGGCGAAGTCGCGCTCGGTGTCCTGCTTGGTGTTGAGGCGGAAGCCGGCGAAGCCCAGTTCCTTCGGCAACGGCTTGCCCTTCAGCCCGCTGCTGCCGTAGTCGAACGCCGCGCTGTCGTAGGCCAGTTCCTGCGCCTGCCCGTCGACCAGGTCGAACATGTGCACGGGCGTCTTGAAGTACAGGCCCAGGTGGAAGAACTTGGCCTGAAACTTCGGCCCCTGCTCGGCCGCCCACAGCGCGTGATCCTGGCGGTAGCGGATCGACTGGTACTGGTCCCAGGTCAATCCCTCCACCGGCGCCGGCAGCACCCGCTTGTGGCTCTGGTACGGCGCCTCGGCCATGGCCCGCGCGTGGCCCTTGAGCCAGGCGTAGTCGAACGGCTGCGGCTTGCCCAGGCGGCGCAGGCCCACCGCGGGGGCGGCCTGGCCGAGCATCGGCATCGCCGGCAAGCCCATGGCGGCGAAGGCGGCGGCGGCGTTCTTGAGGAAATCGCGTCGTTGCATGGCCGGGATCGAAACGGAAAAGGACGCTCATCATAGACAAGCGGCGCCGAAGACGGCGGTGATGGCGCCCATGCGGTGGAATCCGCGGGCACGGGCACGCCGGACAGCCGAGACCTGGCGCGTGGGACGCGTCTTCCCGCCCCTGCCTTCCGGATTTGGCAATGCGGACCGGGCAACAGGTCTACCCGCGCGAGCCGACTGCGCCATCTACGCTCCACGCGAGCGCCGCCATCGCTCAGCGCTGGCAGTGGCCGCACCAGACGCTGGCGCGCTGGCCGATGCTGGCATGGCGCAGCGTGCGCCCGCAGCGCTTGCAGGCCTCGCCCTCGCGGCCGTAGACCGACAGTTCCTGCTCGAAGTAGCCCGGTGCCCCGTCCGGGCTGATGAAATCGCGCAGCGTCGTGCCGCCGCGCTGGATCGCATAACCCAGGATCGCCTTGGCCGCCTCGGCCAGGCGCGCGTAGCGGGCGCGCGAGACCTCGCCGGCCTCGCGCAGCGGACTGATGCCGGCCTGGAACAGACTCTCGGCGGCGTAGATGTTGCCCACCCCGACCACGATGCGCTGGTCCATCAGGAAGGTCTTGACCGGCGCGGTGCGGCCGCGGCTGAGCCGGAACAGATGATCCCCGTCGAACGCCTCCGACAGCGGCTCCGGCCCCAGTTCGGCCAGCAACGGATGGGTCTCGCCCGGCGCCTGCCACAGCAGGCAGCCGAACCGGCGCGGATCGTTGAAGCGCAGCACGCGGCTGTCTTCCAGGCTGATGTCGACATGATCGTGCGCCCGCGGCGGCGTGTCGCCGGGCAACACGCGCAGACTGCCGGACATGCCCAGATGCAACAGCGCGCTGCCGACCGCGGTGTCCAGCAACAGATACTTGGCACGCCGGCGAATCCCGTCGATGCGCTGCCCCGGCAGGTGCTCCGCCACCTCCGGCGGGATCGGCCAGCGCAGATCCGGCCGCCGCAGGATCACCCCGTGGATGCGCCGCCCCGACAGATGTGGCTCCAGGCCGCGCCGGGTGGTTTCGACTTCGGGGAGTTCGGGCATGGGGTCGTTGAGTGTCGCAGGTAGATGGACAAGCTTAGCGGGCGCGAGGTGCCCTTCCGCTGAAGCAGGGGTCGGCGGATGGACACCGCACGCACGGCGCGACGGGCCGCATAGCGCGCCTGGCGCAGGCAGCGCTCACTGCGGCGGCGCCGCGAGTTCCCGCGCGCTGAGGTAGCCGTCACCGTTGGTGTCCTGCTTGCGGAAGCGGGCGGTCAGGGTGGCGAGGTGTTGCGCGCGGGTGATCGGCGGGCCGCGGCCGCCGGGCAGTTCGGCCGGGCTGAGCACGCCGTCGTGGTCGCGGTCGCGCGCGTCGAAGGCGTAGCTCATCCAGGCCAGGTATTCGTCCAGGCTGACACGGCCGTCGCCGTCGCGGTCCATGCGCTGCAGGTAGCTGGCCGTGCTGTCGATCGCCTGCGCCTGGGCGTTGGCGATGCCAACAGCGATCAGGGCGCAGGCGATGCTCAGCATCCGCCACGCCATCAACGACGAACGCCGCGCAAGGCGGCGTTCGTGTGGCGGGGCAGGCGGTCCGCCGCGGCTCATGCCAGGGCGTAGCCCTTCAGCCGCGCCGCGTAGGCCTGTAGCGCGGCGATGCCGCTGGCTTCGGCGTCGTGGCACCAGGCCTGCAGGTGCTTGAGACGTTCGCTGGCGTCATGGGTACGCGCCTCCAGCAGGGCAGCCAGACGCGCGCGGTGCTCGACCAGGGTGCGCATGCGCGGACGCTGCGCCACCCAGTGCTGCAGCTGTGCGCGGGCGTCGGGCTTGAGCCAGCGGCCATCGTCGACCAGACCCTTGCGCAGGCGCCGCGGCAGCAGCTTGCGCAGCTTGGCGCCGGCCTGCGCGGCTTCTTCCTTGAGCGCAGGCTTGAACACGTTGCGCTGGTAATCGGTCATCGCCTGGAAGCGATGCGACAGCAGCGCGCGCAGGGTGTCGGCGTCGGGCACGGCGATGTTCGGGCGCACGTCCAGGGTCGGCGCCACGCGCAGGATCTTGGCCAGGCGCAGGGCGGCCAGCGCACGGATCGCGATCCAGCCGATGTCCAGTTCCCAGCGGCGCATCGAGAAGCGCGCCGAGCTCGGGAAGGCATGGTGGTTGTTGTGCAGTTCTTCGCCGCCGATCCACAGCGCCCACGGCGTCAGATTGGTCGAGGTGTCGGCCGACTCGAAGTTGCGGTAACCCCACCAGTGGCCCAGGCCGTTGATCACGCCGGCGGCCCAGAACGGGATCCAGGCCATCTGCAGCGCCCACAGCGCGATGCCGGGCAGGCCGAACAGCGCGAAGTTGACCACGAACAGCGCCACCGGCCCCAGGTTCGCGTACGGGGTGTACAGGTGCCGCTCGATCCAGTCGTCCGGCGCGCCCTTGCCGTACTGCTCGATGTCGCCGCGCTGGGTGCGCGCTTCGCGATACAGCTCCACGCCACGCCAGAACACGCGGGCGATGCCCTTGGTCTGCGGGCTGTGCGGATCTTCCTCGGTCTCCACCTTGGCGTGGTGCTTGCGATGGATCGCCACCCACTCCTTGGTGATCATCGAGGTGGTGAACCAGGTCCAGAAGCGGAAGAAGTGCGACAGCAGCGGATGGAAATCCACGCCGCGGTGCGCCTGGCTGCGGTGCAGATACAAGGTCACCGCGAAGATGGTGAGCTGGGTGAACAGCAGCAGCACGGCCAGCATGCCCCACCAGCCGACGCCGAGCAGGCCGTTGCCGAGGAAGTCGAGGATCGCGTCGAACATTGCCAGAAGCTCCAGAGCGTAGGACGGCGTGGGGTCAGAACATGATGGGGGTTGCGACTGCAAACTTCACCCGGCGCTCGCGTATGGTATTCAGCCGCCAAGCGCTCCCGATCACAGAACGGTGTCGGTTCCATGTCAGTTGCCTCTCCCCAAGCAACCCCCGTGCCAGCGGCCGCGCCGCTGATCGAATTGGACCGCGCCAGCGTGGTGCGCGGCCAGGTCCGCGTACTGCACGCGCTGAGCCTGCGCATCGCACTCGGCCAGCACACCGCCATCCTCGGCCCGAACGGCTGCGGCAAATCCTCGTTCATCAAGCTCATCACCCGCGAGCTGTATCCGTTGGCGCGCGCCGGCGAGGAACCGGCGGTGCGGGTGCTCGGCCAGAGCCGCTGGCAGGTGGACCGGCTGCGCAGCCAATTGGGCATCGTCACCGGCGATCTCAGCGTCAATCTCGCCGACATGCCCGGGCTGGATGTGGAAAGCGCGGTGCTGTCCGGATTCTTCGCCAGCTATGTGGTGCCGCCGCACCGCGAGGTGACCGAGGCGATGCGGGCGCGGGCGCGCGAGGCGCTGCAGGCCGCGCACGCGCTGCCGCTGCTGCGGCGCCCCTACGCCGAATTGTCAGCCGGCGAAACCCGACGCGTGCTGATCGCGCGCGCCCTGGTCAACCGGCCGCAGGCGTTGCTGCTGGACGAACCCAGCACCGGGCTGGACCTGGTCGCACGCGAGCACCTGCTGGCGACGATGCGCGACCTCGCCCGCCAGGGCATCACCCTGGTGCTGGTCACGCACCACATCGAGGAGATCGTGCCGGAGATCGCGCGGGTGATCCTGCTGCGCGAGGGCCAGGTGTACGCCGACGGCACGCGCGAGGAACTGCTGGCCGATGCGCCGTTGTCGGCGGTATTCGGCGGACCGGTGCGGGTGCAGCGCGACGGCGACAGCTACAGCGCGCGGGTGGTTGCGGAGCGCTGATCGGCGGTTGCCGGGTTCGGGCGTTCGGGGCCGTCGGATTGCGAGATGTCGCAGGTGATGCGGGTGATGCGGGAATGTCCGTAGGAGCGGCTTCAGCCGCGACCGGGCGTTCCCAGTAAAGCCCGTCGCGGCTGAAGCCGCTCCTACGTATCTACGTATGAAACGGCCTCGGTGATCAGCAGCTCCGCCATTGGTGCCCACACTGCGCTCAGCCAGCGGCAGCGCGCGCGCTCGGCGCCGGTGCGTCGCTCTCGAACGCGGCGCGCGCGCTGCGGATCTGCGCGTGGTGATCGGCGGCCCAGCGCACCAGCGGCGCCAGCACCACGCTCAGCGATTGGCCCAGCGGAGTGAGCCGGTATTCCACCCCAGGCGGCACGGTCGGCAGCACCTCACGCGCGACCAGCCCTTCGCGCTGCAGGTCGCGCAGGGTCTGGGTCAGCATCCGCTGGGAGATGTCCGGCAGCGCGCGGCGCAGTTCGCCGAAGCGGTGCGGGCGTTCGGCCAGCAGCATCACGAACAGGGTGCTCCACTTGTCGCCGATCTGCGCCAGCACGTCGCGCACCGGGCACTGGTCGATGGCCATGCCGGCGCGCTGGTAGTCCTGCAATTGCTGGCTCAGCAGCACGTCGCCGGCAGTGGCCGGGGGTACGACGATGGCCATGGTGGTTACCTCGGGGTAAGCAGGGGCGGAAAAAGTGCCGTCTTTACAGCCCGGCCCAGGTCTCTAGGATAGACCAGGTTCCTTTTCCAGACCATGGCGTCCTGCGACGCCTCCCTTCCTCAGGAGACCTGTCATGTCCGCATCTTCCGATTCCCTGCTCGTGACCGGCGCCGGCGGCCACTTCGGCCAGCGCGTGCTCACGCACCTGCTCGACACCCTGCAGGTGGCGCCGTCGCGCGTGGTGGCGATGACCCGCCAGCCCGACCGCCTGGCGGCCTGGGCCGCGCGCGGCGTGGACGTGCGCCACGGCGATTTCGACGACGCCCCCTCGCTCGACGCAGCGTTCCGCGGCGCCGGCCGCGTGCTGCTGATCAGCACCGACGCACTGGACCGCCCCGGCCACCGCCTGCAGCAGCACCAGGCGGCGATCGCCGCGGCCGAGCGCGCCGGCGTCGGCCACCTGGTCTACACCTCCTGCCCGGAACCGCACGGCTCGCCGCTGCTGTTGGCCACCGACCATGCCGGTACCGAAGACGCCCTTGCCGCCAGCGCCGTGCCCGCCTGGACCGTGCTGCGTAATCACTGGTACTTCGAGAATCTGTTCATGAGCCTGCCGTCGGTGCTGGCCTCTGGCCAGTGGTACAGCGCGGCCGGCGACGGCGGCATCGCCCACATCGCGCGCGATGACCTGGCCCGCGCGGCCGCGGTCGCCCTGGCCGGCGGCGACGGCAAGCGCACGCTCACCCTCAGCGGCGCGCGCGCCTACACCACCGCCGAGATCGCCGCACTGGTCGCGCAGGTCCTGGACGTACAGATCCAGGTGGTGCCGGTACCGGTCGAGGGCCTGGTGCAGGGCATGGTCGGCGCCGGCCTGCCCGAGCCGGTCGCGCGCGTCTATGCCTCGTTCGACACCAACACCGCGGCCGGCCGCGTCGCCACGGTCACTGGCGACTACCAGGCGCTGACCGGGCAGGCGCCGCTACCGTTCGAACAGTGGCTGCAGGACCAGCGCACGCAGCTGGCGGCGTTGAAGCCGTAAGCAAACGCGGCGGCGTGCGCGTGCGCGCTACTTGCCGATGCAGAAGCTGGAGAAGATCCGCCCGAGCAGGTCGTCGGCGCTGAGCGTGCCGACGATCTCGCCGAGCGCGGCATGCGCCAGGCGCAGTTCCTCGGCGGCCAGTTCCAGGCGTTCGTGCTGCAGTTCGGCGGCGGCCGCGTCGGCATGGGCGGCGGCGCGCTGCAACGCATCGACGTGGCGCGCGCGTGCGGAGAACTCGCCATCGCTGCCCTCGCCGGCCGCCGCGCCGGCGATCGCGCGCAACTGCGCATGCAACTGCTCCAGGCCGCTGCCGGTGGCGGCGGAGACGTAGACGCGCTCGGCGCTGGCGGCGGGCACCGCAGCCAGCAGGTCGCTCTTGTTGTGGATCCACAGGCGCTGCGGCACCTCGGCGATGGCATCGGCGATCGCCGCGTGGCCGGCCTCGGCCTGGCGCGCATCGAGCACGATCAGCGCCAGGTCGGCGCGCTGCAGTTCCTGGCGCGCGCGGCGCATGCCTTCGCGCTCGATCGCATCGCCGCCCTCGCGCAGGCCGGCGGTGTCGACCAGGGTCAGTTCCACGCCATCCAGGCGCACGGTCTCGTGCAAGGTGTCGCGGGTGGTGCCGGCGATGTCGGTGACGATGGCGCGGTCGCTGCCGGCCAATGCGTTGAGCAGGGAACTCTTGCCGGCGTTGGGCGGGCCGACCAGCACCGCATGCAGGCCATCGCGCAGGCGCCGGCCGCGTTCGGCGTCGACGCGTAGCTGCGCCAGATCCGCGCGCGCCTGCGCCAGGCCGGCACGGACCTGTTCGCCGCCGAGGGTGTCCAGCGCCTCGTCGGCGAAATCGATCGCCGCTTCGATGTGGATGCGCAGGCGGATCAGCTGTTCGGCCAGGTCGTCGACGCGGCGCGAGAACACACCGTCCAGCGAACGCCGCGCCGCACGTGCCGCGCGCAGGTCGCCCGCGGCGATCAGGTCGGCGATCGCCTCGGCCTGGGCCAGGTCGAGCTTGCGGTTGAGGAAGGCGCGCTCGCTGAACTCGCCCGGGCGCGCCGGCCGCGCGCCGAGTTCGCAGCAGCGCGCCACCAGGTGCCGCAACAGCACCGGGCTGCCATGCGCCTGCAGTTCCAGCACGTCCTCGCCGGTGAAGCTGCGCGGCGCCGGGAACCACAGGGCGATGCCGTCGTCCACGACCTCGCCGTGCGCGTCGCGGAAACGCGCGTAGCGGGCGCTGCGCGGCACCAATCCGCCAAGACCGAGACCGGCGGCAACGGCCGCCGCCGCCGGACCCGACACGCGCACCACGCCGACACCGCCCGCACCAGGGGCGGTGGCGATGGCGGCGATGGTGTCGGTGGCGGAAGACGGCATGGCGAGAGCGGCAGGTCGGTAGCGTGGCGAATTACAGCGTCTGCAACTGGCCGCGGACGTAGGCGGCCGACGCACCGTTGGGTTGCAGTTCCAGGTAGGTCTGGAAGGCGTGCTTGGCCTTGGCGGCATCGCCCAGCTGGCGGTAGGCGTCGCCCAGGTTGACATAGGCCACCGCGCGCGAAGGATCGATCTTCAGCGTGTTCTCCAGCCAGCGCACGGCCTGCGCGTACTTGCCCTGGCGATAGTAGATGAAGCCCAGGTTGTTGGCCGCCAGCGCAAAGTCCGGGCGCAGCTTCAGCGCCTCGGTGAACTGCGCTTCGGCCTCGTCGTAGCGCTTCTCCTTGTACAGCTGCAGGCCGCGGTCGTTGGCGCGCTGCGCACGCTGCCGGTCGGACACCGGGCCGGCTGCGGCCGGCACCGCCAGCGGCCGCTCGCCGCCCTGCAGGTCCTTGACCACCACCGCCGGCTTGGCCGGGGTGGCCGGCGCGGTGGCGCTGCTGGCGCCGGCGTGCGGCGTCGCGGTCGACGCCGGCGCGGCCGCATCGACGCGGTCGTTCATCGCGATCGCCGCCGAGGACAGCTGCTGCGTACTGGCGGTGAGGAACTCCTCGCCCTCCGGCACCTGCAGCACGAATTCGCCGCCCTGCGAACCGGGCAGGCTGCCGAACGCGGGCGTCTGCTGCGAGATGCTCGACACCGCCGGCGCCACGTAGGCGGCCAGCTCGGTGCCGGTGATCAGGCCGTCGCCGTTGAGGTCAGCCTTGCCCGACAGCGCCTGCAACAGCACCCAAGTGAACACCGAATGGCCGTTGGGGCCGCTGTCGGCCACCTGCTGGTCGGCGCCGCCGGCGGTGAGCATCTGCCGGGCGATGCGCCGCGCGTTCTCGCGCAGGTAGGCGCTGGTGCCGCCGCCGCGGGTCAGGCCCAGGCCGCTGTAGCACGCGTCCATCACGAACAGCACGTGCTTGGCTTCCAAGCTCTCGGCGATGTCCTGGATCTCGGTCATCGGAATCGCGTCGGTGGCGAACTGCGCCGGATCCGAATCGGCGGGCACGATGTAGCCGAGGTCGCGCCCGGAGGCCAGCTTGCGGGTGGCGCCGTGGCCGGCGAAGAACACGAACACGCGATCGTTCTTGCCCACGCCGCCGTGCGCGAGCCGATCGTGGAAGGCGGCCAGGATGTTGTTGCGGGTCGCTTCCTGGTTCTTCAGCACGATCACCTGCGACGACGGGAAGCCGAAGCTGCCGGTGAGCGTCTGCGCGATGGCCTGCGCATCGTTGGCCGCGTACTGCAGCTTGGGCCAGTGCGCGTAGTCGTCGATGCCGATGACGATGGCCCACGACTTGTCGTAGCCGCTGGTCACCGCCGGCGCGGCGGCGTTGCTGGCCGCGCGCGCGACGCTGAAGTCGCGCCCGTTCCAGCCGGCGAACTGGTAGCCGTCGGCGCTGAGCCGGTCCAGGATCTGCGGCAGCGCCTTGACCGTACGTTCGTGGATATCGTGGAACAGCAGGATGCCGCGCTGCTCGCGGCCGACCTGCTCGAGCACGCGCTGCACGATCGACTCCGGCACCGGGTCGGCCCAGTCCAGCGAATCCACGTTCCACATCACCGACTTCAGCCCGGCCTCGCCGAGGATCTGCATGCCCTCGGCATTGCGCGCGCCATAGGGGAAGCGGAACAGCGGCGCGCGCTTGGCGTCGACCGCGCGCAGCATGCGGTCAGTGTCGAGGATCTGGCTGCGCAACGCGGCGCCGGTTTCCTTGGATAGTTGCGCGTGGGTCAGGCTGTGGTTGCCGACGGTGTAGCCCTGCTCCATCAGGCTACGGCTGACGCTGGCCAACGGCGACAAGTCGACCTTGCCATCGGGCTCCAGCTTGCCCAGGTTGCGGCCGACTTCGAAGAACGTGGCCGGCACGTCGTAGCGCTTGAGGATGGCGACGATCTCGTCGGTGTACGCGCGATGCGGGCCGTCGTCGAAACTCAGCACCACGGTCTTCGGCGGCAGGTCGCGGCCGAACACCTCGCGGTCGCTGTCCTGCATCGACATCGGATACGGGGTGATCACGCCGTAGTCGCGCAGGATCGCCTCGCGCGTGTACAGCGTGCCCAGGTGGGCGACGTAGTCCTCCCACTTCTCGCGCTTCTGCACGATCGCGCGGGTGCGGTCGAAGCGGCTGAAGATCACGGTGATCTCGCGGTTGTAGGTGCGTTCGATCTCGTCGAGCGCGTCCAGGTCCTCGCCGATGCGCTGGTGCAGCTTGATCGCCGGCAGCGAGGAATCCTTGCCGATGCGCAGCTGCCAGTCGGCGAGAATCTCGCGGAACGCCAGGCGGTCGGCGTCGTACAGGTCCGGCGCCGATTCGACGTAGTCCAGCAGGCTGCCGATCGCGGCGAAGCGCTGCGGGTCCGGCAGCGCCAGAAGCGCATCGAATTGCCTGGCAAGCACCTCGCGGCGCTCCAGGCCCTCGTGGAACAGTTGCTGGCCGACGCTGCTGGAGGTCTGCCGGTCGGCGGGCGACTGCCTGGCCTCGTCGGCCAGCAGCACGATGATCTTGCGCTGCGCCGCCAGTTGCGCCTGCAGGCCTCGCAGCAGCGCCGTGGCCTGGGTCTGCAACGCCGGCGAGCCGGGGATGGCGATCGCCGTCTCTGGCGATGCGGGCTTGGCGGCCGTTGTCTCGCTGCCGGCGGGCGAACGCTGGCAGGCGGCCAGGACCAACGCGAGCAGGCCGATCACGGCCACGGACGGCGACAACGGACGACGGCGCTTGCGCATGACCACGGACTCGCGAGCAAGGCGGTGCGGGACCGCACGCGCCGGCGCCTTCCCCGGCCACATGCGCAACGCCCGCCGGAGGGCGGGCGTTGTCGGGTTTACTTCTTGGCCTTGGCCGGCGGCTTGCCGCTGCCGCCACCGCCGGCGGTGGCCGGTTCGCCGTGGCGCTTGGTCATCCACCACTGCTGCAACAGGCCCAGCGAACCGTTGGTGACCCAGTACAGCACCAGGCCGGACGGCACGAAGGCCATCATCACGCCGAACACCAGCGGCATGAACTGCATCATCTTGGCCTGCACCGGATCCATGCCCGGCGACGGCGTCAGCTTCTGCGTCAGCCACATCACCGCCACGTTGATCACCGGCAGGATGAAGTACGGATCGCGCGCGGTCAGGTCCTGGATCCAGGCGAACCACGGCGCCTGGCGCAGTTCCACCGACTCCACCAGCACCCAGTACAGCGCGAAGAAGATCGGCATCTGGATCAGCACCGGCAGGCAGCCGCCCATCGGGTTGATCTTCTCCTTCTTGTACAGCTCCATCATCGCCGTCTGGAACTTCTGCTTGTCGTCGCCGTAGCGCTCCTTGAGCTGCTGGATGCGCGGCTGGAACTTGCGCATCTTGGCCATGCTCTTGTATTGCGCGGCCGACAGCGGATACAGCATCAGCTTCAGCAGGACCACCAGGCCGACGATTGACCAGCCCCAGTTGCCTATCAGGCTGTGCAAATGACTCAGGATCCAGAACAGGCCTTGGCCCAGCATCGCCGGCAAGGTGAAACGGCTGTAATCGACCACGCGGTCCAGCCCCTTCACCTGCTCCTTGGCAATCTGATTGACCAGCTTCGGGCCCACCCACAGCCGCGCTTCGGTGCTGGCACTGGCGCCCGGCGCCACGGTGAAACTCGGACCGCGTGTTTCGATCACGTGCCGCGGACCGTCATTGGACAGCACGAACAGCGATTCCTGATCAGCCTGAGGAATCCAGCTGGTGAAGAAGTGATGCTGCAGCAGTGCGATCCAGCCACCCTTAATGGTCTGGTTCAGCGGGCCGTCGTCCAGATAATCCTTGAACGCGCGGCGCTGGTAGCCATCGGCCGGGCTGAACCAGGTGGCGCCGTTGAAGCTGAAGGAATCCGGGTTGGTCATGCCGCGGCTGACGATGGTCGGCACCCGGCTCAGCTTGCGGAACACATAGCCCTGCCACGGCTTGCTGCCGTGGTTGATGACCTCGTCGTGCACCTGCACGGCGTAGTGGCCGCGCTGCAGGGTGTAGACGCGGCGGATGCTGATGCCATCCGGGCCGTTCCACACGAACGGCACCTGCAGGCTGTCCTGGCCCTTGGCCAGCACGTAGTCCTTGCCCGGCTGCTCGGGACGGAAGCCGCCCGGACCCGGCGATGGCGAGTTGTGCTCGCCCACCCAGCCGCTGATGGCGGTGTACGGATGCGCCGGGTCCTCGGTCAGCAGTTGCACCGGCGGGCTGCCGGGCTGCTTGGTCTGCGGGAACAGCAGCAGGTCGGCGTCGAACACGCTGCGGCCATCCAGGGTCAGGCGCAGCACGTCGGTGGTGACGGTGACGCGCGGCGCAGCGCTGGCCGCGGCGGTCTCGGGCGTGGTGCTGGCCGGCGCGGTGCCGGGCACCGTGGCCTGCGGCACGGCCGGCGCATGGGTGGCGCCGGCGTCGGCGTCCTGCGCCGGCGGCACCGTGGTCGCCGCCGCGACCGTTGTCGCAGTGGCGTTCGGCGCGTGTTCCTTGTTCCACTCCATCCACAACAGCGCCGCGACCATCAGCCAGGCGAAAATCAGGAAAAGGCGGGTCTGGTTCATCGGACAGGCAAGCTCGGCTCAGCCAGAAGCGGTTTCTGACGTGGAAGTGGGGGAAGAAGGACGAAGAGGCGGCGGCATTGTGCCGTCCGCGGCCGGGGCCGGCAATGCGCCGGCGCGACGCAGCAAGCGCTCATAGGCCTGGCGCAGTTGCACGCCGCTGGCCTGGGCGGCGGCGCTGCGCGCCACCACCACGTAATCGCCGGGCGCCAGCCACGGCAGCAGCTGCCGCGTGGCCTCACGCAGCACCCGCTTGATGCGGTTGCGCACGACCGCGCGCTTGTCGACCTTGCGCGACACCGCCAACCCCAGCCGCGCCGGGTGCGGCGCACTGCGCCAGTGCAGGCTCATCAGCGGCTCGGAGCAGCGGCGCGCGGCATCGAACACGACGCGGTATTCCGCAGACGTGCGAACCCGCGCAGAGCGAGGAAATCGCCTACGCGGGTCGGGAGGATTCACGGTCCGGATTGCAGGCGCCGCCTGGGGCGGCGAAGCAATCAAGCGCTCAGGCGCTTGCGGCCCTTGGCGCGGCGGCGGGCCAGGATCTTGCGGCCGTCGGCGGTGGCCATACGGGCACGGAAGCCGTGGTCGCGCTTGCGCTTGAGGTTGCTGGGCTGGAAGGTGCGCTTGGTGGCCATCGGGGCGCTCTGATCTGAATGGGGCGGAAAGAACCGGAAATTCTATAGGACTACTCACGCCGCGGTCAACTCCCTGTCTGGACGGGAGTGGAGCAGAGAAGCGCCCGGCCTGTGGATGGATCTGTGAATAGCCGTGGGAAAACCATTCCCGACCCTGCGCGCCGGTGGTAGTCTGATCCATCCGCTTTCCTCTCCCACCGGCCGAATGCGCCGCGCCCGAGCGCGCCCTTCATGCCCGGTCTATCGACGAATTTAGATCTGATGGATGCTTGGCCCCGTTGCCTGGAACGTCTGGAAGCCGAATTTCCAGCCGAGGACGTTCACACTTGGTTGAAACCGCTGCAAGCCGAACAGCGCCATGACAACAGCATGGTGCTGTACGCCCCGAACGCCTTCATCGTCGAGCAGGTGCGCGAGCGCTACCTGCCGCGCATCCGCGAGCTGCTGACCTACTTCGCCGGCAGCGGCGAGGTGCTGCTGCAGGTCGGCTCGCGCCCGCGCGCGCCGGAACCGGTCGCCGCCCCGCCCAGCGAGACCGCCGCCGCGCGCACGCCGGCGCCGCCGTTGCTGGAGCCGTTCGCCGGCAATCTCGATTCGCACTACACCTTCGCCAACTTCGTCGAAGGCCGCAGCAACCAGCTCGGCCTGGCCGCGGCGGTGCAGGCCGCGCAGAAGCCCGGCGACCGTGCGCACAACCCGCTGCTGCTGTACGGCGGCACCGGCCTGGGCAAGACCCACCTGATGTTCGCCGCCGGCAACGCCATGCGCGAGCAGAATCCGAACGCGCGGGTGATGTACCTGCGCTCGGAACAGTTCTTCAGCGCGATGATCCGTGCGCTGCAGGACAAGACCATGGACCAGTTCAAGCGCCAGTTCCAGCAGGTGGACGCGCTGCTGATCGACGACATCCAGTTCTTCGCCGGCAAGGACCGCACCCAGGAAGAGTTCTTCCACACCTTCAACGCGCTGTTCGACGGCCGCCAGCAGATCATCCTGACCTGCGACCGCTATCCGCGCGAGGTCGAGGGCCTGGAGCCGCGGCTGAAGTCGCGCCTGGCCTGGGGCCTGTCGGTGGCGATCGATCCGCCCGATTTCGAGACCCGCGCGGCGATCGTGCTGGCCAAGGCGCGCGAGCGCGGCGCGGAGATCCCCGACGACGTGGCGTTCCTGATCGCCAAGAAGATGCGCTCGAACGTGCGCGACCTGGAAGGCGCGCTCAATACGCTGGCCGCCCGCGCCAACTTCACCGGCCGCGCGATCACCACCGAATTCGCCCAGGAAACCCTGCGCGACCTGCTGCGCGCACAGCAGCAGGCGATCGGCATCCCCAACATCCAGAAGACCGTGGCCGACTACTACGGCCTGCAGATCAAGGACCTGCTGTCCAAGCGCCGCACGCGTTCGCTGGCGCGGCCGCGGCAGGTGGCGATGGCGCTGACCAAGGAACTGACCGAACACAGCCTGCCGGAAATCGGCGATGCGTTCGCCGGGCGCGACCACACCACCGTGCTGCACGCCTGCCGCCAGATCAAGCACTTGATGGAGACCGACGGCAAGCTCCGAGAAGACTGGGACAAGCTGATCCGCAAGCTCAGCGAGTAGTGCGGCGGCCGGTGCGGAGGACGCCGGATAAATCGGTGCATGACTTCGCGACAAATCCGGGAGAAACTGTGGATAAAGCGCGACGCGGCGGCGACGGCAAAACTATCCACAGGTTTCCCCACCAGTTCCGGGACAGTAGTACACGGGATTGGTGGCGCCAAAAATTCTTTGTTTTCAGTGGCTTGAGCTACATTTTCACCGATTTTCGCTCTACCATCACCACCAAGCTTTTGATTTATTCCACATCTTTTAAAGCATAGGGGCACGGAACCACATGCGTTTCACACTGCAGCGCGAAGCCTTCCTCAAGCCATTGGCGCAAGTCGTCAATGTGGTCGAACGCCGCCAGACCTTGCCGGTTCTGGCCAACTTCCTGGTGCAGGTGCAGGGCGGCCAGCTGTCGCTCACCGGTACCGATCTGGAAGTGGAAATGGTCTCGCGCATTGCGGTCGACGATGCCCAGGATGGCGAAACCACCATCCCGGCGCGCAAGCTGTTCGAGATCGTGCGTGCCCTGCCCGACGGCAGCAAGGTCACCGTGTCCCAGTCCGGCGACAAGATCACCGTGCAGGCCGGGCGCAGCCGCTTCACCCTGGCCACGCTGCCTGCCAACGACTTCCCGTCGGTCGACGAAGTCGAAGCCACCGAGCGCGTGGTGGTGCCGGAAGCGGCGTTGAAGGAACTGATCGAGCGCACCGCGTTCGCGATGGCCCAGCAGGACGTGCGCTATTACCTCAACGGCCTGCTGTTCGACCTGCGCGACCAGACCCTGCGCTGCGTGGCCACCGATGGCCATCGCTTGGCGCTGTGCGAGACCGAGCTGGAGAACGCTGGCGGCGCCAAGCGCCAGATCATCGTGCCGCGCAAGGGCGTGACCGAGCTGCAGCGCCTGCTGGAAGGCGGCGAGCGCGAAGTCGAACTGGAAGTCGGTCGCGCGCACGTGCGGGTCAAGCGCGACGATGTCACCTTCACCTCCAAGCTGATCGACGGTCGCTTCCCCGACTATGAAGCCGTGATCCCGATCGGTGCCGACCGCGAGGTCAAGCTGGATCGCGAAACCCTGCGCGCGGCGCTGCAGCGTGCGGCGATCCTGTCCAACGAGAAGTACCGCGGCGTGCGCGTGGAAGTCTCCCCGGGCCAGCTGAAGATCAGCGCGCACAACCCCGAGCAGGAAGAAGCGCAGGAAGAAGTGGAAGCGGACACCAAGGTCAGCGACCTGGCGATCGGCTTCAACGTGAACTACCTGCTCGATGCGTTGTCCGCGCTGCGCGAGGAGTTCGTGGTGATCCAGCTGCGCGACGCCAACTCGTCGGCGCTGGTGCGCGAAGCCAGCAGCGCCCGCTCGCGCCATGTGGTGATGCCGCTGCGTCTCTAACGTTTCTTTGTGTTCCACGTGGAACAAACGCAGAAAAGCGACCCGGCCTTGTGCCGGGTTTTCTTTTTCTGGCGGGTTGGGAGCAGAGTTGTTGCTGCGGTGGCACCCCCACGGGCAACCGCGGGAGATAAGAATCAAGGGCTGGAGACGTCGAAAGAGAGCGCTGCGGCGACGCTCGGCATTCGTCGCTCACCGTGGACTGACCGCAGTTGAGAGGCGAGTTTTGTTTTGTCGTCAGTGCTTTTGCAGACGGCACACGGCGGATATCCTATCCATCCGACTTTCGATGGAATGCGCCGAGTCCAGCAGGCGCGCCCATCTCGTCAGGACACAACGCGGCAGATCGCATCCCGGCCCAACCGCAAGCGCGCTTGCTCCACACCGCCTGCCAACCGTTTTGGGTATGCTGCCGCTCTCCCCCATAGCCCCCGATCTGCGTGCGCCCGGCGCGAGCGCTTTCGCCTCCATCCCCGCATGCACGTCTCTCGTCTCGACTTCCACCATCTGCGCCGCTTCGCGACGCTCGAGTTGGCCCCCGCGCCCGGGCTGAACCTGATCATCGGCGACAATGGCGCCGGCAAGACCACGGTGCTCGAGGCGATGCACCTGATGGCCTATGGCCGCAGCTTTCGCGGCCGCGTGCGCGATGGGTTGGTCCGCCAGGGTCAGGAGGCGTTGGATGTCTTCGTCGAATGGCAGGAACAGGCGGGCGACGCAGGCACGCCGCGTCGGCGCCGCGCCGGACTGCGCCACAGCGGCCAGGACTGGCGTGGCCGTCTCGACGGCCAGGACGTCGCCCATCTCGGCACGCTGTGCGCAGCGCTCGCGGTGGTCACCTTCGAGCCGGGCAGCCATCTGCTGGTCAGCGGCGGTGGCGAGCCCCGCCGCCGCTTCGTCGATTGGGGCTTGTTCCACGTGGAACCTGATTTCCTGTCGCTGTGGCGGCGCTATGCGCGGGCACTCAAGCAGCGCAACGCCCTGCTCAAGAGCGGCGGCAGCGGCGCGGCACTCGACGCCTGGGATCACGAACTGGCCGAGGCAGGCGAGCCGCTGACCTCGCGCCGCCAGGACTACCTGGATCGCCTGCTGCAGCGCCTGCTCGCCCTCGCCCCTGATCTGGCGCCGGCGTTGGGCATTTCGCATCTGCAGTTCGCGCCCGGCTGGCGCCGCCAGGAGGTGTCCCTGGCCGATGCGCTGCTGCTCAACCGCGAACGCGATCGGCAACTGGGCTATACCTCGGCAGGTCCCCACCGCGCCGACTGGAGCCTCAGCTTCGCCGAGATCCCCGGCCGCGACGCGCTTTCCCGCGGCCAGGCCAAGCTCACCGCCCTGGCCTGCCTGCTGGCGCAGGCGGAGGACTACGCCGAACAACGCGGCGAATGGCCGGTGATCGCCCTGGACGACCTGGCCTCGGAACTGGACCGCCACCACCAGGGCCGGGTCCTGGAGCGGCTGCGTGCCGGCCCGGCGCAGGTCTTCGTCACCGCCACCGAAACGCCGCAGGCGCTGGCCGACGCCGGCCTGCCGATTGCGCGGTTCCACGTGGAACATGGCCAGATCCTGGCCGTTTCCTAGGCCGCCCCGGGTCCGGCGGCCCGGGCTGCTATAATTTCTGCCAATCCCCTATCCAGCGGCGCGAACCGGCCCCGGCCTGTCTTCGCCGCCTCGTGGAGCCTACGGCACGCGCAATGACCGACGAACAGAACACCCCGGCAAGCAACGGCAACTACGACGCCAACAGCATCACCGCTCTGGAAGGCCTGGAGGCGGTCCGCAAGCGGCCCGGCATGTACATCGGCGACGTCCATGACGGCACCGGCCTGCATCACATGGTGTTCGAGGTCGTCGACAACTCCATCGACGAAGCCCTGGCCGGGCATGCCGATCACGTCGCGGTGACCATCCACGCCGATGGTTCGGTGTCGGTGTCCGACAACGGCCGCGGCATTCCGGTCGGCAAGCACGCGCAGATGAGCGCCAAGCTCGGCCGCGAGGTCTCCGCCGCCGAGGTGGTGATGACCGTCCTGCACGCCGGCGGCAAGTTCGACGACAACAGCTACAAGGTGTCCGGCGGCCTGCACGGCGTGGGCGTCAGCGTGGTCAACGCGCTGTCGGAGAAGCTGCTGCTGGACGTGTTCCAGGGCGGCTTCCACTACCAGCAGGAATTCAGCAACGGCGCGGCCGTGGCGCCGCTGGCCAAGCTCGGCGAGACCACCCAGCGCGGTACCACCGTGCGCTTCTGGCCGTCGGTGGTGGCCTTCCACAACAACGTGGAATTCCACTACGACATCCTGGCCCGGCGCCTGCGCGAGCTGTCCTTCCTCAATTCCGGGGTCAAGATCGTGCTCGCCGACGAGCGCGGCGAGGGCCGCCGCGACGACTTCCACTACGAGGGCGGCATCCGCAGCTTCGTCGAGCACCTGGCGCAGCTGAAGACCCCGCTGCACCCGAATGTGATCTCGGTCACCGGCGAGCACAACGGCATCACCGTCGAAGTGGCGCTGCAGTGGACCGACTCCTACCAGGAGACGATGTACTGCTTCACCAACAACATCCCGCAGAAGGATGGCGGCACCCACCTGGCCGGCTTCCGCGGCGCGCTGACCCGCGTGCTCAACACCTACATCGAGCAGAACGGCATCGCCAAGCAGGCCAAGATCAACCTGACCGGCGACGACATGCGCGAAGGCATGATCGCGGTGCTATCGGTGAAGGTGCCGGACCCGAGCTTCTCCAGCCAGACCAAGGAAAAGCTGGTCAGCTCGGACGTGCGCCCGGCGGTGGAGAACGCCTTCGGTGCACGCCTGGAGGAGTTCCTGCAGGAGAACCCCAACGAGGCCAAGGCCATCGCCGGCAAGATCGTCGATGCCGCCCGCGCCCGCGAGGCCGCGCGCAAGGCAAGAGACCTCACCCGCCGCAAGGGCGCGCTGGACATCGCCGGCCTGCCCGGCAAGCTGGCCGACTGCCAGGAAAAGGATCCGGCGCTGTCGGAGCTGTTCATCGTCGAGGGTGACTCGGCGGGCGGCTCGGCCAAGCAGGGCCGCAACCGCAAGAACCAGGCGGTGCTGCCGCTGCGCGGCAAGATCCTCAACGTCGAGCGCGCGCGCTTCGACCGCATGCTGTCCTCCGACCAGGTCGGCACGCTGATCACCGCGCTGGGTACCGGCATCGGCCGCGACGAGTACAACCCGGACAAGCTGCGCTACCACCGCATCATCATCATGACCGACGCCGACGTCGACGGCGCACACATCCGCACCCTGCTGCTGACCTTCTTCTACCGGCAGATGCCGGAGCTGATCGAGCGCGGCTACGTCTACATCGGCCTGCCGCCGCTGTACCGGCTCAAGCAGGGCAAGCAGGAGCTGTACCTGAAGGACGACAACGCGCTCAACGCCTACCTGGCCAGCAGCGCGGTCGAAGGCGCGGCGCTGATCCCGGCCAGCAACGAGCCGCCGATCACCGGCGCGGCGCTGGAGAAGCTGCTGCTGCTGTTCGCCAGCGCCAACGAGGCGGTGGCGCGCAATGCGCACCGCTACGACCCGGCGCTGCTGAGCGCGCTGATCGACCTGCCGCCGCTGGACGTGGCCCAGCTCGAGGCCGAGGGCGAGGCGCATCCGAGCCTGGAGGCGCTGCAGGCGGTGCTCAACCGCGGCAGCCTGGGCTCGGCGCGCTACAGCCTGCGTTTCCAGGCGTCCAACGCGCAGCGTCCGGCCACCCTGCTGGTGGAGCGCCGGCACATGGGCGAGGAGACCACCTACGTGGTGCCGATGGCGGTGTTCGAGAGCGGCGAACTGCGCCCGCTGCGCGAGATCGCGCGGGAGCTGCACGGGCTGGTGCGCGAGGGCGCGCAGATCGTGCGCGGCAACAAGACCCAGGCCATCACCAGCTTCGCCCAGGCCTACGCCTGGCTGTTCGAAGAGGCCAAGAAGGGCCGCCAGATCCAGCGCTTCAAGGGCCTGGGCGAAATGAACGCCGAGCAGCTGTGGGAGACCACGGTGAACCCGGACACGCGCCGCCTGCTGCAGGTGCGCATCGAGGACGCGGTCGCCGCCGACCAGATCTTCAGCACCTTGATGGGCGACGTGGTCGAACCGCGCCGCGACTTCATCGAGGAAAACGCGCTGAAGGTCGCCAACCTCGACATCTGACCGCGGCGGCGGTCGCCCCGGCGCGTGCCGGGGCCGGCTGCCCTCCGTGCCTTCCGCCCGCTTCCGCGCAGGACCGCGATGACCGCACCGCCGCCGTTGCCCGCCGCTCCGCTGTCTTTGTCCTCCCCGCCGACGCCGACGCCGACCCGTCCGCGCCGGCCGATCCTCGGTTTCTTCCTCGACGTGCTGCTGGCGGCGGTGGTGCTGCTTGGGGTGAGCGTGCTGTGCGGCCTGGTCTGGGGCGTGCTGCGCGGCTTCCAGCTGGCCATGCAGCTGAAGACGCAGGGCATCCCCGCCGATCGCCTGGCCACGCTGGTCGCGCAGCAGGTCGGCCAGCCGGGCGCGCTGGCGCAGCTGCTGATCGCGCTGGTCAGCACCCTGTCCGCAGCGCTGTTGCTG
This sequence comes from Xanthomonas indica, assembly GCF_040529045.1. Taxonomy (NCBI): domain Bacteria; kingdom Pseudomonadati; phylum Pseudomonadota; class Gammaproteobacteria; order Lysobacterales; family Lysobacteraceae; genus Xanthomonas; species Xanthomonas indica. The sequence goes on along the minus strand of NZ_CP131914.1, from coordinate 707,311 downwards.
TACTTCCTGCGGCGCCCGGCCAGTGCCGCCGAGCGCCGCGCCTCGTGGCAGGCGGCGCGCGTGCCGTCGACCTGGGGCTGGGTGCTGCTGGTCGCGGCCGGAGTGTTCTTCGGCAGTGCCGCGATCTCCGCGGTGTCGGCGCAGTTCGGCATCAAGCCGGAACCCACCAACCTGCCGCTGATGCGCGAGGCGATGGCGCAGATGCCGTTGTTCCTGATCGTGTTCGCCGTGGTGATCGCCCCGGCCTACGAGGAACTGCTGTTCCGCCGCGTGCTGTTCGGGCGGCTGTGGGATGCCGGCCGGCCGCGGCTGGGCATGCTGCTCAGCGGCGCTGCCTTCGCCCTGGTGCACGAGGTGCCGGGAACCACCGGCAACAGCCTGGCGGCGACCGCCCAGCTGTGGCTGGTCTACGGCGGCATGGGCGCGGCGTTCGCCTGGCTGTACAAGCGCACCGGCACCTTGTGGGCGCCGATCGCCGCGCATGGACTCAACAACGCCCTCGCGGTGGCCGGGCTCTATTGGTTTGGCGCAACCTGAAGGTTTGTTTGACGAAATGTTAAGACGCGGCCCCCCACACTGCCACGCGTGTTAGGAGGGGGGACCGTATGAAGCAAGTGGTACTTGGCGCGTCGTTCGCGATGCTGCTGGCAGCGTGTGCGACGACGACATCGCCAACCGGGCGTACCCAGGTCGTGGGGGGCATCTCGCAGCAACAACTCGACCAGATGGGCGCGCAGGCGTTCGCCGAAGCCAAGGCCAAGGAACCGCTGGACACCGATCCCAAGCGCAACGCCTACGTGCGCTGCGTGGTCAACGCGCTGGTCGCGCAACTGCCCGACCAATGGCGCGGCACCGGTTGGGAAACGGCGCTGTTCAACGACAAGGAACCCAACGCGTTCGCCCTGCCCGGCGGCAAGGTCGGGGTCAACAGCGGCATCTTCAGCGTGGCCAAGAACCAGGACCAGCTCGCCGCCGTGCTCGGCCACGAGATCGGCCACGTCATCTCGCGTCACCACGAAGAACGCATCACCCGTCAGCTCGGCGCGCAGGCGGGCCTGAGCGTGATCGGCGCGCTGGCCGGCGCGCGCTACGGCCAGGGTGCGGCCGACACCGTCGGCCAGGTCGGCGGCATGACCGCGCAGACGCTGTTCCTGCTGCCCGGCTCGCGCCAGCAGGAAAGCGAGGCGGACATCGTCGGCCAGCGCCTGATGGCACAGGCCGGATTCGACCCGGCGCAGGCGGTGGATCTGTGGAAGAACATGATGGCCGCCGGCGGCGATCGTCTGCCGCAATGGCTCTCCACCCACCCCGATCCCAGTGCCCGCATCGGCGAGTTGCAGCGCGACGTCGCTGCGCTGGAACCGGTGTATGCGCAGGCGCGCAGCGCCGGCAGGACGCCCAAGTGCGGTTGAGTCGGCCGTCGTCCCCGCGCCCGTCGCCGGCGCTGTCACAGAAAACGCATCTAAAAACGTTTTCACGGCGTACAGGTTTCTGATAGGTTTGCTGGCTCGGCCGAGGAATGGCCGCTCCGTCTTCCGTGCCGCTCCGGGCGGTTTCCACCGAGGTGACCCATGAAATTCCGCATCCGCAAGCAAGCGTTGTTGTCCCTGGTGATCACCGCCGCCCTCGGTGGCGCGGTGGTGACCGATGCCGCTGCGCAGAGCGATCGCACCGACCACCGCTCCTCGCGTAATGCGAAGAACGAGAAGGCGGCGGTGCTGTTCCCCAATGCCGAGCGCAAGGAGCCGAACGGCAAGCCGTCGTCCAAGCTCGGCAGCAAGCTGCAGAAGCTGATCGACACCTACAACAAGGGCGAGGACTACGCCTCGGTGCGTGCCCAGGCCGACGAGATCCTGGCCAACAGCGGCGCCAACGAGTACGACAAGTCGGTCGCCGCGCAGCTGGCCGCGCAGGCCGCCTACAACCTCGACGACAGCAAGGCCGCGCAGGCCTACCTCAAGCAGGCGATCCAGTTCAACGGCCTGGACAACAACGGCCACTACCAGTCGATGCTGATGCTGGCGCAGCTGCAGCTGCAGGACGACCAGACCGCCGAAGGCCTGGCCACGCTGGACAAGTTCCTCGCCGAAACCAAGTCGACCCGCCCGGAAGACCTGATCCTCAAGGGCCAGGCGCTGTACCAGGCGCAGCGCTACCAGGAAGCGATCCCGGCGCTGAAGCAGGCGATCGCCGCCTCGCCGGAGCCGAAGGACAGCTGGAACCAGCTGCTGATGGCGTCCTACGCCGAAGCCGGCCAGACCGGCGAGGCGGTCAAGGCCGCCGAGGCGCTGGCGGCCAAGTCGCCCAACGACAAGAAGGCCCAGCTCAACCTGGCCAGCATGTACATGCAGGCCGACCAGATGGACAAGGCCGCAGGGGTCATGGACAAGCTGCGTGCCGCCGGTCAGCTGACCGACGAAAAGGAATACAAGCAGCTGTACTCGATCTACGCCAACACCGAGGGCCACGAGAAGGACGTCATCGCGGTCATCAACGAGGGCATGCAGAAGGGCATCCTAAAGCCGGACTACCAGACCTACCTCGCCCTGGCGCAGTCGTACTACTACACCGACCAGCTGCCGCAGGCGATCGAGAACTGGCAGAAGGCCGCGCCGCTGTCCAAGGATGGCGAAACCTATCTCAACCTGGCCAAGGTGCTGCATTCGGAAGGCCGTGTGGCCGAAGCCAAGCAGGCCGCGCAGCAGGCACTGGCCAAGGGCGTCAAAAAGCCGGAAGACGCCAAGAAGATCATCAACCTGAAGTAGCACGCAAAAAAAGCCCCCGAAGACCAGTGCTGAAAGTAGTGCAGGTAACAGGGATTGGTATAAGCTTGGAGGTTCCTGCGGTGTCATCGCCGCGTGAACTTGGGTTCAGCTCCACAGCGGAATCCGCCCCCCTTTAATCGAGTCATTGGCGCATGACGGAACAACTGGTCATCCATCGGCAGTACGACAAAGATGACGCCTCCGGCCTCAGCTGGCCGCGCATCATCGGTATTGCCTTCGTAATCGCGCTGCATCTTGCGGCGCTGATGTTGCTGCTGATTCCGGCCGTTGCGCCCAAGGCGGTGGCGGAGAAGGAACGCAACATCATGGTCACCCTGGTGGATGCACCGCCGCCGCCTCCCCCGCCGCCGCCGCCGCCGCCGAAGCCGCCGGAAACCCCGCCGCCGCCGGTGAAGAACCTGGCGCCGCCGAAGCCGACCCCGCTGCCGCCGCCGCCGGAAGCCCCGGTGATCGACGTGCCGGAGCCGCGCCCGAACGACGTGGCCACCCCGCCGTCGCCGCCCGCGCCGCCGGCCGCACCCTCGGACATCAGCGCTAGCGTCGATATTTCGTCGAAGAACATGAACCCGCCGAAGTACCCGCCGGCTGCATTCCGGTCGGGCGCACAGGGCGAGGTGATCCTGATCATCGACGTCGATGCCAGTGGTAACGTCACGAACGTTGCCGTCGAGAAATCCAGCCGCAACCGCGACCTGGACCGCGCCGCCATGGAAGCAGCGCGCAAGTGGCGGTTCAATGCCGCTGTCGTCAATGGACAGAAGACTGCCGGTCGCGTCCGCGTCCCGGTCAACTTCGCGCTGAACTGATACAAGGGTTCGCGGGCCGGCGCACCGCCGGTCCGCACGGCCTGTCTACTCTTTGCACCACCCTCATCACCACCACACACAACAAAGGTAAGCGTCATGCTGCAGGAAATTTTCATCGCCGCTGCTGCGGGGGGCAACAACGCATCGAACGCCCTGTCGCAGATGGGCTTCGAGCACCTGATCACCGAAATGACCTCCAAGCCGGGTGACTTCGCCGTCTCCTGGGTGGTGCTCATCACCCTGATCATCATGTCCGCCTCGTCCTGGTACTGGACGATCATCAACATCTTCCGCGCCACGCGCCTGAAGAGCCAGGCCGACCGCGTCACCAGCCTGTTCTGGGATACCCCGAACGCGCAGGACGCCATCCGTGCGATGGAAGAGCAGCCGGCTTCCGAGCCGTTCTCGAAGATCGCCCTGGACGCCGCGCAGGCCGCTGCGCACCACCAGCGCGCCGAAGCCGGCACCGGCACCGGCCTGGGCGAGACCCTGAGCCGTTCGGAGTTCGTTGACCGCGCCCTGCGTCAGGCCGTGACCCGCGAAAGCACCAAGCTGCAGTCGGGCATGACCCTGCTGGCGACCGTCGGTGCGACCGCGCCGTTCGTCGGTCTGCTGGGTACCGTGTGGGGCATCTACGGCGCGCTGATCAAGATCGGTGCCACCGGCTCCGCCTCGATCGACGCCGTGGCCGGCCCGGTCGGTGAAGCGCTGATCATGACCGCGATCGGTCTGTTCGTCGCGATCCCGGCCGTGTTCGCCTTCAACTTCTTCAGCAAGGTCAACAGCTCGGTGATCGCCAAGTTCGACACCTTCGCTCACGACCTGCACGACTTCTTCGCCACCGGTTCGCGCGTTCGCTGATCCCGGCTAAGTCGTCCACGCAACGTTAACGGAGCCCGTTATGGCTTTCAGTAGTGGTAACAGCGGCGGCCCCATGGCCGACATCAACGTCACGCCCCTCGTGGACGTGATGCTGGTGCTGCTGATCATCTTCATCATCACGGCACCGCTGATGTCCCACAAGGTCAAGGTGGAACTGCCCCAAGCCAACTTGAAGCAGGATCCGGACAAGGACGACAAGCGTTCGAATCCGATCACGCTGGCGGTCAAGGAAGATGGGTCGCTGTACTGGAACGATGAGCCGATCTCCAAGGAAGCCCTGGAGTCGCGCTTCTCGACCGCCGCACAGCAGACCCCGCAGCCGCCGCTCAACCTGCGTGGCGACCGCACCACCAAGATGCGCACGATCAACGAGATCACCAAGATCGCGCAGAGTCAGGGCATGCTGGACGTCGGCTTCGTTGCGACCAAAGAGAAGGGGAACTGAGCCATGGCGTTCAGCTCAGGAGGCGGCCGTGGTCCCATGGCCGACATCAACGTCACGCCGCTGGTCGACGTGATGCTGGTGCTGTTGATCATCTTCATCGTGACCGCGCCGATCATGACGTACCCGATCGACGTGGATCTGCCGCAGCGGGTCATCAACCCGCCGCCGCAGTTGCGCGATCCGCCGCCGCCGATCGATCTGCGGATCGATGCGTCGAACCAGGTGTTCTGGAACAACAGCCCGGTGGCGGTGAGTGCGCTCCCGCAGATGATGGAAAACGAAGTCCAGCGCGATCCGACCAACCAGCCGGAACTGCGCATCGATGCCAATCCGGATTCCGAGTACGAAGTGATGGCCAAGGTGCTGGCCGCCGCCAAGAACTCGGACATGAAGAAGATCGGCTTCGTGCAGCAATAAGCTTCAACGCAATCCGTTTCACCGCAACACCTCAGTCATGACGCGACTGCAAACGCCACCGGCAACGGTGGCGTTTTTTTATGCGCGGACGGAAGCCCCTCCCCTGCCCGTTCGCCAGGCAGGCCCGGTCCGCGGCCGGATGCGCTGACGCGACATGCAGCCGAATGGTCCGGACACGCGCGTCCCGTGCACCCTGCCGCCTGCGTGTCCGCCGCCTGGGCCAAGTCCGCATGCCCGCACCATCCTTGGCCGCCCACTCGCACATCGCCGCGGCCCAGGTGTAGGCTGGTGGCGCGACACCACACCCACAGGAGGCTGGCCATGGCGTTCAGTGCTGCAGGGACTCGGGGACCGCTGGCGGAGATCAATGTCACTCCGCTGGTCGATGTGATGCTGGTGCTGTTGATCATTTTCATCGTCACCGCGCCGATGCTGACGCGGACGATCACCATGGACCTGCCGCAGCGCACGCCGGCAATGTCCAGGCCCTTGCCGCCACCGGACCCGATCCAGTTGCGCCTGGATGCCAGCGGCCAGTTGTTCTGGAATGCCTCCCCCCTGCCGTTGCGCGAGTTGCAGCCGCGCCTGCAGCAGGCGATGGCGCAAGCCGCCGGCAATCCGCCCGAGCTGCGCATCGATGCCAGCCCGGATGCCGACTACGACGCCATGGCCAAGGTGCTGGCGGCGGCGAAGAACGCCGACGTGCAGCGCATCGGCTTCGTGCAGTAAGCGGCGGCCCGCCGGGCCGCCATGTAGCGACGCCACCGAAAGGTGGCGTCGTGCACGTCGTGCGCCGCTCGTCGTTCCGGTTTGAGGGCGGCAGCGCAAGACGCACCATGGCCAGCTTGCGCTGAGCGCGACAGCCCTGCGGACGGCGATCGCTGCGCCAGCAAAGCGCGCCTTGCTCCAGAGCGGCGCCTGCCTCGCAGAGTTTGTTTGGCTCAGCGTGCGCCGGCCAGCACCGCCAGATAGGCCTTCACCGTGGCGTCGAGCCCGGCGTACAGCGCCTCGCCGATCAGCGCGTGGCCGATCGAGACCTCCAGCACCTGCGGCACGTTCGCCAGGAACGCGCCGAGATTGGCCTGGGCCAGATCGTGGCCGGCGTTGACGTCCAGGCCGGCCGCCTGCGCGCGGCGTGCGGCGGCCGCGAACGGCGCCGCCGCGGCGCTGTCGCCCCGCTCCCATGCGGCCGCATAGGGGCCGGTATAGAGCTCGATGCGGTCGGCACCCAGTTCGGCCGCCACCGCCAGCTCGGGGTTGTCGGCATCGACGAACAGGCTGATCCGGCAGCCCAGCGCCTTCAGTTCGGCGATCAGTGGGCGCAGGCGCGCACTGTCGCGGCCGAAGTCGAAGCCGTGGTCGGAGGTGAGCTGGCCGTCGCCGTCGGGCACCAGGGTCGCCTGCGCCGGGCGGGCCTGCGCGCACAGGGCGATCAACCCGGGATAACCGGTCCGCGGCGGTGCGAACGGGTTGCCCTCGATGTTGAATTCGACGCCGCGGTCGCGGGTCAGCTCGGCCAGCGCCAGCACGTCTTCGGCATGGATGTGACGGCGGTCCGGCCGCGGGTGCACGGTGATGCCGTGCGCGCCGGCATCCAGGCAGGCGCGCGCGGCCTCGAGCACGCTGGGCAGGTCGCCGCCGCGCGAATTGCGCAGCACCGCGATCTTGTTGACGTTGACGCTGAGCTTGGTCATTGCCGGCGTGCCGTTACGGCGCCGCGGCGTCGTCGCTGGCGGCGGCCGCGGCGCGGCGCGCCTCGGCCTGCTCGCGCAGCCGGCGCAGCTCGGCCGGGTCGATCATCGGCATCGCATCGCGCTGGCTGGCGTCGCCGATCTTGGCCACGTACCAGCCGCGCGCCCAGGCCAGCAGAAAGGCCAGCGCGGCCAGCAGGCTCACCACCAGCAACCACATGTGCGGCGTCGTGAACGCCAGAACGAAAGCACCCAGCGCAAGCGGCAGAAAGAGCCAGTACATGACGATCTCCCCAAGGATGGCGCAGTGTAGCGCCGCCGGGCGTGCCGGTTCCACGTGGCGCCACGGCCGGTGCGGGTGGCCCGGCCGCCGGGGCGCCGCGACTACAGCAGCGGCGAGGTGAGCCGCGCCACTGCCTCCGGCAGCCGATAGCGCCACAGCGAGCGCTTGCGGTCGTCGCGCACACGCACCGCATCGGCCATCTCGCCTTCCAGCAGCTCGGCCAGCTGCCGGGTCAGCCCGTGGTCGCGGAACAGCGTGGCGACCTCGAAATTGAGCCGGAAACTGCGGTTGTCGAAGTTGGCGCTGCCGACCAGGCACAGGTCCTCGTCGGTGATCAATGCCTTGGTGTGCAGCATGCGCGGGCCGTATTCGTAGATCCGCACGCCGGCCTGCAGCAGTTCGTCGAAGTACGAGCGCGCGGCCAGCGTCACCAGCCGCGAGTCGCTGCGCTTGGGCACCAGCAGGCGCACGTCCAGCCCGCCCAGCGCGGCCGAGGTCAGCGCCATGCGCGCGGCCTCGCCCGGCACGAAGTACGGCGTGACCAGCCAGACCCGGCGCTGTGCCTCGTAGATCGCGGCGACCTGCAGGCGGTGGATGCTCTCCCACGACGAATCCGGTCCCGACACCAGTACCTGTGCCTGGATGCTGCCGGCATCGCGGCTGGGCATGTCGTTGGGCCAGATCCGCGCCATGTCGAAGGCGTCGCGGCCCTGGCGGGTGGCGTACAGCCAGTCTTCCACGAACACCAGCTGCAGGCTGCGCACCACGTGGCCCTCGCAGCGCAGGTGCAGGTCGCGGTAGGCATCGGCGCGCAGCGCCTCGTTCTCCTCGTCGGTGACGTTGATGCCGCCGGTGAAGGCGATGCGGCCGTCGATCACCACGATCTTGCGGTGGGTGCGCAGGTTGACCCAGGGCCGCTTGAACTTGAACGGCCGCAGCAGCTGGGTGGGATGGAACCAGGCCACCTCGGCGCCGGCCTCCAGCAGCGGCCGCAGGAAGCGCTTGCGTACCTGCGAGGAGCCGACCGCATCCAGCAGCAGGCGCACCCGCACGCCGGCACGGGCGCGCTCGACCAGCGCGTCGCGGATGCGCGTGCCGGTGCGGTCGGGATTGAAGATGTAGTACTCCAGGTGCACGTGGTGCTGGGCGGCACCGATGTCGCGCACGATCGCCTCGTAGGTGGCCGCGCCGTCGACCAGCCACTGCACCGCGGTGGCCGAGCTCGGCGCCAGGCCGGTGGTGGCCTGGGCGATCTTGGCCAGCTCGGTGCAGTCGGCGTCCGGCGGGCAGACGCTGCTGTAGTGCTCCATGCCCGAGCGCGAGCGGCCGCGGCGCAGGCGCTGCCGCTTCACCTTCTGCGGGCCCAGCAGGTAGTAGATGACGAAGCCGAGGTAAGGCAGGGCGGCCAGCGACAGCACCCAGCTCAGCGTCGCCGCCGGCTCGCGCTTCTGCAGCACGATCCAGCCGCTCAGCCACAGGATGTACAGCAGGTAGGCGGCGGTGAGGTAGGCGCCGATGTGCGGGATACCGGTCAGCCGGTCCCAGGTGTTCTGCAGAGTCGCGATCACGAGCATCGGCGGATTCTAGAGGGTGGCGCGGAGATTGCGGCGAAGGCGATGCCGGCGCGGGATGGCGCGGTCGGCCTGCGCGACGCGGAGGCCGCCTGTCTTGCTGCTGGCCACCGGCGCCGCGAACCGACATGGCGCTGCATGGTGTATGACACCTGCTCGCGGCAGCCGCGTGACACCCGTGGGGACCTGTTCGCGAGCGAGTGGGGATCGGCCCCGGCAAAGCGCGGCATCATCTCGGCCGGGTCACCCTGAGCGTCGACCTGCTGCGCTGACAGCGCGCCAATCCTGCGCACGGGACGAAGGTGGCCGTGCCGCAGGCGTCGGCCTGAAAGATTCAGCGCGGCGGCAGGCACCGTCGCATCCGCCGAGACGCCCGGCGCGTAGCCTATGCCGATGAGCACTGCCATCAAGGGCCGCGGCGCCGGCAGCCACCTGCCCGGCCGCTTCGAACGGACCGTCAGCCAGGCCGAGGACGATGGCTGGCACCCCGACGACAGCGAGGAATTCGCCGCCCCGCGCCTGCGCACCCAGGTGAGCGAGGAGACCGCGCGCAGCATCATCAGCCGCAACCAGTCGCCGGACGTGGGGTTCGCGCAATCGGTGAACCCCTACCGCGGCTGCGAGCACGGCTGCAGCTACTGCTTCGCCCGTCCCAGCCATGCCTATCTGAACCTGTCGCCGGGGCTGGACTTCGAGACGCGGCTGTTCGCCAAGACCAATGCCCCGGAGCTGTTGCGTCGCGAACTGGCCAAGCCTGGCTACGTGCCCAGCCCGATCGCGCTGGGCATCAACACCGATGCCTACCAGCCGATCGAGCGCAAGCTGCAGCTGACCCGGCGCCTGATCGAGGTCTTCGCCGAGACCCGCCATCCGTTCTCGCTGATCACCAAGAACGCGCTGGTCGAGCGCGACCTGGACCTGCTGGCGCCGCTGGCCCGCGACAACCTGGTCAGCGTGCATTTCTCGGTGACCTCGCTGGACGCGCGGCTGTCGGCCAGGCTGGAGCCGCGTGCCTCGGCGCCACACGCGCGGCTGCGGGCGATGCGCACCCTGCACGCCGCCGGGGTGCCGGTCGGGGTGATGGTGGCGCCGGTGATCCCGTGGATCAACGACCATGCGCTGGAAGCGGTGCTGGAAGCGGCCCGCGAGGCGGGCGCCGAGTCCGCCGGCTACGTGTTGCTGCGCCTGCCGCACGAAGTGGCGCCGCTGTTCCGCGACTGGTTGCAGGCGCACCACCCCGATCGCGCCGCGCACGTGATGAGCACGGTGCAGCAACTGCGCGGCGGCAAGGACTACGACAGCACCTTCGGCAAGCGCATGCGCGGCGAAGGCGTCTACGCCGACCTGCTGGCGCGGCGCTTCGCCCTGGCGCACAAGCGGCTGGGCTATGCCGAGTCCCCGCGCCGCCGCCTGGACTGCAGCCACTTCGTCAAACCGCTGCCGCCGCGCCCGCCGTCGCCGCAGGGCGAGTTGTTTTGAGCGGGGAGTGGGGATTCGGGATTGGTGATTCGCAAGAGCGGCTTTCTTGGCGGTTGAATTGCAATGGCGGCGGACCGCAGCGTCGCGCCGCTTTTGCGAATCCCGAATCTCAAATCCCCAATCCCTGCTTTCGACGAATCCCTACTCCCGGCCGTACAACGCCTGGGCCGATTGGAACAGGATCCAGCTGGTGGCGATGAACTTGTCGCCGCGTTGCGGGCGGTTGCCGCGGTGGGTGTGGGTGAAGGCGGTGGGGGCGATCAGCAGGCTGCCGGCGCGCGGGGCGATCTTGCGGCGCTGGAACAGGAACTCGGTCTCGCCCTCGTCGAAATCGTCGTTGAGGTACAGGGTCCACAACAGGTGCCGGTGCAGGGTCTCGGCGCCGGGATCGCGCGGATACAGTTCGCAGTGCCAGTACGGATAGCCACCCTCGCCGGCTTCGTACCACTGCAGGTTGATCGCGCCCGGGCGCAGGCAGGTGCGCGCCAGGTTGGACAGTGCCGCGTCGTCGAGCAGGGCGAAGTCGTCGGCACCGAGCCGGTGCGGCTGGCCGTCAGCGCCCGGCACCTGCAGCATCAGCGGCGAGATCAGGGTCTGCGGGTACTTGCGCAGGTAGCCCAGCAGCCCGCCGAACACGGCCTGCTGCAGTCGTTGTTCCACGTCGCGCCACGGTTCCAGGCCGCTGATGCGCAGGTCGCGGCTGCGCTTGAGCTCGGGAAACACGCCGCTGCCGACTTCGCCGGGCCGCAACTGGGTGCTGCCGCGCAGGCGGCGCAGGATGGCGGCGCAGTCCTCGCGGGACATGGCGCCCTCGAACACTTCGATGAAATCGGGATGCGGGTCGGACATCGCGCGACCTTACCAGCGATTTCGCAGGGTTGCAGCCGCAGCGACGCGGTCGCCAGCGATTGGCGCGGCGACGCAGCGGCCGCCTCAGGCCAGCGGCGGCGGGTACGGACTGGCCTTGAGCAGGCGCGCCAGGTGGGCGGCATTGCTGGCGGCGGTGGTGATGGTGTCGGCCAGCACCTTCGGCGTCTGCTTCAGGTCCCGGTAGGCGGTGCTGCCCATGGCGTCGCCGGCCCAGTATGGCGGGCTGCCGCCGGCGATGCTGGAGCCGACGTCGGTGAGCCTCTGGTACAGGTCGGCGCTGACCTTGTGCGCGCCGTCCTCGTGCCTACCACTGCGACATGGCCGCTGGCCGCCGCGCTTCAGCGGAACAGGTGCCGCGTTGCCCGACGCTAGCGCTTGTCGGTGGCCGCCGGGTTGCCGCGGATCGCGATGCCCAGCAGCACCAGCCACACCGCCAGCGCCAGCAGGGTCGGCAACTCGAAGCGGCTGGAGTTGTACAGGGTGAAGCTCCTGGCGGCGAAGAACAGCAGCGTCCACAGCGCCAAGTTGATCAACACGATGCGCTTTCGCCAGCGGTGGCGGGTGAACAGCGCGATGACGGTGGGCATCAGCGCGACCGGTGCGGTGGCGAAGAAGAACAGCACGACGAGGGTCTGGTTCATGGGGTTCCTCCCGCCCGGTACGACCAAGTGCATGTGACGACCGCCTGCAGTCATCGCGCTCGCGCAGGCCGCCACACTGCCGCTACCCTACCGCAGCCACCACGCCAGGCAACCGCGGACACAGCGGCGGCGATGCACATCAGGGTGACGTCGCGGCGGACGGATCTGTCATCCAACAGGATGCAAGCCAAGGCGCGCAGCGGCCTCAGTGCGCCGCACTCGCGGGCCAGACCCGATCGACCAGGTCGCCGATCTCCATCGGCGCCCCTTGGCCCTCGGCGACACGCTGCCAGGCCGCTGGTGATGGTCCTTGGCGCTCGGTCGGCGGCGCGTCCCACAGGGTGACGTTGAGCGCGAACACCACCACGCCGCCCTTGGCCTGGAACGGCGGCACCCGCTCCAGTGCCGTGACCAGCGTCGTCGCCGTCGCATCGGGAAGTGTGGGTGCCAGATCCAGCCAGATCCTGGAACGGCCGCCGGGGCGGACGGCCACCGCCACGAAGCCGGCGGCAGGCCGGGGCGTGCCGACCCGCGCCAGTTCGCGCGACGCCGCGGCGTTCAGCGCCTTCACATACGCCGCCAGCGCTTCGATGTTCCCGGCACGCTCGCGCATCACCGCGTCGGGCTGCAGCAGCATCAGGTTCTGCATGCGAAAGGGCTCGGCCGCCGACACCATGCCGCTACACAACACCGCCACCAGCATCATGCACCAGCGCATCGGAACCTCCTTGTTCGTCTTGGTCGCTGCCTGCATCCTGCCGCATCGCTGCGCCCCCGGCCAGGGGGCGGCGTGCGTGTGCGATCAGTACAGCAGGTCGACGTAGTGGATCTTCTTCGCACCGAAGCCGCCACAGCCCTCGCTGGTCGTGAACTGCAGCACGACCTGGGTCCTGGAAGAGGCAGCAGAGAGGATGGCCGAATACTTCTCCTTGGCGATGGTATCCGCGGAAAAATCGATTACCCAGCGCCCGTCGGACGCGCACTCGTTGTTGGTCGGCTGGTTCTCCAGCCAGACGGAGGCGTAGTTGGATTCGACCACCACACGGGTGATCTTCCCTTGTTGCGTGGTGTCGGCACAGGCCACACCCGAGACGAGCAGCAGCAACAGCCCGAAGACACGTTTCATCGCACTTTCCCCTGTTTGCGTTGTTTTACCGCCACCGGCGCTGCGACCGCGATAGCGCACATCATCGCGCCGAGGCACCGCCCAGGAGCGACGGCTGCCGTTCCAGGACGATCTCGCCGAAGCGCAATACGCCGCCTGTGGCGGCTTCCCCCTGCACCACCGCGGCCATGCGTCGGCGTTGCGGCAGCGACTATACGGCAGTGCGGGCGACAGCCGCCATCGTCCAGGGGACCTGGACGCGCGACTGTCGCGCCGTCCGCTCAGCCCTGGCGGCTGTCGTGCTCCAGGTGATACCGCACCGCCTCGGCCACTTCGTTCTTGGAGCCCAGGAACACCGGCACGCGCTGGTGCAGTTGCTCCGGCTGCAGGCCGAGGATGCGCGCGCGGCCGGTGCTGGCGGCGCCGCCGGCCTGCTCCACCAGCATGCCCATCGGGTTGGCTTCGTACATCAGCCGCAGCTTGCCGGCCTTGCCGGGATCCTTCTTGTCCCAGGGATAGATGAAGATGCCGCCGCGGGTGAGGATGCGGTGCACGTCGGCGACCATGCTGGCAATCCAGCGCATGTTGAAGTTCTTGCTGCGCACGCCTTCGCTGCCGGCGAGCAGGTCGGCCACGTACTGCTGCATCGGCGCTTCCCAATGGCGCTGGTTGGACATGTTGATCGCGAACTCGGCAGTGTCCTCGGGGATGCGCATGTCGGCCTGGGTCAGCAGGAAGCTGCCCTCCTCGCGCTCCAGGGTGAAGGCGTGGGTGCCGTGGCCCAGGGTCAGCACCAGCATCGTGCTGGGGCCGTAGATGCAGTAGCCGGCGGCGACCTGCGCGGTGCCCGGCTGCAGGAAGTGCTCGTCGCCGGGCTTGTCGGTGCCCGGCGGTGCGCGCAGCACCGAGAAGATGGTGCCGACCGAGACGTTGACGTCGATGTTGGAGCTGCCGTCCAGCGGGTCGAACAGCAGCAGGAAATCGCCGCTGGGGTACTTGTCGGGCACCGGCTGGCAGTGGTCCATCTCTTCCGAGGCGCAGGCGGCGAGGTGGCCGCCCCAGGCGTTGGCTTCGAGCAGGATGTCGTTGCTGAGCACGTCCAGCTTCTTCTGCGCCTCGCCCTGCACGTTGCCGGTGCCGGCATCGCCGAGCACGCCGCCCAGCGCGCCCTTGCTGACCGCGATGGAGATGCGCTTGCAGGCACGGGACACGATCGTGATGAGCTGGCGCAGTTCCGGGCCGATACGCCCGGCATGCTGTTCTTCGATCAGGAAGCGGGTCAGCGAGGTTCGCGACATGGGCAGGGCGGCCTTGCGTGAGAAGGGGACCGCCATTGTCGCGGGTTGCGCCGCGGATTTCGATGCGCCGCGCTGCACGCGCGTCGAAACGCCGCGTAGCGGCCGACGCGCGCGTGCCGCTATGGCGTGCGCTCGTCGGCTTCGAGGGCAGCGGCGAACTTCGCCATCAGCCGCACCAGATCCGTCACGTCCTGCGGCGCCCAGGAGGCGAAGATCCGCCGGCCGATGCGCTCGCGTGCCGCATCCAGACGGTCGGTCATGTCCTTGCCCTTGGGCGTGACGGTGGCCTCGCGCAGGCGCCGGTCCTGCGCGTTGCCGCGGCGTTCGACCAGCTCCATCGCCGCCAGCTTGGCGACCTGGCGGCTGATGGTCGTGTAGTCGCGGCCCAGGCGCTCGGCCAGGTCCACCACCCCGATCGGCCCGAATCGCTCGATCACCACCAGCAGGCGGAACAGCGCCTGGTCCAGGGTCAGGCCGGCTTCTTCCAGCAGTCGCGCGTCGTTGCGCGGGCGGTTCATCACGCTGGCGATGCTGACCATGGACAGGTGCAGCGACTTCAGTTCGGGCGATATATGTGTATCTTGCACTCTCTTATCGGCAGGCATATCGTCCTCTCCAGTTAAGTGCATTTTGCACATTTATGGAGCCTGCAGCGATGACGATGTCCCCCGAGGTGGTGATCTGCGGTGCCGGCGCGGCCGGTTTGACCCTGGCGATCGAACTGGCCCGCCGCGGTGTCGCGTTCCGGCTGCTGGAACAGCGCGACCAGCCCTTCCCCGGCTCCCGCGGCAAGGGGATCCAGCCACGCAGCCAGGAGATGTTCGAGGACATGGGCCTGATCCATCGACTGTTCGCCGCCGGTGGCCTCTACCCGGTGTCGCGCACCCATCGCGCCGACGGCAGCTGGGTCGACACGGTCGTGGTGGACGGCGGTCCCGCCACCCCGGCCGAACCCTATCGCAGCCCGTTGATGGTGCCGCAGTTCCTGACCGAAGCGGCGCTGCGCGCGCGCCTGTCGGAACTGGGGCACCAGGTGGAGTTCGGCCATGCCTTGCTCGATTTCGCGCAGGACGCCGAGGGCGTCACCGTACGCGTGGCCACGCCGGCCGGCGAGCAGACCATCGCTACGCGCTACCTGATCGGCGCCGACGGCGGCCGCAGCGCGGTGCGCCCCATGCTGGGCATCGGCTTTCCCGGCCAGACCCTGGGCGTGCGCGCCGTGGTCGCCGACATCGTGCTGCACGGGCTGCCGCGTGGTGCCTGGCATACGTTCCACGAGGACGACAACGCGCGGCGCATTTCGCTGTGCCCGTTGCTGGGCACGACGCTGTTCCAACTGCAGGCGCCGGTGCCGCGCGACGGCGAGGTGGACCTGTCGGTCGCGGGCCTGGCGGCCATGCTGCGCGCGCGTACCGGCCGCGACGACCTGGTGATCGACCGCGTCTGTTGGGCATCGGCTTATCAGATGAGCGCGCGCTTGGCCGATCGCTACCGCGCCGGGCGCGTGTTCCTGGTCGGCGATGCGGCGCACATCCATCCGCCGACCGGCGGCCAGGGGCTGAACACCAGCGCCCAGGATGCGTACAACCTGGGCTGGAAGCTGGCCGCGGTGCTGCGCGGCGCGCCCGCCGCCCTGCTCGATACCTACGAGGAAGAGCGGCGGCCGATCGCCGCCGCGATGCTGGGCCTGTCCACGCGGCTGCTCGATCGCGCCCGCCACGGCGACCAGCGGCGCGGTCGCGAGGTGCAGCAGCTCGACCTGCAGTACCGGGCCTCGTCGCTGTCGCTGCAGGCCGACGCGGGCGAGCGCCGGATACTACAGCCGGGCGACCGGGCGCCGGATGCGCCGCTGCGCGGTGCGGGCGGGCAGCCGCTGCGGCTGTTCGAGGTCTTGCGCGGCACCCACTGGACCCTGCTCGGCTACGCCGCCGATCGGGCCCTCGCCCCCGGGTGCCGCGGACTGCACGTGCACATCATCGGTCCGGCCGGGGATCTGCGCGATGTGCACGGCCACTTCGCCGACGCCTACGCACCATACCCGGGCGAGTGGCTGTTGGTGCGTCCGGACGGCTACGTCGCCGCACGGGTGGCAACCCCGGACCTCGCGGCGCTGATCGGCCATTTCCAACGGCATGCGGCGTGACCTGCGCTGGCGCCTGCGCAGGTGGCACAGGATGCCGTGCGGCGACCCGATCGATCGCGCCACACGGCACAGCGCCGCCTGCGCGATCCCGCCCCAGGCGCGCCGGCGTTGGCGGCGGGCATAAAAAAACCGGGAGGCTTGCGCGCTCCCGGTGCGATGTCCTGGCCGGACTGCATCAGGCCGCCAGGCGGCGGCCTCGCCGGCGGCACTCAGCCCTTGTGCACGGTCGCCACGGCCTGGGTCACGTAGTCCAGGTTCTTCTGGCTCAGCGCGGCCACGCAGATGCGGCCGGTGCCGACCGCGTAGATGCCGAACTCCTCGCGCAGCCGGTCCACCTGCGCCTTGCTCAAGCCCGAGTAGGAGAACATGCCGGCCTGCTGCTGGATGAAGCCGAACTCCGGCGCGCCCAGGGCGGCCAACTTCTGCACCATGCCGGCGCGCAGGGCGTGGATGCGCTCGCGCATCTCGGTCAGTTCCTGCTCCCACATCGTGCGCAGTTCCGGGCTGTTGAGCACCCCGGCGACCAGCGCGGCGCCGTGCGTGGACGGGCTGGAGTAGATGGTGCGGATGATGCGCTTGACCTGCGACTGCACCGCCTTGCTCTCGGCGGCGTTGGCCGAGACCACCGACAGCGCGCCGACGCGCTCGCCGTACAGCGAGAACGACTTGGAGTAGGAACTGGCGACCACGTAGTTGTCGATGCCGACCTCGGCCAGCAGGCGCACCGCGTAGGCGTCGGCGTCGATGCCCTTGTCGAAGCCCTGGTAGGCGATGTCCACGAACGGGAACAGGTTGCGTTCCTTCAGCAACTCGGCCACGGTGCGCCACTGCGCCTGGCTCAGGTCGGCGCCGGTGGGGTTGTGGCAGCAGGCGTGCAGCAGCACCACGCTGCCGGGCGCGAGCGCGCGCAGGTCGGCGAGCATGCCGTCGAAGTTCAGGCCGTGGCTGGCCGGATCGAAATAGGTGTAGTCGACCACGTCGAAGCCGGCGGCGGTGAACACCGCGCGGTGGTTCTCCCAGCTCGGGTTGCTGATGGCGATGGTCGAGGTGGACAGCAGCTTCTTCAGCAGGTCCGCGCCCACGCGCAGCGCACCGCTGCCGCCGACGGTCTGCGAGGTGGCGACGCGGCCGGCGGCCAGCAGCGGCGACTCGGCGCCGAACAGCAGCTTCTGCGTGGCCAGGTCGTAGGCGGGCAGGCCGTCGATCGGCAGGTAGCCGCGCGGCTTGGCCTCCTGCGCCAGTTGCTGTTCGATCTGCTGCACGGCGCGCAGCAGCGGGATGCGGCCGTTTTCGTCGTAGTAGATGCCCACGCCCAGGTTGACCTTGGTCGGGCGGGAGTCGGCGTTGTAGGCCTCGGTCAGGCCCAGGATCGGGTCGCCTGGGACCTGTTCCACGTTTGCAAAGAAGGACACGGCGGTACTCGTTCGGTGGCGGAGGTGGGGGCCGGAAGGACCGGAGCCGGCGCGGTCAAACACCTCATCCTAACAAACGCTGCCGCGCTTGGCGGGTGCGGCCCGGGGGCACATGGGCGATGATGGCGCATGTCCGTTCCCCTGCCCTCTGCCCTGCTCTGCGGGGCCTGCGCCTTGGCGCTGTCCTCCCTTGTCCGCGCCGCCCCCGGCGCGGATCCCGCCACCACCCTGCCGGCGTTGCAGGTCCAGGCCGCCCGCGTCGGCGGCGTGGCCGATTTCGACCTGCCGGCGTCGCTGACCACCACCGGCCTGGGCGACAGCGACCGCCTCGGCGTGCAGGCCTCCGAGGCCCTGGCCGGGGTGCCCGGCCTGCTCGCGCGCGACCGCCAGAACTATGCGCAGGATACCCAGTTGTCGATTCGCGGCTTCGGCGCGCGCTCGGCGTTCGGCGTGCGCGGCGTGCGCCTGCTGCTCGATGGCATCCCGGCGACGATGCCGGATGGCCAGGGCCAGCTGTCCAACTTCAACCTGTTCGGCAGCGAGCGGGTCGAGGTGCTGCGCGGGCCGTTCTCGGCGCTGTACGGCAATTCCTCCGGCGGCGTGGTGCAGCTGTGGAGCGCCGATGGCCAGCCGGACGATCCGTGGCGGCTGCGCAGCGCGATCGGCAGCCACGGCACCGCCGCCCTCAGCGCGCAGGCGCTGGGCCAGCAGGGCGACGTCCACTACAACCTGGCCGCCACCCATTTCAGCACCGACGGCTACCGCGACCACAGCCACGCGCAGCGCACCACCTTCAACGCCAAGATCGGCATCGACCTGGCGCCGGGGCGGCGCCTGGACCTGCTGCTCAACGCGCTGGAGGCGCCCGATGCGCAGGATCCGCTGGGCCTGAACCGCG
The DNA here is from genome assembly GCF_040529045.1 of Xanthomonas indica. Classification (NCBI taxonomy): domain Bacteria; kingdom Pseudomonadati; phylum Pseudomonadota; class Gammaproteobacteria; order Lysobacterales; family Lysobacteraceae; genus Xanthomonas; species Xanthomonas indica. Next base: position 688,584 of record NZ_CP131914.1, on the reverse strand, counting down.
CCCAGGTCGCCGCCGACCCGCGCCAGGCCACCGCCGTGGCCAGCCAGTACGACACCCGCAAGTCCACCCGCCAGGTGCAGGCCGGCGCCATCTTCACCCAGCAGGTGGACCAGCAGACCTGGCGGCTGATGGGCTACGCCGGGCGCCGCGACGTGGAGCAGTACCTGTCGGTGCCGGTGAGTGCGCAGAGCAACCCGCTCAACGCCGGCGGCGTGATCGACCTGGATGGCGACTACGGCGGCCTCGACGCGCGCTGGGCCTGGCAGGGCGAACTGGGCGGCCGCCCGTTCCAGTTCACCGTCGGTGCCAATGCCGATCGCCAGCAACAGCACCGCACCGGCTACGAGAACTTCGTCGGCAGTACGCTGGGGGTGAAGGGCCGGCTGCGCCGCGACCAGCAGGACCGAGTGGAGAACGTGGACCAGTTCGCCCAGGCCTGGTGGCAGTTCGCCGAGCGCTGGTCGCTGCTGGCCGGCCTGCGTCACAGCCAGGTGCGGTTCCGCTCGGACGACGCCTACATCGTCGGCCGCAACCCCGACGACAGCGGCCGCACCGACTATGCCGCGACCACGCCGGTGGCCGGGCTGGTGTTCCGCGTCAGCGACGATCTGCGGCTCTACGCCTCGGCCGGGCGCGGGTTCGAGACCCCGACCTTCAACGAGCTGGGCTACCGCCGCGACGGCGGCGCCGGCCTGGCCTTGGACCTGGCCGCCGCGCGCAGCCAGAACCTGGAACTGGGCGCGAAGTGGCGCAACGCCGCCGGCGCCAGCTGGGACGCAGCGCTGTTCCGCGCCACCACCGACGACGAGCTGGCGGTGGCCAGCAACACCAACGGCCGCAGCACCTACCGCAACATCGGCCGCACCCGCCGCCAGGGCGCCGAGACCAGCCTGACCCTGCCGCTGGGCGACAGCGCGCAACTGCAGCTGGCCTACACCTGGCTGCAGGCGACGGTGCGCCAGGCCTACCTGACTTGCGCCAGCAGCGGCTGCGCCACGCCCACCGCGGTGGTGGCCGCCGGCACGCGCCTGCCCGGCGTGCCGCGCCAGCAACTGTTCGCGCGCTGGCAATGGCAGCCGCACGCCTGGCAGTTCGCGGTGGAGGGCGTGGCCGCCGGCGACACCGTGGTCAACGACCTGGCCAGCGAGGCCGCGCCCGGCTACGCCGTGCTCAATCTGGAAGCGGCGCGGCGCTGGACCACCGCGCACGGCACCCTGCGGACCTTCGCGCGCATCGACAACGCGTTCGATCGCCGCTACATCGGTTCGGTCATCGTCAACGACGGCAATGGCCGTTACTACGAACCGGGTCCGGATCGCGGCTATACGGTCGGGTTGCAGTGGGATTTCATGCCCTGAGTGGGTCGTCGACGTGCAGCATTGCGCGGGCACCGTCAGTACGGGGCCACCCTCGCACGCGTTTGGAGACGCTGATGAAAACCAGATGGCTGCTCGCCCTGCTCGCCCTCACGCCGATCACCGCGCTGGCCGCGTCCGTCACCGGCACGCTGGTCGAGGGCGGAGGCATCGACGACATGAGCATCGTCGTGCGTGCGGCCGATGGGCGGCAGGTGGAGGCGTATTGCACGATGCAGTGTGGCGACTGGTTTGTCGTCGAGGCAGAAAGCGAGGTGTCGGTGTTGAAGAAGGCACTCAAGGGCAGGCAGGTGGCGTTGGAGTACGCCACCGAAGCCAACGGCGACCGCATTGCCGGTCCGAGCCCGGACGAGCGGTTGCGGTTCGTGAAGCGTGTGCGCCTCCTTCCCTGAGCGGTCCTGTCGGCACAGGCGCAGCAGCGCAGACAGACGCTGGGACGTAGCCGCCTCACACGCATGCTCGTCACGTCGCTGCTGGCGATTGGCGATCACTACAGGCGAGCTCGATGATCTTGTGCAGTGTTGCCGGCAGCGTCGCGACACCCTGGTTCAGTGCGTCCCCAACTGCAGCCGCCGGTACAGCGTGCTGCGGCTGATGCCCAGCCGGCGTGCGGCCTGCGACACATTGCCTTGGCAGGCATCCAGTGCCTGGCGCATGGCGCCGAGCGCCAGGCTGTCCAGGTCGGCGTCGGGCAATGGCATCGCGGTGCCGCCGTGGCCGCCCTGCTCCGCCGCGCGGAGGCCGGGCAGGTAAGCCGGCAAGGCGTCGGTATCGACCAGCGCGTCCGCCTCGCTCAACGCCACCAGCGTGCGCAGGCACGCCACCAGTTGGCGCAGGTTGCCCGGCCACGCATAGACGCTGAGCGTCGCCAGGGCCGCCTCGGTCAGGCGCCTGCCCTGCCCCAGCCGTGTCCACAGGTCGGCGACCAGCGTCCGCCGGTCCGGATGCGCGCGCAGCGCCGGCACCTGCACGCAGTGATGGGCGATGCGGTAGTACAGGTCGGGGCGGAAGCGCTGTTCGGCCATCGCCGCGTCCAGGTCGCGGTGGGTGGCGCAGATCAGCGCGAAATCCAGCTTCACCGGCTTGCCGCCGCCCAGCGGCAGCAGCTCGCGTTCCTGCAGCACGCGCAGCAGCCGCGGCTGCAGGGCCAGCGGCATGTCGCCGATCTCGTCCAGGAACAGCACGCCGCCATCGGCCTGGCGCAGCAGGCCCGGGCTGCCGTGCTTGCGCGCGCCGGTGAAGGCACCGTCCTCGTAGCCGAACAGTTCCGCTTCGATCAGCCCTTCCGGCAGCGCCGCGCAGTTGACCGCCACGAACGGGCGCCCGGCGCGCGCGCTGCGCCGGTGCAGTTCGCGCGCGAACACTTCCTTGCCGGTGCCGGTCTCGCCCTGCACCAGCACCGGCAGCTGCGCGTCGAGCACGCGCCGCGCGCGTTCCAGCGCCAGCTCCTGCGCGGCATCGAACAGCGGCGCGTCAGACGCGGCCGCCGCCGAAGGCCGCGACGACGTGGTCACGGTGATCGGCGCCTGCTGCGGGCGCCGCCGCGGACGGTCGTCGGCCGGGCTGTCGATGCGTCCGTGCAGTGCGCGCCCCTGCAGGTCGAACACGCTGCCCTGCTGGCGCAGCCGCGACAGCGGTTCCTCGAACAGTGCCTCGTAGGGCGCGCGCCCGAGTTCGTGGCGTTCCAGTCCGAACAGCCGCAACCCGGCCTGGTTGGCCGCCACCAGGCGGCCGTTGCGGAACGCCAGCAGCGCCTCGCGCGCGGTGCCGAGCAGCGCCGGGTCGTGGTGCACGCGCAGCAGTTCGCAGCCGGGAATGCCGTCGTCGAAGTAGCGGTGCTCGATGTTCGCCACCGCCATCCGCGCCAGCGCCAACGCATGCATGTGCTGCACGCTGGCGTCGCCGGAGATGTCGAGCACGCCGGCCAGGCCGCCGTAGGGATCGAAGATCGGCACCGCCGCGCAACTGAGGATCTGATGCGGGGCGAAGTAGTGCTCGCCGCCGCGCACTTCCACCGAGCGGCTTTCGACGATGGCGGTGCCGATGGCATTGGTGCCGACCTGGGTTTCGCTCCAGCACGCGCCCGGCATCAGCGCCACCCTGCCCGCCTTGTCGAGGAAGCGCGGGCTGCCTTCGGCGTCGAGGATCCAGCCGGCCTCGTCGGTGAGCAGCACGATGCTGCCGGTGGCCGCGGCGTCGCCGGCCAGGCCTTCCAGCTCGGCGCGGGCCAGCCGCCACAGGCGCTCGTGCGCCTCGCGCAGGGCGCGCAGGCGCGAGGCCTCCAGCGGCTCGATTGCCGGCTTGGCATCCGCGGCCAGGCCCAGGCGCTGGCAGCGCTGCCACGACTGCAGGATGGTGTCGGGCACCTGCCCGACCGGCGCGCCGCCGCGTTCGAAGAAGGCGCGGCGCGCCAGGCCGAGCTGATGTTGCGATGGTTGCGCCATGTCCGGCTCCGCTGTCGCAGATTGCGACACCTGTTGATACGGGTGTTCCGATAAACAGCACATCCGTCGGCGCGGTGCAATCGCCACACGTGACGCGACGCAGCAAAACCGGTGCAGGTGCGTCGATCTGTCGCGGTGCGACCGCGTGACGCGGCGCAGCACGCAAAACCTGGCATCGGACTTGCGCACATGCGGCTACCGGACGGCCCTGCCCGTCCTTTCCGACCGCCGAAGGAGAACACGATGAACGCCGTCAGCACCGCCAAGCCGCATGCCACCGATCCGCAGTCCATCTTCAAGTCGCGCTACGGCAACTTCATCGGCGGCAAGTGGGTGGAGCCGAAGAGCGGGCAGTACTTCGACAACAGCACGCCGATCACCGGCAAGGTGTTCACCGCGGTGGCGCGCTCCAATGCCGAGGACATCGAAGCCGCGCTCGACGCCGCGCACGCCGCCAAGGACGCCTGGGGCAAGGCCTCCAGCACCGAGCGCAGCAACGTGCTGCTGAAGATCGCCGACCGCATCGAGCAGAACCTGGAACTGCTGGCCTATGCCGAGACCTGGGACAACGGCAAGCCGGTGCGCGAGACGCTCAACGCCGACGTGCCGCTGTGCGTGGATCACTTCCGCTACTTCGCCGGCGCGGTGCGTGCGCAGGAAGGCGGCATCTCCGAGATCGACCACGACACCATCGCCTACCACTTCCACGAGCCGCTCGGCGTGGTCGGGCAGATCATCCCGTGGAACTTCCCGCTGCTGATGGCGTGCTGGAAGCTGGCACCGGCGCTGGCCGCGGGCAACTGCGTGGTGATGAAGCCGGCCGAGCAGACCCCGGCCTCGATCCTGGTGCTGATGGAGGTGATCGGCGACCTGCTGCCGCCGGGCGTGCTCAACGTGGTCAACGGCTTCGGCCTGGAGGCGGGCAAGCCGCTGGCCAGCAACCCGCGCATCGCCAAGATCGCCTTCACCGGCGAGACCACCACCGGCCGGCTGATCATGCAGTACGCCAGCCAGAATCTGATCCCGGTGACGCTGGAGCTGGGCGGCAAGTCGCCCAACATCTTCTTCGCCGACGTGATGGCCGAGGACGACGACTTCCTCGACAAGGCGGTGGAAGGCTTCGTGCTGTTCGCCTTCAACCAGGGTGAGGTGTGCACCTGTCCGTCGCGCGCGTTGATCCAGGAATCGATCTACGAGCGCTTCATGGAAAAGGCCCTCAAGCGCGTGGCGGCGATCAAGCAGGGCAACCCGCTCGACCCCAACACCATGGTCGGCGCGCAGGCTTCCAGCGAGCAGCTGGAGAAGATCCTGTCCTACATCGACATCGGCAAGCAGGAAGGCGCCGAAGTGCTGATCGGCGGCGAGCGCAACGCACTGGACGGCGACCTGGCGGGCGGCTTCTACGTCAAGCCGACGGTGTTCAAGGGCCACAACAGGATGCGCGTGTTCCAGGAGGAGATCTTCGGCCCGGTGGTGTCGGTGACCACCTTCAAGGACGAGGCCGAGGCGCTGGCGATCGCCAACGACACGCTGTACGGGCTGGGCGCGGGCGTGTGGAGCCGCGATGCCGCGCGGCTGTACCGCATGGGCCGCGCGATCCAGGCCGGGCGGGTGTGGACCAACTGCTACCACGCCTATCCGGCGCATGCCGCGTTCGGCGGCTACAAGCAGTCGGGCATCGGCCGCGAGAACCACAAGATGATGCTCGATCACTACCAGCAGACCAAGAACCTGCTGGTCAGTTATTCGCCGAAGGCGCTGGGTTTCTTCTGACGCATGGGGCAGGGCGGCGGCACGCAGCAGCGTGTCGTCGCCTGCCCCAACTGATCTGGATCAAGGCACTCCGTCGCCGGTCGCGCGATGGTGACATCACCCGTTTTTCTCAGGAGCGTTGCAATGGACAAGACGATGAAAGCCGCCGTGGTGCGGGAATTCGGCAAGCCGCTGGCGATCGAGGAAGTGGCGGTGCCGCGGCCGCAGGCCGGCGACATTCTGGTCAAGATCGAGGCCTGCGGCGTGTGCCACACCGACCTGCACGCGGCCGAAGGCGATTGGCCGGTGAAGCCGAATCCGCCGTTCATTCCCGGCCATGAGGGCGTGGGCCACGTGGTGGCGGTCGGCGCCGGCGTGGACCACGTCAAGGAAGGCGACCGCGTCGGCATTCCGTGGCTGTACTCGGCCTGCGGCCATTGCGAGCACTGCCTGGGCGGTTGGGAAACCCTGTGCGAGACGCAGCAGAACACCGGCTATTCGGTCAACGGCGGCTTCGCCGAATACGCGCTGGCCAACGCCAGTTACGTCGGCCATCTGCCGAAGGGCATCGGCTTCGTCGAGGTCGCACCGATCCTGTGCGCCGGCGTCACCGTGTACAAGGGCCTGAAGGTCACCGACACCAAGCCTGGCAACTGGGTGGTGATCTCCGGCATCGGCGGCCTCGGCCACATGGCGGTGCAGTACGCCAAGGCGATGGGCCTGAACGTGGCCGCGGTGGACGTGGACGACGCCAAGCTGGCGCTGGCCACGCGCCTGGGCGCGACGGTGACGGTGAACGCGCGCACCACCGACCCGGTGGCGTACCTGAAGAAGGAGATCGGCGGTGCGCACGGTGCGCTGGTCACCGCGGTCTCGCCGAAGGCGTTCGAACAAGCCATCGGCATGGTTCGCCGCGGCGGCACCGTGTCGCTCAACGGCCTGCCGCCGGGCGAGTTCCCGCTGGACATCTTCGGCATGGTGCTCAACGGCGTGACCGTGCGCGGATCGATCGTCGGCACCCGCCTGGACCTGCAGGAGTCGCTGGAATTCGCCGAGCAGGGCAAGGTCGCCGCGACCGTGGCCACCGACACCCTGGACAACATCAACGACGTGTTCGCACGCATGCACGCCGGCAAGATCGAAGGCCGCATCGTGCTGGACATGGCCGCCTGATGGATGCGTCCGCGCCCGCGGCCGCGCTGCCGCCGCAGGTACTGGCAACGCTGCCGGCCCTGCAGTTGATCGCCAAGCTGCGGGCGCGGCACGGCGCGCTGCTGTTCCACCAGTCCGGCGGCTGCTGCGACGGGTCCTCGCCGATGTGCTATCCGCAGGACGACTTCATCGTCGGCGATCGCGACGTGCTGCTGGGCGAGATCGGCGAGGCGCCGTTCTACATCAGCCCGTCGCAGTTCGCCTACTGGAAGCACACGCAGCTGATCATCGATGTCGTGCCCGGCCGCGGCGGCATGTTCTCGCTGGAGAACGGCGAGGGCGTGCGCTTCCTGGTGCGCTCGCGGTTGTTCGACGACAGCGAGTACGCCGCGCTGGAGGCGGCGGGGAAGGTGTAGGAGCGGCTTCAGCCGCGACGGGCGTTACCGGGAACGCCGCTCGCGGCTGAAGCCGCTCCTACACATGTAATGCATCGCGTCGACGATGCCCTGGTGGCCTACGACGCCTTCGGCGGCTTCGCCGGCACGAACGGCGACACCGGGTCGCTGGCGGGGAAGGTTTCTTCCAGCGCTTCGTCCTGGTTGGCGTCGGCGTGCCGTCCGTGCGCGGTGTCGGGGGTGGAGTGCGCCGGCGTGTCCTGCGGCGCAGCGCGGTTTTCGCCGGTGCGCGGTTCGTGTTCGACGATGGTCTCGGGGCTGTCGCCGGCGCCGCGGTCTTCGCGGTCCTGGGTGTGACGCTTGCCGCGCTGTTCGCCGGGAACGGGTGGGGCCTGGCGCAGCGGATCGGTGGGCGTGGTCATGTCCGGTTCCTCCAGAGGAATGGCGGCGGAGGTCCAGTTCACCGCCGCGGCAGTGAAGCCATTGCGAATCGCGGCCCTTGCACGCGTCGGTCACGAACCGCTAACGGGGCGGGCGCTACTGCTGCGCATCCCCCCGCCGACGTTGCCGCCCGGAGCCCTGCCATGCGCCCCAGCGACCGCCCCGACCCCTTGCTGTTCAACGCCCATCTGGACCCCTTGCCGAGCGTGCCGTCGCCGCGTCGCCGTGGCGCCGCACCGCGCCCGCAGGATGCGCCGGACTACCGCCGCTACAGCCTGGCCGACTATCGCCAGCGCCGCGCCCGCCACCGCACCCCGTGGCGCGACCTGTGCCCGGCCTACGCCTTCGCCCTGCAGACCCACGCCCGCGGCTGGCCGCGCGGGCCGGAAGCCGAGACCGATGGCGAGCTGGCCGCGCACTGGGACCTGGTGCGCGGCGACTCGCGGCTGGACTGGGACCAGGCGCGGCAGGTGGTCGAGGACGCCTGGCAGGCGCTGGATCACCTGCCGGCGCAGGCCACCGGCATGGAGGCGCACTGATGCCGCGCCCGATCTGGACCGGCACGCTGTCCTTCGGCCTGCTCAACGTGCCGGTGTCGCTGATGTCCGGCGAACGCCGGGTCGATCTGCACTTCCGCATGCTCGACGCGCGCGACAAGCGCCCGATCCGCTTCGAGCGGGTCAATGCCGACACCGGCGAGGAAGTGCCCTGGAAGGACATCGTCAAGGCCTACGAATACAGCAAGGGCAACTACGTGGTGGTCGAGCAGCAGGACATCGCCTCGGCCGCGCCGGAGAGCCATGAGGCGGTGGAGGTGGAAGCCTTCGTCGACGCCGCCGAGATCGACCTGCGCTATTTCGAAAAGCCCTACGTGCTGGTGCCGGGCAAGAAGGCCGAAAAGGGCTACGTGCTGCTGCGCGAGACCCTGCGCAGCACCGGCAAGGTCGGCATCGCGCGGGTGGTGATCCGCACCCGCGAATACCTGTCGGCGGTGATGCCGCTGCAGGACGCGCTGGTGCTGATCCTGCTGCGCTATCCGCAGGAACTGGTCGACCTGGACGACTACACGCTGCCCAGCGGCAAGGCCGCCGACTACCGGATCAGCGCCAAGGAAACCGAGATGGCGGCGCAGCTGATCGACTCGATGTCCGGGCGCTGGGACCCCGATGCCTACCACGACGAATTCCGCGAGCGGCTGCACGCGGTGATCCAGAAGCGGATCAAGGCGCAGGAGGGCACCACCCAGGTCGACGAGGACGCCGAGGCGCCGCACCGCGAAGACGCCGCCACCAACGTGGTCGACTTCATGTCGCTGCTGCAGAAGAGCCTGGAGGCCAAGAAGCGCACGCCGGCCAGGCAGGACGAACGCGTGCCGGTGCGCAAGACCGCGAAAAAGGCCAGCAAGCCGGCCAAGGCGGCGTCCGGCAAGGCGAAGAAGGCCTCGCGCGCGAAACCGGCGGCAGCCAAGGCCAAGCCGGCCGCACGCAAGGCGCCGGCGCGGCGCAAGGCGGGGTAGGGCGGGGCGGTGGCGGTGGCGGTGGCGCCAGGTGCACCACCGATCTGGAGGGCGCCGCACCGCACCGGGGCCGGCAAACGTGCCGCTGGTGGTGCGGCGCACAGCGCCTGCCCGGTCGTCAGGTCGTGCCGCGCGCCGTCAATGCCGCGGCCCGCCCGGCCAACCCGAGCGAGCGCGGTGGCAAGGGCGTCATTCCACTGGCGTGCCTCGCCATCCGCGTCCCGGCTTCCTCGCGACGCGCCATCGCGGCGTGGCAGGTTCGCGACTGGCTGATACGCCCTACGCCGAGACCATCGCCTCGCGCGTCACCTGCGCCAGCGACTCGCGCGAGATCGCCGCGATCGACTTGGCGCCGGTCAGGGTCATCGCCACCTGCATCTCCTTCTCGATCAGGCCCAGCAGGTGCTCCACGCCGGCCTGGCCGGCGGCGGCCAGCGCGTAGACGAAGGCGCGGCCGAGCAGCACCGCGTCGGCGCCCAGCGCCAGCATGCGCACCACGTCCAGGCCGCTGCGCACGCCGGAATCGGCCAGGATCTTCAGCTCGCCCTGCACCGCATCGGCGATCGCCGGCAATGCCCGCGCACTGGACAGCACGCCGTCGAGCTGGCGTCCGCCATGGTTGGAGACCACGATGCCGTCGGCGCCGAAGCGCACCGCATCGCGCGCGTCGGCCGGGTCGAGGATGCCCTTGATCACCATCGGCCCGGTCCAGAACGCGCGGATCCATTCCAGATCCTTCCACGTGATCGACGGGTCGAAGTTGGCGCCGAGCCAGCCGATGTAGTCGGCCAGCCCGGTCGGGTGGCCGCGGTAGGTGGAGATGTTGCCCAGGTCGTGCGGGCGCCCGCGCAGGCCCACGTCCCAGGCCCAGCGCGGGTGGGTGACCGCCTGCAGCATGCGCCGCAGCGGCGCATGGCGGCCGCTCATGCCCGAATGCGCGTCGCGGTAGCGCGCGCCCGGCACCGGCATGTCCACGGTGAACACCAGGGTGGTGACGCCGGCCGCCTTGGCCCGTTCCAGCGCATTGCGCATGAAGCCACGGTCCCTGAGCACGTAGAGCTGGAACCACATCGGCCGGTCGATTGCCGGCGCCACTTCCTCGATCGGGCACACCGACACCGTGGACAGGGTGAACGGCACGCCCTTGGCCGCCGCCGCCTTGGCCGCCTGCACCTCGCCGCGCCGCGCGTACATGCCGGTCAGGCCCACCGGCCCCAGCGCCACCGGCAAGGCCAGGCGTTCGCCGAACAGCTCGGTGCGCAGGTCCAGCGCCGACATGTCCTCGCGCAACACCCGCTGACGCAAGGCGATGTCGCTCAGGTCGGACACGTTGCGGCGCAGGGTGTGCTCGGCATAGGCGCCGCCGTCGATGTAGTGGAACAGGAACGGCGGCAGCCGGCGCTGCGCAGCGGCACGGTAGTCGGTGGACGCGGAAATGATCATGGCGGCAGGCGGTCAGGGAGAGGAGGGCAGGCGCGAGGCGCGGGCGCGGCGCGCATCGTCCTCGTCGAGGGTGCGCAGCGCGCTGTGCACGAATTCCAGGTGGGCGTGCGCGGCGGCGCGGGCGCGTTCCGGGTCGCCGGCCAGGATCGCGTCGCGCAAGGCGCGGTGCTGGGCGTGCAGGGCGGCGAAGATGCGCGGCGAGGCGAACAGCTGTTGCCGGCTCTGCGAGATGTTGGCCTGCAGCAGGTCGAACAGGCCGCGCATCACCTGCAGCAGCACGCGGTTGTGGGTGGCCTCGGCGATGGCCAGGTGGAAGTCGGCATCGGCATGCGCCTGGGCGGCCGCATCGGCCTGCGCATGGGTCTGCAGCAGCGCCTCGAACGCGGCGTCGATGCGCGCGCGGTCGTCGTCGGTGGCGCGCAGCGCCGCGTGCCAGGCGGTGGCGCCTTCCAGGGCGTGGCGCGCTTCCAGCACGTCGAAACGGTATTCCGGGTCGGCATGCAGCAGCGGCAGGAACGGCTGCAGCTGCGCCACCACCTGGTCCTCCGGGGTCGGTGGCCGTTGCACGTAGGTGCCGCCGCCCACGCGGGCGCGCAGCAGCCCCTGGCTGGCGAGCTGGGCGATGGCCTCGCGCAGCACCGGGCGGGACACGCCCAGCTCTGCCGCCAGGGCGCGCTCGGCGGGCAGGCGCGCGTCGACCGCCAGGCCGCGGTGTGCGATCAGTGCGCGCAACTGGGCGGCGACCCGGTCGCTGAGCCGGGCTGGGGGCTCGGCGGCTGCTGGTGTGCTGGCAGCAATGGAAATTTTGGTCATACCAATCACGCAGAGAGAGCAAGCGCTACGGCGGCATTAGGCGCCTGATCTCACGCGAGGTCAATCTCTTCAACGCGCTGGCTGCACAATATTGGTAATACCAATCAGTGGGGTCGCGACCAGCGACGTGGCCTCACCACACCCACGGCAGCAGCCGCCAGCTGTGCGCGGCGTAGTCCGGGTACTCCTCGGGGAAGGCCTGGGTCAGCAGCGCTTCCTCGACCTGGATGCGGCGCAGGAACGCCCAGGTCACCGGCAGCACGATCGCCAGCAGCGACAGCACGTTGCCCATGCCCAGCGCCAGCCCGTAGAACGCCAGCAGCGCGCCGGTGTAGGAGGGATGCCGCAGATAGCGGTACGGCCCGTGGCGGACCAGGCGATGGCCTTCCTGGATGGTCACGTCGACGGTGAACCAGCGCGCCAGCACGCGGATCGACCACAATCGCAGCGCCAGGCCGCTGGCCAGCAGCACGCACGCCGTCCAGCGCAACGGCTCGCGCAGGTGCGGCGCATACCGCCACACGCCGAGCATCGACAGCACGACGCCCAGCGCCACCGCGGCGTACAGCACGCGCCACAGCAGCCGCAGCGTCCCCTGGTCGCGGGCGCCACCATCGGCGGCGCGGCGGCGGTGGCCGAGCACCATTTCGTAGGCGCCCCAGCTCAGGCCGAGCAGCATGAACAGCAGATCCGGATGGTGCAGGGTCATGGGCATGGCGGTGTTCCTCGTGCGGCGTGCAAGGCCGGCATTGCGTGGCAGGGTGGATGAATCGGCCCCGTCCAGCGCGCCGGGCATCCAGCGCGCAGCAGGACATGGACGCAGTGTGCCGCCATCGCGGTGGCGCGGCAGTGGCCGCTGGTCACCCGGTCCGCCTGCCGGAAGTCACTTTCTGCAGGCGCCCCATTGCCGCGGCGTCGACCCGCGGTCAGCATCGGTCGCATGAACCGATTCCTGCGCGACCTGATCGAACCCAAGCGCCTGGCCGGGCTGCTGACCGTGGCCACCGTGCTGTGGTCGTTCCAGTTCGCGCCGCATGCCCTGGCGGTCTGGTGCTGGCTCGCGGCGGCGTTGTTCCTGCTGCCGCTGATCGGCGCGCACTACCTGCCCGGGCATTGGCGCGATGCCGCGCTGTGGCTCGAGGCGGCGGCGGCGATGGCCCTGGTCTGGCTCGAGCCGCACGTCGGCACGGCGCCGGTGCTGCTGGTGGTGGTGGTCGCGCAGGTGGCGCTGCAGTGGCCGCCGCGGCAGGTGCTGCTGTTGGCCGTGCTGGCCAACCTGGGCACGTTCCTGGCGCTGTCCGCCGCCAGCATCAAGCATCCGCTGCTGACCACGCTGATCTACGGCTGCTTCCATGCCTTCGCCGGCCTGAGTGCGCACTACGCGCGCACCGCCGAGCTGGCGCGCGAGGCGCTGGCGCGGGTCAATGCCGACCTGCTGGCCACCCGCGCGCTGCTCGCCGACAGCACCCGCGATGCCGAGCGCCTGCGCCTGGCGCGCGAACTGCACGACGTGGCCGGGCACAAGCTCACCGCCATGCGCATCCAGTTGCGCCTGCTGCTGGCCGATCCGGCGCTGGCGCAACGCACGGAGGTGGCGACGGTGGAACGGCTGTCCGCCGAACTGCTGGCCGACATCCGCGCGGTGGTGCAGTCGCTGCGCGACGACCGCGGCGTGGACCTGGAGACGGCGCTGTGCGCCCTGGCCGCGCCGTTCCCACGGCCGCAGCTGCAGCTGCAGATCGACCCGGCGCTGCGCATCACCGATCCGCACCTGGCCGAGACCCTGCTGCGGCTGGTGCAGGAAGCGCTGACCAACGCCGCGCGGCATGCCGACGCCGCGCATGTGCGGGTGCGCCTGGGCCAGGACCGGCAGCAGCTGTGCCTGGACATCGAGGACGACGGCCACCGCGCCGAACGCATCCGCGAGGGCAACGGCATCGCCGGCATGCGCGAGCGCCTGGCCGCGCTGCACGGACGCCTGGACCTGGGCCGCACGCCGCTCGGCGGCATGCAGCTGAGCGTGAGGCTGCCGCTGTGAGCGCGCTGCGGATCGCCCTGGCCGACGACCAGGTGCTGGTGCGCGCGGGGCTGCGCGCGCTGCTGCAGACCCAGGGCATCGTCGTCGCCTGCGAGGCCGACGACGGCCAGGCCCTGCTCGACGCGGTGGCGGCCACGCCGGTGGACGCGGTGCTCAGCGACATCCGCATGCCGGGCATGGACGGCATCCAGGCGCTGCAGCAGCTGCGCGCGCGCGGCGACCGCACGCCGGTGTTGCTGCTCACCACCTTCGACGAATCCGACCTGCTGCTGCGCGCCACCGCCGCCGGCGCGCAGGGCTTCCTGCTCAAGGACGCTGCGCCGGAGGACCTGCGCGAGGCGATCGCGCGCGTGGCCGCGGGCGAGACCCTGCTGCAGCCGGTCAGCACCGACCCGGTGCGCGCGCGCTACCGCTACCGCGACGAGGACGCGCCGCGCGACACCTTCAACGAACGCGAAGTGGCGATCCTGCGCCTGCTCGCCGGCGGCTACTCCAACAAGGAAATCGCGCGCAGCCTGTTCCTGGCCGAAGGCACGGTGAAGAACTACGTCTCCACCATCCTGGACAAGCTCGGCACCCGCGACCGCACGCGCGCCGTGCTCAAGGCGATCACCTTGCGCATCATCTGATGCGCCCGCAGGCGATCTCGCTGAGACATCCACCGTCAGCGCGTCGGGACTGAAACCCCCTCCCTGCTTTTCGATCAGCCCCCTCGGATGAGCTGCTGTAGGAGCGGCTTCAGCCGCGACAACCAACGACGCGGTGAAGGGTTCGCCGATCCGCGCTTTTCCCTCCCGCCAGCACGGCATCCGCCGCTGCGCCGCAGCTCTTTTGTGGGAGCGACTTCAGTCGCGACGCGACACCCCCGCACGCGCGCGCCTTCACCCGCACCGCGCTCCATACCCTGCCGTGTGCTGCCACCGGGACTTCTGCATGCCCGCCGCAGACATTAAGATGCCGCGGGCATTGTGCCGACGAGGAATTCACGTTGATCATCCATCCGAAAGTCCGCGGTTTCATCTGCACCACCACGCATCCGCTCGGCTGCGAGCGCAACGTGCTCGAGCAGATCGCCGCCACGCGCGCGCGCGGCGTGCGCCACGATGGGCCAAAGAACGTGCTGGTGATCGGCGCGTCCAGCGGCTACGGCCTGGCCTCGCGCATCACCGCCGCGTTCGGCTTCGGCGCCGCCACCCTCGGCGTGTTCTTCGAGAAGCCCGGCAGCGAGAAGAAGGCCGGCACCGCCGGTTGGTACAACGCCGCCGCCTTCGACAAGCAGGCCAAGGCCGACGGCCTGTACAGCAAGTCGATCAACGGCGACGCGTTCTCCGACGAAGCGCGCGCCAAGGTCATCGAACTGATCAAGACCGAGATGGGCGGCCAGGTCGACCTGGTGGTGTATTCGCTGGCCTCGCCGGTGCGCAAGCTGCCGAGCACCGGCGAAGTGAAGCGCTCGGCGCTCAAGCCGATCGGCCAGACCTACACCGCCACCGCCATCGACACCAACAAGGACGCGATCATCGAGGCCTCGATCGAGCCGGCCACCGAGCAGGAGATCGAAGACACCGTCACCGTGATGGGCGGGCAGGACTGGGAACTGTGGATCGATGCGCTGGACGCGGCCGGCGTGCTCGCGCCGGGCGCACGCACCGTCGCCTTCAGCTACATCGGCACCGAGATCACCTGGCCGATCTACTGGCACGGCGCGCTGGGCAAGGCCAAGGTCGACCTCGACCAGACCGCGCAGCGCCTGCACGCCCGCCTGCAGCCGCACGGTGGCACGGCCAACGTGGCGGTGCTGAAGTCGGTGGTCACCCAGGCCAGCGCGGCGATCCCGGTGATGCCGCTGTACATCTCCATGGTCTACAAGATCATGAAGGAAAAGGGCCTGCACGAAGGCACCATCGAACAGGCCGACCGCCTGTTCCGCGAGCGCCTGTACCGCGAGGACGGCCAGCCGGCGGCCACCGACGACGAGAACCGCCTGCGCCTGGATGACTGGGAACTGCGCGACGACGTGCAGAACGCCTGCAAGGCGCTGTGGCCGCAGGTGACCACCGAGAACCTGTTCCAGCTCACCGACTACGCCGGCTACAAGCATCAGTTCCTCAAGCTGTTCGGCTTTGAACGCCAGGACGTGGACTACGACGCCGACGTCGACCCAGACGTCAAGTTCGATTGCGTGGAGCTCTGAGGAGCGGGGATTGGGGAGTGGGGATTCGGGAGTCGTTGTGATCCCGGATCCTGGAGAGAACATGCGGCCGGCAGCGATGTCGGCCGTTTTCTTTTTCGATGGCAGCCGAAGCGATGGCAGCGCCGGGATGAGCGGCCTCCATGGGCGAGACAGGCGAGGGCTGTGCAGTGGCGGCGGGCCAGGCCATACAGTGGACTAGCGGCGCTGCCCGCAATACCGAAGCAGCGACATGTGCGCCATTGCGCTCGCACCGCGCATTGCCGATGTTCGATGGCTTGTCGCGGCTGAAGCCGCTCCTACGAGAGCGCACGCCGCCGACAGCACACGCCGCACCCGTAGGAGCGGCTTCAGCCGCGACAACCGAAGCCGTGATGCGTGAATTGACCGAATCGCGTCGGGACTAAAGTCCCTCCCACAAATGCACCAGCCATCCCGCGACAGCTGCTTTCCCGTAGGAGCGGCTTCAGCCGCGACAAGCGAAGCGGCAATGCGTGCGTCGACCGAGTCGCGTCGGGACTGAAGTCCCTCCCACAAGTGCACCAGCCATCCCCGCGGCAACTGCACTCCCGTAGGAGCGGCTTCAGCCGCGACAACCGAAGCCGCGATGCTGGAATTGACCGAACCGCGCCGGGAACGAGGTCGGTTCCATACCAAGCCGCCACCCCGCGCCGCAAAACCCGCAGCACTAGCGCCTTTGCCAATCCCCAATCCCCATTCCCGAATCCCGGCCCTTCACCGCCTCACATCGAACCGCGTCGCCCCCACGCAGGCCTGCACCTCGGCTTCGCTCAGCGCCAGCACGTCGCCGGGCAGCGTGTGCTTGAGGCAGCCGGCGGCCAGGCCGAAGCGGATCGTGGCGGTGTCGTCCCAGCCCTGGATCAACCCGTGCAGCACGCCGGCGGCGAAGGCGTCGCCGCCGCCGATGCGGTCGACGATGCCGCTCAGCTCTTCGGCCGGCGCCTGCGCGACGCTGCCATCGCGGCGCAGCAGCATCGCGCCCAGGCTGTGCCGGTCCACGCTGTGCGCCACGCGCTGGGTGCAGGCCATCGCCTGCAGCTGCGGGAACGCGGCGAAGGCGTCGCGCGCACCGGCCTCCACCCGCGCCTGCACGCTGTCCTGCGGGTAGCGGTGACCCAGGACCACCTCCAGGTCGCGATAGTCGGCGAACAGCACGTCGGCCTGGGCCAGCAGCTGCCGCAGGATGCCCGGCGCATCGCCGTGCCAGGCCTCCCACAGCTTGGGCCGGTAGTTGCCGTC
Organism: Xanthomonas indica; assembly: GCF_040529045.1. Taxonomy (NCBI): domain Bacteria; kingdom Pseudomonadati; phylum Pseudomonadota; class Gammaproteobacteria; order Lysobacterales; family Lysobacteraceae; genus Xanthomonas; species Xanthomonas indica. The sequence goes on along the minus strand of NZ_CP131914.1, from coordinate 671,763 downwards.
GAACGACACCCGCACCCCGGCCGCGCGGGCCGCAGTTGCCGCGGCCAGCGCCGCCGCCGCGCCACGTTCGCCCAGCGCCGGGGTCACCCCGGACAGGTGCAGCCACTGCGCGCCGCGCAGCAGCGTCGGCCAGTCGTGCCGGTCGCCCGCATCCAGCGCGAAGGCCGAGCCGGCGCGGTCGTAGGTGACCTCGCTGGGCCGGTGCCCGGCGCCGGTGCTGAGGAAGTACAGGCCCATGCGCCCGGGCACGAAGCGCACGCCGCTGGTGTCCACGCCATGCCGGCGCAACTCGCCGGCCGCGGCCTGGCCCAGCGGGTTGTCCGGCAGCACGCTGACCACGGCGACGGTGTGGCCGAAATGCGCCAGCGCCACGCCCACGTTGGCCTCGGCACCACCCACCTGCACCTCCAGCCGCGGCGTCTGCAGCAGCCGTTCGTGGCCGGGCGCGCCCAGGCGCAGCAACAGTTCGCCGAAGCAGACGATGCGGGAAGCGGTCATGGCGGGCGGGTCCGGGCGGCCGAAGGGACGCCAAGCATGCCGCGAAACGCGGACGTCGGCCAGAAAAACTGACTAGCGGTGTCATTCCTGTGCGGCAACAGGCGTTCCGGCACTGGCCGCTATCGCGATCACGCGCTATCTCATTGACTGGAAAGACCCTTGGAGCGCTTGGCACTCTGTTGCGCTGCAAGATGCCGCAATGTTTCGCAACTGTTAACGTTGTTTTTGACTAGCGGTGTCATTCGCGACAACGCCCGCAGTTCCACGCCGTCATGTAACCCTTGGGAGGGGAGGACATGCAATCACGTACCGAACGCCGGAAGACACCGGTTACCTTGCTCGCGCTGTCGATCGGCCTGGCCCTGCAGGCCGGTGCCCTGCAGGCGCAGGAAGCCCCGGCGCAGGCGCCGGCCACGGCCTCCGCCGATGCCACCACCGAGCTCGACACCGTCGTCGTCACCGGCTACCGCGCCAGCGTGGAGAAGGCGCTGGACATCAAGCGCGCCGAGAAGGGCATGGTCGACGCCATCGTCGCCGAGGACGTGGGCAAGTTCCCCGACACCAACCTGGCCGAATCGCTGCAGCGCATTCCCGGCGTGGTCATCACCCGCGACGCCGGCGAAGGCCGCAACATCTCGGTGCGCGGCCTCGGCCCGGACTTCACCCGCGTGCGCATCAACGGCATGGAGGCGCTGACCACGGTCGGCGCCAGCGACCAGAGCGGCGGCACCAACCGCGGCCGCGGCTTCGATTTCAACGTGTTCGCCTCGGACCTGTTCACCCAGATGGTGGTGCGCAAGACCGCCTCGGCCGACGTCGAGGAAGGTTCGCTGGGCGCCACGGTCGACCTGCGCACCGCGCGGCCGTTCGACTACGACGGCTTCACCTTCGCCGCCAACGGCCAGGCCACCTACAACGGCATGTCGGAGAAGGCCGATCCGCGCATCGCCGCGCTGGTCGCCAACACCTGGGCCGACGGCACCTTCGGCGCGCTGATGTCGGTGGCCTATTCCGAGCGCCAGGTGCTTGAGGAAGGCAGCGGCACCACGCGCTGGGCCAACGGTCCCAGCAACAACGGCTACAGCCCCGCCTCGCCGTTCGCCGCGGCCAACAGCGCCAACGTGTTCAGCCCGCGCATCCCGCGCTACACGCAGATGGAGCACGAGCAGAACCGCCTGGGCGTGACTGGCTCGCTGCAGTGGAAGCCCAACGACAGCACCGAGTTCTCGCTGGACGGCCTGTACTCGAAGATCGACGCCAAGCGCGACGAGCACTACATCGAGGCGATCAGCTTCAGCCGCGGCCGCTCGCAGAACGGCAAGCCGGAGATGATCGTGCGCGACGGCTATGTCGACCCGGCCTCCGGCGCGCTGCTGTACGGCCGCTTCGACAACGTCGACATCCGTTCGGAGAACCGCCACGACGAGTGGAACACGGTCTTCAAGCAGCTCACCCTGAGCGGCGAGCACCGCTTCAGCGACACCTTCAAGATCACCGGCGAGGTCGGCACCTCCAGTTCCAAGCACCGGAACCCGATCCAGACCACGGTGATCATGGACAAGAACAACGTCGCCGGCTACAGCTACGACTACCGCAACAGCGACACCTCGCCGGTGTTCAACTACGGCATCGATCCCACCGCCGCCAACGGCTGGACGCTGGCCGAAGTGCGCATGCGCCCGCAGTCGGCCAACAACGATTTCGACACCGGCTCGTTGAACTTCGAGTGGAACCTGGGCCCGAACTTCACCCTCAAGGGCGGCGTGCTGGCCAAGAACTACGGCTTCGACACCAAGGAGTTCCGCCGCGCCTCCGAGACCAGCGTGCCGACCTTCGCCACCGGCAACCGCATCGTGCCGACCGACCTGGTGGCGCTGGCCGGGCTGAAGGGCATCGAAGGCACCCCGTCGAACTGGGCGGTACCCGACCTCAACGGCATCGCCGATGCGCTGGGCATCTATAGCGGCACCGGCACCTGGACGCTGACCGAGCGCGCGGTCAACACCCGCAGCGTGGAAGAAAAGGACCGCGGCGCCTGGCTGATGGGCGACTTCGCCTTCGACATCGGCGCAATCCCGTTCTCCGGCAACATCGGCGTGCGCTACGTAAAGACCAACCAGTCCTCCACCGGCTACGCCCTGGTCGGCTCCAACCTGATCAACACCACGGTCGAGCGCGACTACCACGACACCCTGCCGTCGCTGAACCTGGTCGCCGAGATCACCCCGGACTTCCTGATCCGCTTCGGCGCCGCCAAGGTGATGACGCGGCCGGGCCTGGGCAGCCTGACCCCGGGCGTGACCGTCGCGGTGGCCGGCGGTGCGCGCACGGTCAGCGGCGGCAATCCGAACCTGGACCCGATCCGCGCCAAGACCGCCGACCTCGGTTTCGAGTGGTACCTGCAGGAAGGCGCGATGCTGGGCCTGGCGCTGTTCTACAAGGACATCGACAGCTTCGTGCAGACCGCGCGCACCATCGCCCCGTACTCCAGCAGCGGCCTGCCGGTCAGCCTGCTCGACGGCACCGGCGCGGCGGCCAGCGACGACTTCGTCTTCAGCGTGCCGCTCAACACCCCGGGCGGTAAATTGAAGGGCGCCGAGTTCAACTACATCCAGCCCTTCAGCTTCCTGCCGGGCAAGTGGGCCAACTTCGGCACCCAGCTCAACTACACCTACGTGCAGTCGAAGATCCAGTACGTCACCGGCACCGGCGCGTTGTCCTTCAACACCGACCTCACCGGCCTGTCGAAGAATTCGTACAACGCCACGCTGTTCTACGAAGGCGAGCGCTTCAGCGGCCGCGTGTCGCTGACCCACCGCGACGGCTACCTGACCCAGGTGCCGGCCACCGAGACCGGCTTCGACATGCACGGCATGCGCGGCACCAATGTCGTCGACGCCAAGCTGACCTACAAGATCGACGAGAAGATCGACATCAGCCTGGAAGGCTCGAACCTGACCAACGTGCCGTACTACGAGTGGGTGCAGACCAGCGCGGGCGGCGCGCAACTGCCGCTGACCTACAGCGAGACCGGCCGCCAGTACGCGATCGGGGTGCGCTACAAGTTCTGAAGGTTGCGTGCGCCGGTGCCGCGCTGCGGCATCGGCAACGCCCCGCTACCCGCATACTCGCGGGCCGGGGAGGGAGGTCGCCGCGCGCCGTCATGGCGCGCGCCGATCGCAAAGGAGCGAGATGAAACAGGCAATTCGCAGTGGCGCCGCCGCCGACCACATCGTCGCGGCTGAAGCCGCTCCTACGCGCGCACCGGCTCCTCGTAGGAGCGGCTTCAGCCGCGACAGCTGGCCTCGATTCGCTCCTGCACTCCCCGTGCGCCTGCGCGGCATGCTCCACGGTCTCGCCCTGCTGTGCGGACTCGTCTGTCCCACCATCGCCACAGCCGCCACCCCCGAACTCCTCTTCCGCGTCTCCGCCGACAAAGGCCTGGACGCCGACGTCGCCCACGGCGACCCGACACCCAACTTCCGCGACAAGATCACCCTGGTGCCCACCGGCGTGTCCGGCCAGGCGATCGAATGGGCCGACGACGGCGTGCTGTCCTGGAACGCCCCCGGCAACATTTACACCCAGCGCGGCACGCTGTCGTTCTTCTGGCGCTCGCGCTATCCGGTCGGCGAAGCGCCGTTCGTGATCTTTCGCGTCGGCTACGCCGACCACACCAGCTGGGACATGGCCTGGCTGCGCATCGACTGGAACGGCCACGGCTTCGATGCCTTCGTCACCGACGCCAACCTGGCGCGCACCCGCGTCTCCTTCAAGCTCGACAAGGTCCCCGCGCCCAGCGCCTGGACCCATCTCGCCTTCGCCTGGGACGAGACCCGCGGTGTGCGCCTGTTCGTGGACGGCAAGGAAGCCGCGCGGGTGGACTGCACCCAGGCCTGCACCGAGGGCGGCTCGCTCGACTTCGACGCCGCGCTGGACCAGCTCGGACTGGCCGCCCGCGTGCTGGCGCCGCACCAGGTGCAGAGCCGCTACAACTTCCTGCGCGGCAGCGATGTCGACGAGCTCCGCGTCTACGACCGCATGCTCGATGCCGCCGGCGTCGCCGCGCTGGCCCGGCAACAGGAGCCACGCAGCGCCGAGGCCGTGCCCGACAGCGCCGCGCGCAACGCCTGGCTGCATCGCTTCGGCTGGGACCACGGCCGCGCCCCGCCGGCGCTGGACGCGCCCTCCACGCGCATCCGCAAGGTCGAGTTCGCCGACGCCAAGGACCTCAAGGAGTGGATGTGGAAGGCGACCGACGGCATCGCCGAGACCACCTGGCCCGGCGTGTACAACCGCTCGCGCCTGCCCGGCCGCAACGATTACTTCCAACTGCCCGACTGGAACGTCTACGTCGAAGGTGGCAAGGCGCTGGACCTGGCCCTGCCCGACGAACCGTTCAACCGCATCGAACTGCGCGGCGCCGCCTACGGCCAGGCCACCTACGCCGCCGAAGGCGCCACGCCTGCGCCGTTGTTCACGCGCGCGCAGGGCACCGTGCGCAGCGTCGACCAGTTCGAACGCCGCCGCGGCGGCCACCTGCGCTTCAGCAACGTCGCCCAGGAAACCCCGATCCAGGAGATCTGGGCCTACGACGTGGGCGCCGGTGCCGAGCCGGCCACCCCCAGCGCCACGCTGCGCTACACCGTGCGCAGCGACATCGCCCCGGACTACGCCAACCTCGCCGCGTTGCGCGCCTACATCGCCGGGCGCTATCCGCCGGACGAGCGCAGCACCGTGGTCGCGCTGCCGACCAAGGCACCCCAGCGCAAGCGCGCCGACGACAAGACCGCGGTGCAACCGCTGCCCATCGTGCACGTGCTCATCCCGTCCAACCTCGGCGACGCACCGGCCGCGCAGCCGTTGATGCGCAGTTGGTCCTACGGCTGGGAGAACATGCACGACGGCCTGGACGGCATCGCCATCGACCTGCCGGCGCTGCAGCTGCCGGCCACGCACAATGGCCTGATCCCACTCAACATCCGCGTCAAGGATCCCATCTGGCCCGGCCGCGACATGCTCGACGTGTCGGTCTCGGTCGCGCCCGGGCAGGCGCGCACGCTGTGGCTGGACCTGCGCGATCGCATCCTCGGCGACGACAGCCTGATGCTCAGCATCGCCTCGGCCGCACCGGGCTTCGACGCGCGCGCGCTGGACGGCGCGCAACTGCGCCTGCTGTTCAAGCCGCGCGCGCAGGCCAAGGCCGAGCATATCGCCGACCGCTTCAACCAGGTCAAGGACAATTGGGGCTTCCTGGTCGAGGAACACACCACCTCCAAGCGCCAGCGCCTGTACGCACGCCTGGATGCCGACATCCACGACCTGCTGCGGGTGGACCCGGACAACGCGCTGGGCCGCCAGTACTGGGCCGACATCAGCTACGGCAACCAGGGGCCGCTGCCGGTGCAACTGCCGCAGCCGCCCAGGGGCGTGCCGGGCTGGGCGTTCTGGCAACTGGAAGACCTCAAGGCCACGCGCCGCTACATCCACTGGTGGATCGACGAACGCCAGGTCGACTACGGCGATTTCGGCGGCGGCATCTCCGACGATTCCGACCTCACCCAGCAATGGCCCGGCGTCGCCCTGATGGGCGTGGACCCGGACAAGCTCAACGCCTCGCTCACCGCCCTGTCCGACGCCAACTACCGCAACGGCATGTTCACCGGCGGCCTCTCCACCATCGAGACCGACGAACTGCATTCCTACGAGGAGGGCATCAACATCAACAGCGCCATGCTCTACCTCAACTGGGGCGACCCGCTGACGGTGGAGCGGCTGATGCGCACGGTGAAGGCCTTCGATCGCATCATCCAGGTCAACCCGCAGGGCCACCTGCTGTTCGCCAGCAACTGGTTCGGCGGGCGCAAGGTCTACCGCGAGCCGAACTGGCAGTGGCAAAAACCCTACTCGTTCCCGATCCTGCACCCGGCGCTGCTGCTGGGCGGCTACAACGCCGACCCCAACAGTCGCCGCATCGTCACCGGACTGGCCGACGGCTACCTGGCCCACGCCTACACCGACGCCAAGGGCCAGTGGGCGCTGCCCAACGAGATCAACTGGGCCACCGGCAAGACCCGCGGCGGCAGCCTGTTCGACGGCAGCGGCGGCCCCGACACCCTGCACACCTTCTGGGCCGCCTACCGCTGGACCGGCGACACGCGTTATCTCAAGGCCATCGACTACCGCGTCGCCAAGGCCGGCCCCGGCGGCCTGTCCCTGCTCAACGAGAACTTCCTTGACGTGCTCGGCAAGCGCGACAGCTGGGGTGCCAGCCTGGCCAAGGCGGCAGCCGAGGCCGACCCCGACGACGCCTCGGACTTCGCCCACCACGTCGCCTGGGAACAGAGCGGCGACCCGCGCTGGCTGGAAACCCTGTACCGCGCCGAGACCCGCGACAAGCTGCAGACCTTCTACATGAACACCGAAGGCCACTGGTGGAGCGACCGCGTCGAATCGCCCACCGTGAACCTGCAGCGCGCCCGCCTCGGCGGCGTCGCCCTCAAGCGCAACCAGACCTACCCCGGCCACACCGTCAGCTGGCGCTTCGCTGATCCGGAAGGCGCGGTGCAGGTGGCGCTGCTGCTGCCGAAGCCGCGGCAGGATCGCTTTACCGTCATCGGCTACAACACCAGCGGCAAGGTGCAGCGGGCGCAGATGACGGGCTGGAATGTCGCCGCCGGGCAGTGGCGGATGCGTGCGGGCGTGGATCGCGATGGCGATGGGAAGATCGATGGCAAGGCTGCCGCGCGCGAGTTCACGTTCGAGAAGAGCGGGGCGGTGGATGTGGAGTTCCTCGCCGGGCAGACGTCGGTGATGGAGTTCGAGTTGGTCGCGCGGGCTGCGGTGCCGGTGGAACAGCGGCCGGATCTGGGGATTGGGCGTGGGGATGTGCGGGTGATGGCCGATGCCATCGAAGTCACCGTGCATAGCCTGGGGCATGTGGATGCGCCGGCGGGGTTCGTGGTGTTGGAGGATGCGCGGGGTCGGGAATTGGCGCGGGCGGCATTCCCGGTGCTGGCGGCGCCGCGCGATCTGGAGCCGAAGACGGCTCAGGTACGGTTGGTGGTGGCCGGTGGAAAGAGCGCCAAAAACGGTCGGCTGCGTATCGCCAGCCAGGGCGACGTCGCAGAACTGACGCAGAGAAACAATGTGGTGGATGTGCCCTGATTTAATCGGGCCCACATCAAGACGCGCCCTTGCCTAACGGGCGCGCATTCACTTCGGAATGTCCCCGACTGACGGCTTACATTTGTCTCCCCCAAAAGTGTGACGCTGTGCTAGAACAGGGTTGTCTGTGGGGGAGAGCGGACTTCCATCGGACCTGATAGGACGGTTGCGCCTGGGGATACGCGGCGTAGAGCGTCCATCTGTAATGGGAACGCTAGGACGCCACATTTTCTCAGGGGAATCTATGTTTATCAAAGTCTCGATCATCGCGGCGCTAGCTGGGTTTGCCTTGTGCCTGGCTGCTGCATCTGTGGATGCGCGGGTGCATGCGTCCGGTTCACACCACACCACCAGTCATGGCGGTCACTACACGTCGGGCGGCTCTTCGCATAAGGGGGGTAGCTACCGTAGCCCAAGCACCAACAATCATTACCGACGGCACAAATTGTAAATTTAATAATTTGACCCTTACCTTTGAAAAGGAAAGGGTCTCAGGTCGCTCTCATTGCCTAAAAGTATATTTCTAAAATAATGACGCAGAATCAATAAATCATTGCAGAGCAGCCAAGATTGCATCGCCTTTGAAATAGGATGGATCTTTTGGTGCGGATAGTTCACCCGCTTGTGGGTGGTGAGGAGTTTCTTGTGGCAATCAAAAAGCGGAAAAACTCTAAGAAGCCCTCCACGAAGCAGTTGACACAAAAAGTCTGGAGTGGAGTTGACTGGACCGTACACTACGGCAATCTCAAGAGAGGTGCTGGTCGTCCTGGCAAGGTGTCACGCCTTTTTAAGTATTTGGGAGAAAAAATACCGTACGAGTCGCTTGACGATGTGCGGAAACATTTTGTCTCTGACGGAACTCCTGCCCAAGGCGTTTACATCGCACACGACTCTATGGGTACACCAAGATACATTGGAAGGGGAAACGTATTTAAACGCCTAAGTGATCGCAAGAAAGCTCACATGCTTGAGCTAGTCTATTTCTCTTTCTATATTGTTGAGGATAAGCAACATGAGCGAGAAATTGAGACATTACTGATTCGGGCAGCTGGTGATCAACTAGAGTTCAATGATCGCAAAAAGCGCATTGGCATCCATCCTGGGAACGTGCGTGACTACGAGCCTGGGACTGCATTTTACGAGCGGCAATATAAAAAAGGACGCAGATCAAAAGAATAGCTGTCAAGAATAAAAAATAAAAGCGCAGTCCATGTCTAGAGAAATTTTAACTCTGACCGCAATTGCTGAACCACTTTATGACCGTTCTTGAAAGCATTCATTAGGTGCAATCATTGCAACCATCCGTGACAGCAGAAGCGCCCTGGGTAGCTTTTCATCAGACTCTAACTACAGGAATGGTCATGCTTTTTAAACCACTGCGAAGAGACCTTACGGAATCATCCAGGCGTTGCGAATTTTGCCCAAATTTACTCACCTCATTAAAAGCCTACGTCCTCGAAGAGGAGGGGACAGGGCGGACTGTGTATGCCGGACCAAAGTGCGCAGCAGGTAATATTGCTTCTAAATACACTTTGGCGGGAATTCCAGATCTTACGAAATTCACACTATCCAAAAACGATGGAGAAGGTCGGGTTGGTGGAAATGGTGCTTCTGGTATTAGTAAAGCCATAGATCCGAGTCGACATGCTCTTGAGTATCTACTCCTTCGCGAAGGAAAGTTGGCGAAGGATATGAATTTATCGTATCCAGTACTCAAAGAGTATTACTCCAAGTCGCTGACCGAATCACTTACCGACGCCGAAATTCTGCACGTAAATCGTATCGAAGCTAAGGCCCCAGAAAAATTTAAGCTCGCCAATCTTCAAAAATGTTACAACTATCTTTTTTGGATAGACGTAGCTATAGAACGACTGCCTAATGATAAGGCAGATTTTCTCGGTGCCATCAGGGCGGCGCTATTAAAAAACGGTAGCATCTCAATGGGGCAAAAAGTCGCTGTAAATAAGTGGCTTGCCAAAATTCCCGGCGTTCCCCAACTCAAGTAGAAGAACATGGCCAAAACAGGAGAAGAGCGCAATTTTCCTGTGTGCGACACCTTGAAAATTCACTCTGACCTCAAGTTTTACCTGCGTCGCTGATGATTGATTGCCGGATCCCCAATGTACGCCAGTTAACTGGCATCATCGTAAGGATAACGCGAGCATCACACCCTAGAGCGATGTTATTCGCCTATATTGACGGCTAGTCAACATACTTTGTATCTAGTTAATAAAAGGAGTTTTATTTAATGGAGCCCTGGCAAAAAAGACTCGCAGATCTGGCACATCTGTTAAAGCAATGCCACGCCAATTATATGGAGCCAGATCTTTTTAGGTTAAGCATAAATCAGTTTCTGCAAACGTCACGCACAGTTACATTTATAATTCAGAAAAACAAGGCGTCAATCCCTGATTTCACAACTTGGTATGAGGCAAACATCGCAGGTGCTTGGAAAAATGATGTGGTGATGCAATGGTCAAAAGATGCAAGAAATAAAATCGAGAAAGAAGGCGATTTGAATCTCTTTAGTTCGATCTCGGCTAAAGTTATCTTCGGATATCTGGACAGAGATGATTTTGGCTTCGAACTTAATGAGCCGGCGATGTTGCAGGCAAGTGTGAGAAAACTAACTCAATTAGCAAAAAAAAGACTTCCTCCAGGCTTCGCAAGTTCAGCAGTGATAAAAATTGAGCGCCGGTGGGTGGCCGATTCTCTGCCAAATTATGAACTCCTTGGAGCCATCTGCCGTGTGTATCGTAGGATGTACGAAATGTGTGCCCACTTAGCAAAGCACATGGATATGGAATTCAACAAAAAAATTAATCACCCCAGCGAATTTGAGGAAGTCTCACAAGAAACGCGTCAAGTTAGATATTTTAAAATGCGAGACGCTAGCACTTTTTCGATTGATGCAAAGAGAATAGATTATAGCGCCAAAGAAGTTTCTGATGACGTCAAGGCTGAGATAAAGACGATCGGGGAAGCTTTTGGAGGAGTAAGGGATATAAATGGCGCAAAAAGATTTTTATCAGCTATGGCCGAGATGGTCTTTAAGATGGCCGTCATGTTTCGATGGCATTTTTATACGACGCAAACTGGCGCCCAACTGAAATGATTAGCTTCAAGCCTCGAGACGCGACAGATAATTATATTATGTGGCGCGATCTCGGCGATAAAATTAAAGCCACAGGCGCGCACGCTTTAGCATTTGTAGGTGAAGTGTGGCTTCATCAAGCGGTTAACCTAGTAGACCATCCTGTTGGCGATCAACCAATCATTGGTGAGCAGCTATATCTCGTAATACTAGATGGTCGCGGAAACTTTAGACAATGCCGTTGGTATATTTCGAATCGAAATGGTGAGCGAAATATACATGTAGTATCCGACGAAGATCCAATGTACGACATACAACCATCATTTCTGGCGCCGGCAATGTCCGCGCTCGGCGTGCAAGAGTTGAGAGGTCGAAAAGGTAGATAGAGAGCCTGGGTTGATAATGGGGTCAGGTTGACTTATTCGTTGATCGCGGCGGGTTTGCGTGGTCGATGTGCTGGCCTGACACTCGCGAAGCGGCGGGTCTTGGCCTTGACCATGCCGCGAAACGTATCGTGGCCGAGAGCCCGCTGATACCTTTGAAATTTCATTCTGCCCCAAGTTCTACTCTCGCTTCTCGTGATCGGATCGCCCGCCGCCTTGCCGCCTGGCTTCGTTGCCCCAACGCGCTCATTGCCTTCGGTTACATCCAGCAGCTAGCGCCCCGGGCGAGCCCCAAGACCACGATCTGTGGCATGCTCGACTCTTGGCAGCAGTGCTGGGGAGCAAAGTCCATGTGTTAGCACCTCCTGGCACCACCGCACAACCACTCATTCAAGCCGATGCCGCTCCGTGAGACGGCTTCACTCAGGCGTTGGGCATCTAATGATCAAAGCAGATCAAGCCAAAGCTTTAGTCCTTCGCTGCTGCGAAGCTTCTCGAGAAGGAAGAGACCGTTTTGTTATTCAATCCTGCGTGCTTTCCGAGTGTGGTGACTACTGGATCATTCGTGCAAACAGCGAAGATTTTGTCCTTCGAGGTATCCACGGACGCTGCTATGTTGGTGTAAATGCTCATCTTGTCAGTACTGCATTGGGTGAGATTGAAATCGTCGGTAGTGGTCAGAGTGTTGATGATTACCTTCAAGATAAATGCGACGCTGCAAGAGCTGGTACCAATCACTACGTGCTAGGTCCGGACTTCGACAAAAGCGACAAGGCAGCCGTCATTCGCCTGCGGCAAAATCTGGAGTGCTCGCTCCAGAGAGCAATGCAACTCGTATCCCCCGAGTTCAGTTGTTGGCTCACAGGGGAGAGGCGCATGCTTAGCGAGGCCAAGGCGATGCTGCAGAAAGAAGGAGTTACTACCAGTATTCGACTACTTGAGAACCCGGGATGTGCAGTGAAAATAGACAACTCGATTTGGCACTGGACTGCACTGAAGTCGGCTTTGAATCGAGTGGAGACGAAATGACGCACGAAGTGTAACGGCCAGAGGTACGTTTCTTGCGTCTGCGAAACCTGCCAGTTTGACTCGTATGGCTGCTGGCTGAAGTCCCGGGCTTTTCCTATCGACCAGACTCTGCACTTCTGCTTGCGCGAAGAAGAGCTGGTTGTGATCTTGCCCCGCGGTGAGCGTGATCGCGAGGAAGATGCCGCGGCTCTATCGGGAAAACTCTCTTCGTCCCATCACGTCAGCAGGGTTGCTGCCCGAAATTGCGAAAGCATATGCTCTGCTTCCTGGAGAGTTGCGGAAGACGCACACGTGACGACGACAGCTGACGACCTCAAAGCCCAACTCGCCCGCTCGGGTGTCATCCTGGAGATCGGGGGATTCCGGCCGCCCGACGATCCCCTGGCGAGTTGGTTCGGTCGCGTGAACGTCTGCGCGCCGGGCGAGGCATGGCCGGAGACGGCGGGACGGCCGATGCATGCGCTGTGTCAGATCAATGTCAGCGACCTGCCGCTACGGCCGGCCCGCCTGGCGGATATCGCGCTGATTGCGGTGTTCATTGGTCCCGATACGCTCCCGGTCGATACGCCCAACGGGGAAGGGCGGTGTCTGCGGGCCTACAAGCGGCTCGATGGACTGGTCCCGCTGCCGCCACGGCACACCGATTCGCCCATTAGCGCATTTCCTATGCGGCCGCATGTCTTTCATGACGACTACCCGTGCTGGGAGGATGCGCCGATGGATCTGCCGGCAGACATCGAAGCGCGCTACCACGATCTCTTCCGGAACCTGGATGGCTTCAAGATGGGAGGATGGCCGACGTTGATCCAGGCCGAGATCTTCTGGGCGCCTTTCAAGCGCCATCCCGCGTCGCCGGAATTCGTCTTCCAGATCGACTCCACGGACAAGGGCCGCTGGATGTGGGGCGACGGCGGCGTCGGCTACTTCGGCCGCGGAACAGCACCAGGAAAAAAAGACGAGTGGGCGCTTGCGTGGCAATGCCATTAGCGGCGTCCGGCGGAGAAGGCTGCAGGACCAGGTGCGCAGCTCAGCGGGCGGTGCATCAAGCGAAGTCCTAGCAAGACTGCGCGCTATTGTGCGCAGTGCGCCGACAGGTCTACTCTGATCCAGCTGTCTGGTCGATCACATTAGGGGGTGTGATATGAAGTGTGGACTGCTGTCGTTGATCCTGCTGGCGGGCCTTGTGGCATGTCACTCCGCGCCGTCGCCGCGGCCAGCCGTCGCACATGGGGATGGCGCATCGCCGGACCGTCCCGTCGATCTGTCTGCAGCGCATAGCGAAGGCGCGGGCATCGCCGCGCAACGCACATGGCTCGATCAGCACTACCCCGGCGCGCGCATCAAATCGCAGTCGCTGTTGTTCGAGCCGTCGGCCATGGACCTCATCACGATCGTACTGCCCACTGGCGAGGAGCGCGAGGTCTACTTCGATATCTCGTCCTACTTTGGGAAGTGGTGAGCGGCGCGATGCATGTCATGCAGGCATTTGTGATCGGATTGCTGGCGCTGGTCGCGTGCGCTGGAGCGGCCTTCGTCTTGGCGGTCGTCTTCCCGTCCCGCCTGGTGTTGTGGCTGCTCCTGTTTACGTCGACCACGACCTTCCTCTGTCTGCTTTGCGTCGACTGGTTCCTGCGGGATGGATTGGGACCGGACGCGGTCACATCGCAGGGAATGGAGGCGGCCTTGCGTGTCGCCGACAGTGCCTGGCTTCCGGCGTTGTGCTGGGCGCTCCTCAACGGTTCTGCCCATCTGGTCTATCGATGGAGGCGCAGGAAACGTGCCTTACCCGCCCCGGCATTTGAAATGCGATCCGAACAAAGCAGGGCCGATACGCTTTCGAGCTAGATATAAGAAGATGCAACGCCAGTTTTTACCGTATCGTAGATTGATCTAGGCACCCACAGCATGCAGCGACATATCCAGGCCCTGGGAGCCGGGACCATCGTGGCGTGTGTCGCCAGTCTCGCAACGTACCCGGCGGGCAGCGCCGAACTCGTCACGGACGAAAAGTCGGGTTCGGCGCTCAAGCGCGTGCTTGAGGATCTGCCGGGCGTCGAGGACGACATCAAGCAGCAGATCCTGTCCGGCCTTGATGAACACAGCGCAGTGCTCACCGAACCACCTGTCGCCAGGGATTTCGTGCCCGCCCTGGGTAGCTACCGGGGCCAGCTTGTCGCCGCCATTGGTCACGATGATCACCTGCAGGAAATGCGTCGCGAGGACGAGATCGGCGCTGGTCCTGCCGCAGTCCCCCATCTGGAGAAGTCTAATGCGTCGGCCTCGGCGATCACGGGGTAGATGAATATGCGGGATGTCTACCTCAGTCAACCCAACGACGCGCACCGGCACTCCGCCGCAGACATCCCCCGCCGTTCCAGTGATTGGTAGCGATTGACCGCAATCACTGGCTCGGCGAGGATCACGCCACGCTGCGCTTATGCGGCAACAGCAACAAACGGGCCACAGATGGACGGTACAACGGTTCGGTTAGGAATTGTGGCCCTGGTCTTTATCACGTGTGCTTCGGTGAACTACTCCGCTCTCCGGATGGCCGGTGGCCTGCCGGGTAGGATGAAGGCACTTGGCGTGATGTTTGGTGCTGTCGGCATCCTTTTTATGGTTCTGGTGGTGTTATGCGTCTTCACCTCCCTGCTTCAATACTTCATCGGCGGCGGCGCCTATCTGGTCGTAAGGCTACTTGATCCACTCCTCTTGGGCGTAGGGTTCTGCACCACCGGCTCTCTCATTATCCTAGTGCTTGGCGCGCGAGGCAGGCATGACAAAAAAACCCATTGACTCAATCGGACCTACTGCACTCAGTGGAGCGACGCAATGCAAGCGGACATCGCTTTGAACGCCACCAACGTTTTTGCCCGCAACTTCGCCCGATGCGCTGCATACGACGATTGCTCGGTCGTCTCAATGAAGAGATGCGCTGGAACTGGGACGAGTACTGGCTTCTGGAGAAGGCACTGTATGACCTGGCGACCAATGGCGAACTTGAGCGCGAGACGGCATGGCCTCTGTTCCGGATTTTCAGCTTCGTGCTGATACTCCTTGGTTGCCACTTCAATCCGAACGACGTCTTTGCGATCAAGGGTGCCTCCGACGAAGATGTCCACGATCTGCGCGACCGATTCCAGTTGGTGTTTGAAGGCTTCTATGCTGGCAGCATGCCGGCACACGACAGGCTTGACCCGCCTAACCCGTTGTTGACGTCGACTCACCACTAAGCACATCAGGCGCACTTATGGATCTGTCCCAATTGGAATTTCACGACGCGGTGCTATTGGGCGTTTCCCTCGACCCTGTCGAGCGCACTGTCGAGATCCGACTCGCCTACTACCCATCGAGCCAATCGCGCGAGCGGGTACTGGGGATCCTTTGCTTTGGCGGCGTGGCGCGCTTCAATCAGATCGCGGACCTGGACGCGTTGCAGCAGCATGCTGAACCAGGCAACGTCAGCCAGTTCGTCACTGGTGAGCAGCCCGGTGTCAGTCATCTCTACCTTGTTCGCGGATTGATCGAAATCGCAGCGACATCAGTTGCATTCCTGGATGTGCCTGAGAACTCACAGAAGCCAGCATTGGCGCTTGATGTCGTTTGAATTGGAATCCAGCCGGCCAGGACCGCGCCAATGAGTTCGTGGTCTCCGCTGCTGACTTTTTGCGTTAGCAAGCGATCCATAGAGACAACCTATGCGCCCTGACCGCCCCAATGCCGTTTCTGTCTCGGGCGCCCTGCTTGTCGCGACGCACATGATCGGGCTAGCGCAGATGATCGGTCTGTCAGGCACGCTGGATGTGCCGCTCTGGCTGCCTTACAGCGCCTTGGCGGTCCTCTATTCACTGTTGATTTTTCTGATCGTGATGCTGATGCGTGGCAGCCAGCTGGCGCGCACTACATACACAGTAGTTGGCTTACTTGGTCTGGTTTCTACGGCAAGCTCCGCTAATCATCTCGGCATGGGCTGGTTGATCGTGGCGGCAAAGCTCACTGCTCTGACATTGCTGTACATACCTTCCAGCGATGCATGGTTTGCCGCCCAAAGCGTCGAGGCAAATTCTTCAAAGAAGACCGCTTGAGCGCCCCATGACCACATTCCAATTCCAACCCTGCTGGAAGGAAGAACTCGTCTGCATCGGGCCGGGTGGCGAGTTCGTGCTGGACTTCCCGATGGGCGTGCCGACCGTCTACGTGCCGACCGAGCATGCCTGGGCGCAGAGTGCACCTGCATGGGCGCGCGACCTGTGGCCGGTGTTCAAGGCCGAGTTGGAAGCCTGGTGCCAGGCGCGCGACGTGCAGTTCTTCCTGGATGGCTCGGCCAAGTGCTATGGAGCGGTCGCCAAGACCTAGATGAAGATGACCACAGCAGGCGGACGCGCGTGGCTTGGTATCCTGGCGCGCCATCGCATCAAGGTCTCCAATGAGTCAGAGTGCAGAGCGCGCTGAAGCGACGAACGTCCCGCTGTATCACCTGATCACGCCGGAATCGCACGATGTGCTCGGCCCGTGGGCGGACGCGCTCCCGGCGGATACCGTCGTGGTCGGCTACTCGAGTCTCGGCCACTTCTTTCTGCATGATCCGGCTAGCCAGGATTATGCGGTGCTGCATCCGTTCAAGGCCGCCGGCAAGTCGTATGGCGCGCATGCCTCCACTGCGGCGTTCGAGGCGGCCATCCTGCGTGATCCGGGCTTCGAGGAGTATGTGTTGCGCGGCGACCACGTCCGCGCGATCGCTGCGCGTCTTGGCCCGTTGAAGCCCGGGCAGATCTATATCCCGCAACCGTATCCGACGCTGGGCGGAACGGAAGCACCCGAGACCTATGACAAGGGCGATGTATGGGTCTTTGCGGACTTGGTCGCGCAAAGCGTGGGTCTGTGACGCAAACTGGAATCACGCCGCTGGACGCGATCTTCTAAGTGAGAACCCGGGCGGCACCACATCGCCGCCCGGATTACACACAACGCGAAAACCGCAGAGGCCGCGCCTCAGCGCTTGGCCGCATTGCGTCGATACACGCCATTGAAGCTCACATTGGCGCCGCCGCACTGCAGGTTGTCCGAGACCACCAGCAGGTCGCCGAGCAGCTGCAGGCGGACTTTGCAGTCGTCCTCGCTCAGTTCCAGCCGGTTGCCTTCCGGAAAGCCGCGTGCGGTGACGGCGCCCAGGTTCGGGCCGCCTGGCCTTTCCTCGGGGCTCGGGTTGGCGCTGGGCCAGTAGGCATCGCCGTTGGCGGTGAGAGTGCCGTCGCCGTTGGCGAGCAGCTGAAGCTCGTTGTCGCCGTCGTGCCAGTGGCCGACCCAGGCCTGCGGCTTCGGTGCGGCGGTCGACGGCAGTGGCTGCACGCTGGACGCCGCCACCCAGCCGGCGCTGCCGCCGACCTTGTTGGGGTAGAACGCGCAGACGAAGCCGCCCTGGCGTTGCGCCAAGATCACGGTGTCGTCCTTGACCACATAGGCGCGCTGCCGGCACGCGGCCTCGCCCTTGGCGGGGCAGCCGTCGTCGTCGTTGAGCAGATAGAGGCGCGGCACCGCGACCTTGGCGAGCGAGAACCCGGCCGTGCTCATGGGGAAGCCGCCGTTGCGGCACATCGCCGTGTCCTCGTCCGGCGCCGCGTGGGCCAGTGCGGGAACTGCCAACAAGGCGAGCAGCCAGGTCTTGTGCATCAGAGTCGCTCCAAAGGTGGGGCGACAGTGTGGGCCAATGGGGGTGAACCGGTGGCGAGCGAACCGATAGGCAGGGACGCGGTGGTGCCTGCAGGGCAGGGCGCTGCGGCGCATGGCGCGGCGTCTCGCGCGTCATGCGCGTCGACCAACGGCATCCACGTGGCCGAACGCCTCGACCTGTCAGGGAGATGCGAGCAGGCACGCCGCAGGGATACCCTTGCGATCCAGTTTTCGGACGCAAGAGGATGATGCAATGGCCGTGACGTACCGGGCCGGCGATGTCTTCGCGATCCTGTTGGACACGGGGACGTACGCGCTCTGCCAGGTGCTGTGGGCGCCGCAGGGCGACTATCGCAAGGTGGTCGGCTTCTGTGTGCTGGAACAGCACGCGGCGGCCCCGACGCTTGGCCCGTCGCCGGGACAGCCGCTGCCGGTGCGCGACGGCGACAAGGACATGTGGTTGCTGTTTACCGGCACCCAGAAGCTCAAGAGTGGCGACTGGCAGCTCATCGGCCACGCACCGCTGCCCAGCGCACCAGGGAGCTGCTGACCTTCCACATCGCCGGGGAACTGCACGAAGGCGACACCTTCGTGCGGATGCTGTCGGTGGACGAATACACTCGTTATCCGTCGATGTCGGTGCTTGGATGCGAGTTGGTGCACCGGCTGCTCGGCGACAGCCGGTGAGCGAGGGTGCCCGCCGTTGACGGCTACCCTGCGCTCGGCGAGCATCGCATGCAGGCTCAACGCATGGGCGTGGCCGGCGCCGCACATCACTTCTGTCTGGACCAGGTGACACCATGCCCGCAAGCCTGCTGACCGAGGTCGTCCTGCGCCCGCTGCTCGAGATCGTCCTCTACGGCTTGTGCTACGTCGTCGGCATGCTCGTGGTGCCTGCGTTCTCGTTCGGCTACTACAGCGTCGAACCGTGGAGCAGCAAACGCCGCAGCAAATCCGGCAGGCGCAGCGCCTATCTGGCCCCACGCGTGGTCTCGGCCGACGCGGCGGCGTTCTGGGGTGGGTTCGCCCTGGTGGGATTGGGGCTGTTGGGTTATGCGCTGTGGAGCGCGGCGGGCGCTTAACCTCGAAGCGCCTGCATCGCACTACGCTTCCTCGCCTTGGACTGCAAAGGATTGCACCGATGCCCCATTCCAGCACCTGCTTCATCACCCGGCACACGCTGTCGGCGCTGCGCGATCAGATTCACCAAAGGCCCGAACTGGTGATGGCGCTGGAAGGCTTGATCGAGGTGGAAGAGGAGCATTTTCCGGATCCACCGACCTACGCGGCGCTGTCGCATCTGGCGCAATGCACGGCCTGCCAGGCCTGGAGCGCGCTCTGGCTGGAGGCACAGTTTCCCGAGAGCGGGCCGTGGCGCGAGCGCGTCGCTCGTTACTGCTGCTTCAGCATGTTCGAGGCAGTGACCAAGCAGGACAGGGCGGTGCGGATCGGGTTCGAGTTGTTCCGTGGCGAGGATCCGACCTGGTATCTCAATGACGCGATCTGCGTGCAGTTCTGTCCGTGGTGCGGACAGTGTCTGCCGGATCATCCGTTCGAGCCGGATCTGCAGTCGGAGCCGGAGCCCGAACAAACACCGTGACGCCGTGCCGCAGCCGCGTTCTAGCCGCCTCAGTGCAACCCCACCCGCCCTGTGGATGGCGCAGCGCTGCGATTAGCCTCAGGGTGTCTCAGGGCGCGCGTGCCTGTCTACGAGGAATGCGATGAGTTGTCATGCAGGCGTGCTGCAATCGATCTGGCCGGTTGCGGCGATGGCGTCCGGCTCCGGTCGCCGACGCTGCGAGCACCGAACGCACAGCGCCGCGTCCACGTGCCGCAGCGACTGCACCGGGCCGCATGACGCGCGGCGCCGTTGTCCACCTGGACCGACGCGCGTGCGTTTACCCTCCGGAACCGCCCATCCGTGCATGCTATGACGCATGCCGCGCCGATGCGGGCGTCCGTCATCCGATCGTTCGAGAATCAAGCTGCCGCATGCATCCTGTCATTCACTTCCGCTCCCGCCTGTTCGAGGTGAGCGCCGAGCCGGAAAATCCGATCAACCCGATCCGCGGCAGTTCGCTGCTGGATTGGCTGCGCGTCCATGTGGGCGACGCCATGGTCCTGTCCGAACCGGACCCGGAGGATTGGGGCTGGGCGTCCGAAGCGGAATGCCAGGGGCGCACCTACCTGGTCGGCGCCTATGCCGAGGAAGAGGTCGATGGCAACCATACCTGGATGCTGCAGATCGAGAAGGAACGCTCGTTCTGGGAGCGCGTGCTCGGCCGGCATGCGATGCGCGACGACGATCCGTGCTTTGCGCGGGTGCATGCGCTGATCGCCGCCGAACCGCAGTTCACCGACGTGGTGGTGGAGCGCGAACCCTGACCGCCGCTGCCGTCTCGGCGGCAACGTGGTGCTGCGCACGCCGGTGATGGCGCCGGCTGCAGCACGCCTGCCATCGTGCTTGGGTATGCTCGGCGGCCCGTCTCCGTCTGTGCCCGCCACGATGCCGATCCGAAGCCTGTCGCTGTTCCCGTTATTGCTGCTCGGCACTGTGCCCGAGGTGATGGCAGCGCCCAAGCACTGTCTGCCGTACGGGCCGACCCAGGTCACCTTGTCCGGCACCTTGGCGCCATCGTCCACTGGGAACGCCGCGCCTACCGCGCCGCATGCGCACACGCACGCAGATGCCGGTGCGTCAGCGACCCAGGAAGAGGTGCTGATCCTGCCGCAGCCGGTGTGCGTGGCGGCGTCGGCGGACGGGCGGCAGCCGCGGCACGAGCAGGTGCGTCGGCTGCGGTTGGCGGTCACCGCGGACCAGGCGGCGCATCTGCGCGAAGAAGGCAATGGGCAGGTGGTGCGGGTGACCGGCACCTTGGCGCATGCGCCAGCCGGTCCGGATGCACCAGCGCTGCGCCTGAGCGTGCTCGGGGTGGACAGCGACTGAAGGGCCGCGCTGATAGGGGCCTTTTTGCTGTGACTCAGCGCAATGTGTTGTCGCTGCGTAGGAGCGGCTTCAGCCGCGACGGGCTTTAACGGGAACGCCCGTCGCGGCTGAAGCCGCTCCTACGTGGGCGTAGGTTCGGTGAGACCGGATGTCTCTGTTGGCCAGGGCACTTGGTTGCTGCGTCCAGGCCGGCTGCGAGGGAGCGCTCGCATTGACGCCGCGCAGCGGCTAACCGAGGATCGCCATGCCGCGCCTGGCGGCCCAAGGGGTCGGCGATCCATGAGGGGAATGCGGTTTCTGTGTGCGATGAGCCTATGGCTGAGCGCGTTCGCCGCTAGTGCGGGCGAATCGCCAGTCCGCACGGTCCAGACGTTCTATGCCTGGGCGATCAAGCCCGAGCATGCCGACGGTGACATTGCACGGGTGCGGCATCTGCTGGGGCGGCAGCTGTTCGCGGCGCTGGCGGCGCAGCGCGCCTACGAGGCGGCCTGCGCGAAGCTGGTGCCGGCCGACGTCAAACCGCACATGCTGGACCAGAGCCCATTCTTCCTGTGGCCGGACCAGCCTACCGCGCTGGTCTCGACGACCGCTCGGGTCAAGGGCGATACCGCACGGGTGCGCGTCCGCCTGGTCGTCGACAGCCTGCAGTGGACGGACACGGTGGTGCTCGGTCGGCAAGACGATCGCTGGGTGATCCTCGACATCGCGTGGCAGGAAGGAACGCTCACCCAGCGCCTGGCCGACTTCGCGGCGGAGCGCTGCACGCCTTGATGTCACCGGCGCAGGCGAGGGAACGCACGAAGGACGCATTCGGTAGCCGGGCCGTGCCGGGCTGCTGCTGAGCCTGCAGCGCGGCTTGCTCGGTCAGGTGCACCGGCAACTGCGGCATGTCTTGATCGAGGTTGATCGGCAGCTTCGCCTGGTCCGATTGTGCTTCGAATACAATGACTCGCCGATGGAAGCGCCGCTCGCACGCTGCGCGTGTGCCGCCACCGAGGTGATCGCGGACTTCCCGGCCAGCAGGAACTCAGAGGAAGCGCGCGTGGCGGTGCCGATGCCCGCGCCGCTGCAATCGTTGCAGTACGTGGCCTATCAAGCGGCGTTCTCGGCCCAGAATGGCGCCATCGGCGCGCCTCGTTCCGGGCCCAGCGTCGCCGCCGGATCCGCCATCCAGTGCCGATCCCGTCGATTCATGAATCCGCGAGGTAGGGTGGCCCCTTCGACGGCCGGACCATCCGCCAGGGTCGCGGGTTCCGTCGGCCTGAGCGGCATCGGGATGGTCAGCGGCGATCTCGCGTGATAAGAGGCAGTTCATTCGCCCGGTCGTAGGAGCGCCGTGCCATGTATATCGCGAAATCCGCCGTCACCAGCGACATCGTGAAGCTGCTCGAGGCCTCGGGACTTCCGACCGAGGACCTGCTGCAAGGGCGCCAGGTCGCCTTTTTCGTGACGGGCGACGACGCGGGCGCCATCGGGTGCATCGGCCTGGAACTGGGCGATGGCTGTGCCCTGCTGCGTTCCCTGGCGGTCAGGCCCGAGGCCAGGGGCGCCGGTCTCGGCGGCAAGCTCGTCGACACCGCGGAGGACCATGCACGGACGCTGGGTCTCTTCCGGATCTTCCTGATCACGAACTCCGCGGGCGCATTCTTCGAAGCACGTGGCTATCACGCGGTCGAACGCGCAACCTTGCCGCCCTTCGTCGGCGACTCGACGCAACTCAGGAATCTGTGTCCCGCGTCCGCAGCGGTGATGCTGAGGTGCCTGCCGCCGGGATGAGGCGAACACGACGCGACATTGCGCGGCCCGAAGACGCGGTGCGGGGCGCGCACGGTGGCACGCGCACGCGCCTGATCGCATCGCGATCTCCAGGCGGGCGCTTGCCAGGCTGGTCGCGCGGAAGCTGGCGGCGCGGGTGCCGTGTCAGACGGAATGCGCACGGATGGCCGGCCTGATCCGGAGCACGGACAGCGCATGCCTGCAGGAACAGCCGCTGCGCCGTCATTGCAATGGCGGTGCAACACAGACGACATATCGTGCCGCGCTGCGCCACCGTATGGCGCATGCCGTCGCGTGCTGCTGCGCAAGCCGAACGGACTCGATCTTGCGCGCTCACAAGGATCCGACATGCTGCATTCCGCTCTCTCCCCGCGGCCGCTGACCGCGCGCGCCGCGCCGGCCCGTACCCGCCTGGCGCAGGCCTGCGCCGCCCTGGTGCTGGCCTCGGTCGCCGCCGCCGCCGCCGCGCAGGACAGCGCGCCGTCGTTGGCCGGCAGCGAGACCCGCCCGGCCAACGCTGCCGGCAACCGCGATGCGGCGACCTCGCTGGACACCATCATCGTCACCGCCGAGCACCGCGAGCAGAACCTGCAGGAGGTGCCGGTGTCGGTGGGCGTGGTGCAGGGCGAGGCGATGCGCGACTTCACCGCCGGCGGCGACGACACGCTGCTGGCGCTGTCCGGCCGCGTGCCCAGCTTCTATGCCGAAACCACCACCGGCCGCATCTTCCCGCGCTTCTATATCCGCGGCCTGGGCAACATCGATTTCTACCTCGGCGCCTCGCAGCCGGTGTCGATCATCCAGGACGACGTGGTGCTGGAGCACGTGGTGCTGAAGTCCAACCCGGTCTACGACCTGGACCAGGTGGAAGTGCTGCGCGGCCCGCAGGGCTCGCTGTTCGGCCGCAACACCACCGCCGGCATCGTCAAGTTCGACAGCATCAAGCCCAGCGACGACTACACCGGCCGGGTCACCGCCAGCTACGGCAGCTACAACACGGTCTCGGTCGACGGCGGCATCGGCGGCCCGATCAACGACGTGCTGTCGTTCCGCGTGTCCACCCTGTACCAGCACCGCGACGACTGGGTGGACAACACCTACACCGGCCCCAGCGCCGACGGTACGGTCACCCCGAAGAAGGACGCGATGGGCGGCTACGACGACCGCAACGCGCGCCTGCAGCTGCTGCTGAAGCCGAGCGAGAACTTCTCCCTTCTCGGTTCGTTCCACACCCGCGATTACGACGGCACCTCCACCCTGTTCCTGCGTGGCGCCCTGCGCAAGGGCTCCAACAAGGTCGACGTGCCGCGCGACCAGGTGGCCTACGACGAGGCCCACGACAACCCGCAGGCGTACAGGACCCACGGCGCCTCGCTGAAGGCGATCTACGACTTCGGCGGCGTGTCGCTGACCTCGATCAGCGCTTACGAGACCACCTCCGGCTACAGCCGCGGCGACACCGACGGCGGCGCCGCGGCCAACTTCCCGGTCAACGGCGTGCCCAACGGCTACGGCCAATCGATGGGCCAGGTGCGCGACCTGGACCAGTACACCCAGGAACTGCGCCTGGCCAGCGAAGGCGACGCCGCGCTGCAGTGGCAGGCCGGCGCGTTCTACTTCGACGGCAAGGACACCACCGATTTCTACCAGCGCGCCTATTTCCTGCAGACCGCCGCGCGCAATCCCAACAACTGGGTGCGCCTGCACAACAGCAACACCTCCTGGGCCGGCTTCGGCCAGCTGACCTACAAGGTCACCGACGCGCTGACCCTGACCGCCGGCGTGCGCCAGACCCGCGACAGCAAGGAGACCAAGCTGCTCAAGACCGCCGACACCGCGGCCGGCGTGGTCACCTACAAGGGCCGCCGCGACGTGCGCTTGGCCGATACCCAACCGAGCTGGGACCTGAGCGCGATGTACGCGATCAACCCGAACGTCAACGTGTACGCGAAGGTCGCCCGCGGCTTCCGCGGTCCGACCATCCAGGGCCGTTCGGCGGTGTTCAACTCCGACTTCACCACCGCCGACTCGGAAACCATCCTGTCGTGGGAAGCCGGCATCAAGAGCAACCTGTTCGACAACCGCCTGCGTTTGAACGTCACCGGCTTCACCTACACCGTCGACGACATCCAGCTCAACGGCAACGACGCCAACGGCAACGGCGTGCTGTTCAACGCCGACAAGGCCAAGGCCTACGGCATGGAAGCGGACCTGGACTGGCGCCCGATCCCCAACCTGTCGCTGACCGCCGGCCTGAGCCTGCTGCACAGCGAGATCCAGGACAAGCGCGTGTATGCGCAGGTGTGCGGCCTGAACGGCGTGGTGGTGTGCACGGTGAAGGATCCGACCATCCGCATCGGCAACAACACCTTCGCCCAGATCGACGGCAACCCGTTGCCGAACGCCCCCAAGTACAATGTCAACCTGGCCGCCCGCTACGACATCCCGGTCAACGACGGCGGCGCGTTCTTCGTCGCCACCGACTGGAACAAGCAGGGCTACACCAGCTTCGTGCTGTACGACTCCACCGAGTTCACCTCCAACGGCAACTTCGAGGGCGGCCTCAAGCTGGGCTACACCGGCGACTACGGCGCATGGGAAGTGGCCGCATTCGCCCGCAACATCACCAACGAGAAGAACCTCAAGGGCGTGATCGAGAACTACATGGCGGCCGTGTACAACGAACCGCGCATCGTCGGCGTCTCGTTCAACCTGCACTGGCACTGATCGCAGGCATCGCAGCACACGCGCCGGCAGCACACGCCGGCGCCAGCGGGTAGGAGGGCGATGGTTCTCCTGCCCGTTTGCGTTTGATAGGAGCACGTTGCCGCCGCTGTGACGATAGCCGTCGCCGTCGCCGTCGCCGTTGCCGTTGCCGTTGCCGTTGCCGTTGCCGTTGCTGTTGCTGTTGCTGTTGTTGTTGCCTGGCTTTGGCTCTTGCTTTTGATTCACCGGGTTCCCTTCCGAAGCGGCGGCCATCGCGGGGAAAAACCCGAAGGGCGGCGTACATGGATGTACGCCGTCCGCGGCAGGGGCAGGATGCCCCCTTCCGCGGATCCCCGTGATGGACGCGGACCCGGAGCGCGCAGCGCGGAGGGCGCGAGGCAGGGTGTGCTTTCTTTTGGTTACTTTTCTTTGCACAAGCAAAGAAAAGTAACTCGCCCGCAAGGGCGAAAGCCTTTGCTGTTGCTTCAAGCGTGAGTGCCGGACGAGAAGAACTGTAGGAGCGGCTTCAGCCACGACGCGCGATGCGCCAGCCTCGCTAGTCCCCTGAGACGATCGCCCCCCGCATTGCGGCAGCCGCCGGTTACTACTGCGTCGGGACTGAAGTCCCTCCCACAACACGTCTCTGCGCGTGACGCATACGTTGGCGCGATGCCCACCCGTAGGAGCGGCTTCAGCCGCGACGAGCGTTCCCGGGAACCCCCGTCGCGGCTGAAGCCGCTCCCACGCCCCCAAGACCCCCGAGCAAACCTGCCGCCCATCCCAAATCCCATGGCGGCCCCGCCCCCGCTCTGCTACAGTCCGCGCCCAGCGCTGCCGGGTCCGGCAGCCGGGCACAGCCGCCGCCATGCCTTCATCCGTGAGTCTTTCGGGGGGAGTGGTGCATGCGCGTCGCGCGATCGGTGTTGTCCTTGTCTGTCGTGTCCATCCTGCTGGGCTGGGCGCCCACAACGCGCGCCGCTGGCGCCGAAGTCGCGCCTCCCCCCGATCCCACCACCCTCGACCAGATCGTCGTCACCGGCGAGAAGAGCGGCCGCAGCGTGCAGGACACCACCAGCTCGGTCGCCGTCACCACCGAGGCGCGCATCGAGCAGGAGAACCTGCAGAACGCCTACGAGGTGTTCAACCGCACCGCCAACATGGCGCAGACCTATGGCGATGCCGGCTTCAGCATCCGCGGCATCCGCAACATCGACGGCGGCAGCGATGCGCCGCTGGCCACCATCTACCTGGACGGCGCCGCCCTGCCGTGGAAGGCGATCAGCTGGGCGCCGCTGAGCCTGTGGGACCTGCAGCAGGTGGAGGTCCTGCGCGGTCCGCAGTCCACCCTGCAGGGCGAGAACGCCCTGGCGGGCGCGATCGTCCTGCGCACCGCCGAGCCGACCATGGATTGGCAGGGCAAGCTGCGGGTGCTGGCCTCCGATCCGTCCGACCGCAGCCTGGCCGGCGCGATCGGCGGGCCGATCGTGCCCGACGAGCTGGCGTTCCGCGCCTCGGTGGAGCAGCGCAGCTTCGACGGCTACACCTGGAACCTCACCCGCCAGGCCGCCGACGACGCGCAGGTCTCGGCGATCTATCGCGGCAAGCTGCTGTGGACGCCGTCGGCGATCGCCGGGCTGAAGGTGCAACTGGGCTACACCCGCTCGCACCGCACCGGCCCGTACATGTACACCTACGTGCGCACCGACCTGCCCGACTACCTCGAGCACCGCTACGCCACCAACAACACCCCGGACCGCACCCGCAGCGACAGCGACATCGTCACCCTACAGGCCGACTACGCGCTTTCCGACGCCTGGTCGCTGTCCTCGGTCAGCGCCTGGAACAAGGTCACCTCGTCCAGCCTGTGGGACATGGACCATGGCCCGGACAACGCCGGCTACGCGCAGCGCCAGCTCGACGACACCACCGCCTCGCAGGAACTGCGCCTGCACTACGCCGGCGCCTCGGTGCAGGGCCTGATCGGCGCGTACTGGGCGCGGCACGTGGAAGACAACGACGCGCAACTGCTGAACAACGTCGCCACGCCGACCACGACCATCGCCGGCCTGCTGCGCAGCGCCGGCTTCCCGGCCGCCACCGCCACCGCGATCGCCACCCGCTACGCGCAGGCGCTGCCGGTGATTCCGGTCGACTACGTCAGCGCCAGCCCGACCCGCTCCAGCAACCGCGCGCTGTTCGCCGACGGCCAGTGGCAGGTCGGCAGCGGCTTCTCGCTGCTGGGCGGGCTGCGCTACGACCGCCAGCGCTACGCCATGGCCTCCGACACCACCGCCGCCTTCGCCGGCCGCTATCCCGACCCGGCCGCCTTCGCCGCCAGCGGCACCGCGCTGTACCGGGCCATCGTCGCGATCAACCAGGGCGTGGCCGGCATCGTGCGCTCGGCCAACGGCGAGGTGGCCTGGAACACGCGCGACTTCGACGCCTTGCTGCCCAAGCTCGGCGTGCGCTACGACTGGAATCCGGACCTGTCGACCAGCCTGGTGGTGCAGCGCGGTTACCGCTCCGGCGGCTCCAGCTTCAACTCCGCGCGCAGCCAGGCCTTCCCCTACGACCCGGAATACACCTGGAACTACGAGGCCTCGCTGCGCTCGCAGTGGCTGGACCGGCGCCTGACCCTCAACGCCAACGCCTACTACATCGACTGGAAGGACAAGCAGACCACCGCCTACTTCGGCCTCAACAGCTTCGACTACAACACCGTCAACGCCGGCCGCGCGCATCTGTACGGGGCCGAGCTGGAGGCCAGCCATCGCCCCAACGAGGCCTTCGACTGGTACGGCTCGCTGGGCTATGCGCACACCCGCTACGACAGCTTCGCCACCATCGCCGGCGCCTCGGTCATCGACTACGCCGGCCGCGAGTTCGCCTACGCGCCGCACTGGACCGCCGCGCTGGGCGCCAACTGGCGCTTTGCCGACGGCTGGCTGGCCAACCTCAACGCCAGCTTCCGCGACCGCGTGTACACCGACATCGGCGCCGGCGCCGTGCAGCTGGCCTCGCGCACCGTGGTCAACGCCAAGTTCGGCTACGAGAACCTGGACTGGAGCGCGTGGATCTTCGCCAACAACCTGCTCGACCGCGACTACGTGCAGTACCGCTGGGCCACCGAGCCGGTCGCGATCCTGGGCGCGCCGCGGGTGGTCGGCATCGGCTTCGAGGCGCGCTGGTGATGACCGCCCTCGCCACCGCCGGCTATCTGCTGGCCGCCGCGCTGGCGGCGCTGGCGTTCTACCTGGCCACCGCGCATCAGCGGCTGTGCCCGGCCTGGCGCCGGCGCGCGCGCGCGCTGCGCGTGGCCGGCACGCTGCTGTGCGTGGCGGCGCTGGGTGCGGCGATCGCCGCGCTCGGCGTGTGGGCCGGCGTCTTCGCCGCATTGAGCGCGACGATGCTGGCGGCGGTGGCCTTGCCGTACCTGGATGCGTGGCGGCAATTGCACCGAGGGGCTGGCGATGTGGGCTAGGTGGCTGGCGGCGATCGTGCTCGGCCTGCCGCTGGCGGTGGGTGCGATCGGCCTGTGCGTGTTGCTGTGGCCGGGCAATCTGCAGGTGCATACGCTGCCCTGGCTGTTGCTGGTGTTCCCGGCGTGGATCGGCGCGATGTCGCTGGCCTTCGTGTTCCGCAGCGGCGCACGCGCGTGGCTGTGGCTGGGCGCGGCGACCGCGCTGTGCTACGTGGCGCTGTTCCTGCTCAAGGCCAGCCATCTCGTGCAGGTGACCCCATGAAGGCCGCGACCCTGCGCCAGTTCCTGTCGGCGCACAGCTGGATGGGTCTGCTCGCCGGCATGGCCTTGTTCATCGCCTTCTATGCCGGGGCGATCAACGTGTTCACCCACGACTTGGAACAGTGGCCGCGGCCGCCTGACGTGCACGCGCCTGCGCTGCCGTCGGAACAGGCCGCGCAGGCGCTGGCCGATGCGGTGCTGGCGCGGCATCCGGCGCTGGCCGAGTCCTACACGCTGATGCTGCCGGGCGAGGGCCGCGCGTTGCCGCAGCTGTATGCGTTCGGGCCGGCGGCACAGCAGGCCTTCGGCGGCATGGTGCAGTTCCAGCCCGGCGCCGATGGGC
The DNA here is from genome assembly GCF_040529045.1 of Xanthomonas indica. Lineage (NCBI taxonomy): Bacteria > Pseudomonadati > Pseudomonadota > Gammaproteobacteria > Lysobacterales > Lysobacteraceae > Xanthomonas > Xanthomonas indica. The sequence continues at coordinate 642,408 of NZ_CP131914.1, read as the reverse complement.
AACCGCTGCAACTGCCGCAGCGCAGCGGCTTCGTGGACTTCCTGTACGACCTGCATTTCACTGCCGGCCTGCCGCGCACCTTCGGCACCTACCTGTTCGGCGTGGTCTGCCTGCTGTACGGGCTGGCCCTGGTCAGCGGCGTGGTGCTGTATGCGCCGGTGCTGCTCAAGGACCTGTTCGCGCTGCGCCGCGGCCGCAACGTCAAGCGCCTGTGGCAGGACGCGCACAACGCCATCGGCATGCTGTCGCTGCCGTTCCACGTGATCTTCGCCTGGTCCGGCGCGGTGCTGACCCTGGGCGTGCTGCTGCTGGCGCCGTTCCAGTACCTGGTGTTCGACGGCAAGCTGATGCAGGTGCTGCAGCCGGACTTCGAACTGGCCCCGCACGTGCAGCCCGCGCACGTGCCTGCGCCGATGCTGCCGGTGGCCGAGTTGGTGGCGCGGGCGCGCGCGGCCAATCCCGGCTTCGTGCCGGAGAGCCTGTCCTTCCACGACGCCGGCGACGCCAACGCGCAGGTGGAGCTCTACGGCCACCAGGACCAGCGCCGGCTCAACACCCTCGGCGGCGTGGCGCTGCGCGCGGCCGACGGCCAGGTGCTGCGGGTGCTGTCGCCGCAGACCATGTCGCCGGGCGTGGCCGCGCTGCGCGGCCTGCAGACCCTGCACTTCGGCAACTACGGGCGTTGGCCGCTGCAATGGCTGTACTTCCTGCTCGGGCTCGGCGGCGCGTTCCTGTTCTACAGCGGCAACCTGCTGTGGGTGGAAGCACGGCGCAAGCGCCGCCAGCACGCGCAGCCGCTGCGCACCCACGTCATGGCACGGCTCACCACCGGCGTGTGCCTGGGCTGCGTGGCCGGGGTCTCGGCGCTGTTCGTGGCTGCGCGCCTGCTGCCGCCGGGCATGGAGCGTGGCGCGTACTACGCGGTGTTCGCGCTCGCGGTGGCCTGGGCGCTGCTGCGGCCGACGGCGCGCGGCGCCTACGAACTGCTGCTGGCCTGCGCGACGTTGACCGCGTTGGTGCCGCTGGCCGGGTTGCGCGGTGCCGCCGGTTGGGTGGCGCCGTGGAGCAGCGGCACCCTGCTGGCGATCGACGCCTGTGCGTTGCTGCTGGCCTGGGCCTACTGGCAGATGGCGCGCGCGGCGTACCGTCGCGGGCAGGGCGGCGATCCGCACAGCGTGTGGGCGTTCCCGCCGCCGCGCTGAGGCGCCGCAGCGCACGCCATGCGGCACGGTAGGGTGCCGCTGTCACGCAATCGATGGCCGCGAAAGTGGACAATCGCGCGCCGGTGCTTTTTCATGGTCTCGACGTGGGCACCGCAGCGTCCGCGCGAAATGGAGTCGGGTTGCACGTTTGATGTGACCTGCTCCGCACTTCGCGCCGCGCTGCCGTCGACAGGGGACTGCATGCACGAGCGTTACCAGGAGCCACACGACACGCCGCCGGGCGAGGCCTACGCGGCGCAACTGCGCAAGGGATTCGCCGCGCTGCGTTTCGATCCTCCGCTGGAACGGGCGTACCGCCACTACACCGCCGCCACGCTGGGCTTCGCGCAGCGCGTGGCGGCCTCGCTGGGCGTATTGATCGCGCTGCTGCTGCTGGCTTGGGATGCGGTGCATTTCGGCTGGCGCGGCGGCGGCGGCCTGCTCGGCTATGCGATCGCGGTGCGCGCGGCGACCCTGCTGGCACTGCTGTGGGTGGCGGCCGCGATCCACCGCGCCGACACGCACGGCCCCGGCCGCGCCGCGTTGCTGTTGCTGGTCGGCGGCACCGGGCTGGTGCTGTCGAGCATCGGTTACCCGCCGCAGGAGCTGCGCTATGCGGCGGCGGTGATGACCCTGGTGATCGTGGCCGGGTTCTTTCCGCTGGGCCTGGCGCTGTGGCAGAGCGTGGCGGTGGCGCTGCTGTTGTGCGCGATCAGCGCCGCCGCCGGCCACCTGTTGCTGGACGGCGCAGCACGCGACGCTTATCTGCGCCTGCAATGGCTGCTGTGGACGGCCGTGCCGGTCGGTGCGGTCGGCGGCTACCTGCGCGAACACTCGCGCCGCGAAGGTTTCCTGCAGCGGCGGGTGCGCGACGACGAGGCCTTGCGCGACGCGCTCACCGGCCTGGGCGACCGCCGCCGCTTCGACGAACACCTGGCGGTGGCGCTGGCCGAACGCGGGCGCCTGCAGCGCGGCCTGGCGCTGATCCTGGTCGAACTCGACGGCTTCGCCGCGCTGAAGCAGCGCAGCGGCGCCGGGGCCGCCGACCGTGCGGTGCTGGAGGTGGCCGAGGCCATGCAATGCCTGCTGCGGCCGCTGGACGTGGCCATGCGCATCGGGGCCGATCGTTTCGCGCTGGTGCTGTACGACGCCAGCGGCGCGCACCTGCGGCAGGTGGCGCCGGCGCTACGCGACATGGTCGAGGTGATGGCGATCGCGCAGGACGCGGCGGACGCGCCGGCGCTGACGGTCAGCGTCGGTGCGCTGCTGGCCGCGCCGGAGGACACACCGGCCACGCTGATGCAGCGCGCCGAGGCGCTGCTGGACGCCGCGCGCGCCGTCGGCAACCGCGTGGTGCTGGCCGAGGACACCGGCTGGTAGGCATGCGGCAACCGCCATGTACCGGTACGGCCATGGCGGGCGGCGACGATGCCCTGCGCGCGTTTGGCTGCTTGGTGCGGCGCAGGCTCACTACCCCGCGCGCAACGCCATGCGTTCCGCCGCGCCAGGCAGTAGCGGATCCGTGTGCGTGGTGCGCCGCGCGCCGCAATGCAAGTCCCTTTCACCACGGCCCGGCCGACGCCTCGATGCGCGCTCCACGGTTGTAGGAGCGGCTACAGCCGCGACAGGCGTGACCGGCAATGCGCGTCGCCGCTGAAGTCGTTCCCACGAGGCACGTTGCCTGCCGCTACGCCAGCACCACCGTATGCCGAGGGCTGGGCCAGAACAGCGCGGCCTGGCCCCACCCGGCGCTGCTGCCGAAGCCCAACTGCCAGACTTCACCATCGTGGATCACGAAGCGGTTGCCCTGCTTGTCCACCCGCTGCCCGCTGTAGCCATCGGCAATGCCGCGCTGGGCGACCGCATCGAGCAGCCGCTGCCGTTCGGCGCGGTTGGCCGGGGCTGCACTCAGCCGCGAGGGGAGTGCGAGCATCTCGTCCTCGCTGTACTTGAAGCAGCGCAAGGCGCAGCGATTGGCGTAGAAGAACACCGGGTCGGCGCTGGCGTCATGCGCCAGGATGGCGTACGGCGCCTGCGCATGCAGCCAGTGGTAGCGGTCGGCGATGGCGTCGGGGCAATACAGGCCGTGACCGCTGAGTGCGCGGTAGCAATCGTCGATGCGCGCGAGCAGGGTCGTCTGCGGTGCGGAAGGCGGCATGGTGGCGGTCTGGCAGCCTGCGGGAGCCCGGATTGTCGCGGATGCGCACGTTCGCCGACGTGACCCCGGCCCTGGTCTGCGCCTGTGCCACGCCGGTGACGGCGCGGCCACGCGGCGCAGGCGCTCAGAACGTTCCGCGCTGCACGAACGGCACCTGCGCGTAGAGCCGGCGCTCGCCGCCGCGCGGGTCGTGCGCCAGGCGGCTGTCGGTGTCGAACAGCAGGGTCTCGCGCTGGGCCAACGAATACGGCTCCCAGCGCGGCAGGCCGGCGTGGTTGGGATCGCCGTGGCGGGCGAAGGCCAGCAGCGCGGCGCTCATCGCATCGGCCATGCGCTGCGCGTCGGCGCCGTCGCCGGCGCGCGATCCGGGCTGGCGGATGTTGTCGAACACCAGCGGGATGTCCAGGGTGTGGAAAGCGCCGAACTTGCCGCCGTCCAGCGGCGAGCCCCAGTCGAGCTGGTAGACCCAGGTCGGCGCGCCCTGCCGCGCGCGCGCCTCGGCTTCCTCCACCGCGCCGCGCCAGGAGCGGCCGGCGGTGGTGGCGGCAAAGAACACCTCGCTCGGCGTGTAGTGCGGATACAGCCGCCGGTACTCGGCAATCACCACCTGCGGCGACAGGTCCACGAACTGCTCCTGCGCCAGCTTGTCCGGCAAGGCGTCCCAGCTCAGCGCGAAGTTGGCCGGATCGTGGCCGAGGAAGGCACGCGTCTCGTCGCGGGTGTTGCCGATCACCATCGGGATGCGCGCCGATTGCGGCGGCGCGTCCGGCCAGAACGGATGCCGGTGCAGCACCTGTGCATCCAGCACCGGGCCCAGGTACAGCGCGGTGCGCTCGGCGCGCGAGGGATCGGGCGTGCGCGTGGCCTCGAGCACGCGCTGCAGCGGCAGCGTGCGCAGCGCGTCCAGTTGCGATGGCGCCAACTGCAGGGCCTGCAGCAGCAACTGCGCGCGCTGGCTGGCCGCTCGCGGCCCGGCGGCGGTGACTTGCTGCCCGCTCATGGTCCAGGCGCGGTGAAACAGGCCCTGCGCGGCCGGCATCGCCATCAATGTGGCGATCTTGGCGCCGCCGCCGGACTGGCCGAACACGGTGACGTTGCCGGCATCGCCGCCGAACTCGGCCGCGTGCGCGCGCACCCAGTGCAGCGCCTGCACCAGGTCGAGTTGGCCGACGTTGCCCGAGGCGGCATAGGCGGGGCCGCCGAACGGCGCCAGATACAGATAACCGAAGGCGTTGAGGCGGTGATTGACGCTGACCACCACCACGTCGCCGCGTTGGCACAGGCGCACGCCGTCGTACAGCGGGTCGCTGCCGGAGCCGTTGTTGTAGGCGCCGCCGTGGATGTAGACCAGGATCGGGCGCCGCGCGCCATCGCGCAAGCCGGGGGTCCACACGTTGAGGAACAGGCAGTCCTCGCTGACCGGCTCGGATCCTCGCTGCGGCGCCGAGGCGGCATAGGCGCTGCAGTCGCGTACGCCGTGCCAGGGCCGTTCCTGCAGCGCCGGCTGGAAGCGCCGCGGCGCGGTGTCGGCGCCGTAGGGGATGCCCTTGAACACGCACACGCCCTGGTCGCGCACGCCACGGATGCGGCCGCTGCGGGTGCGCGCCAGCGGCGCCGCTGGCGTCGGCGCCGCCGCGGTCGCGATACCGGGCAGCGCGCCGCTCAAGGCCAGCGCGCCGAGTGCGCCGTCGCGCAGGAAGCGGCGCCGGCCGTGGTCGGCGGGGGCGGCAGCGGCGGAGGCGGCGGTGTGCGCGCCGGGCAGGCGAGGGCGGACGGTCATGCGTGGACGGACTCCTGACGAGGCGATCGGGGACGCGGTCGCGGCGTGGCGGCGCGGCGGCCACCGGCGACGCGATCGCCTGGCGGGGCGTGCAGCGGCGCGCAGGCCATGTGGTTCACTTCCCGCCCGCCGGCGGCGGGATCGGCGCGCGGGCACGCGGATCGTCCTGCACGTTACGCATCCAGCTCAACGCCAGTTGCGGCCAGGCCGCCACCGGCAGGCCGGCGATGCCACGGACACCGAAGCCATGGCCGCCGTGCGCGAACAGGTGCAGCTCGGCCGGTATCCCCGCCTGGCGCAGCGCCTGGTAGAACAGCAGGCTGTTCTCCACCGATACCACCGGGTCGTCCTGCGCCTGCACCAGGAAGGTGGGCGGCATGCCGGCGTGCACGCGGTTCTGCAGCGAGTAGGCGGCCATGGTCGCCGCATCCGGGTGGCGGCCGAGCAGCCGCAGCCGCGAGCCGGTGTGCGCCGCGGTGCCGCTGCCCATGTCGATGACCGGGTACAGCAGCAGCAGGAAGTCCGGTCGCGCGCTGACCCGGTCGATCGCATCGCGGGCCGGATACACCGGGTCGTCGTAGAGGGTGCCGAGGCTGGCGGCGACGTGGCCGCCGGCGGAGAAGCCGATCGCGCCGATGCGCTGCGGGTCCACGCCGTAGTCCGCGGCATGCGCGCGGATCAGGCGCAGCGCGCGCTGCGCGTCGGCCAGCGGCTGGTCGCGCGCCGCGGCGCCGTCGACGGCCGCGTCGGGCAGCCGGTAGCGCAGCACGAACAGGGTGATACCGGCTTGTTCGGCGAAGATCGGCACCAGGGCCGTCCCTTCCTTGTCCAGCACGATGCGCGCGTAACCGCCGCCGGGCGCCACCAGCAGCGCGCTGCCGTTCGGGTGCTTCGGCCGGTACACCACCAGGTAGGGCTGGTAGCGGCCGCTGAGCGCGCGGTCGGGCAGGGCAGGGTCGTCGCTGCGCTCGACCAGGTGCGCTTGCTCGGGCCCGGCCGTCGACCCCGGCGCCGGACCGGGCCACAGCGGCAGCCGCGCCGCCAGCTCGGCGGCGCTCTCGCTGGCCGGCCGCTCGGCCGCCGCGGCCGTGCCGAGGGCGCCCAGCAACAGGCCCAGCGCCGCCAGCACGGCGATGCGGGGACGCGACCGGCGCCTGCCGCAGCGCGGGGACAGGGATTCGGTGGGACGTAGGCGGGTAGGGAGGAGGTGGGCCGACATCATCGAGATCTCGCGTGGGTGGAGGAAGCCGCGCGGCGCGGATGGCCGCCGAGAGCGCGTGGCTTCCAGTGTGCGCGCGGCCTGCGCCAACGCATGACGCTGTGTTGCTGTTGCTGTTGCTGTTGCTGTTGCTGTTGCTGTTGCCGATTCCCGATTCCCGATTCCCGATTCCCGATTCCCGATTCCCGATTCCCGATTCCCGATTCCCGATTCCCGATTCCCGATTCCCGATTCCCGATTCCCGGCCCTTTGCCGCACCGCACATTGCCAATGACACCGGTTTACCATATACAACGGCGCAACGCGCTGTCGATGCGCGGCGCAGCAATTCCCGACCCCCCATCCTTGCGGAGATGCCCTTGAGCCTTCCTTCCGGCCCGTCGCAGACGCCACCGCCCGCGTTGGCCGATATCGCGGCCCGCTTCGTCCAGGCCCGCCGCCAGGGGCGTGCACTGCCCGATTTCCCCGGCGTCATCCCGGACGATCTGGAGACCGCCTATCGCGTGCAGGACCTGGCGATCGCGCAATGGCCGGATCGTGTGGTCGGCTGGAAGGTCGGCTACATCGCCCCCGAGCGCCGCGACCATTCCGGGGACGAGCGCCTGCTGGGCCCGATCTTCGCTGCTGCGCTATGGAATGCTACCGGTGGAACAGCCGACATCCCGGTGTTCGACGGCGGCTTCGGCGCGGTCGAGGCCGAGTACGTGCTGCGCCTGGACGCGGATGTCCCCGCCGACCAGTTGCACTGGACTCCGCAGCAGGCTGCCCAGGTGCCGGCGACGTTGTTCGTCGGGGTCGAGGTGGCGAGCAGCCCGCTGGCCACGATCAACCAGTTGGGTCCGCGCGTGGTGATCTCCGATTTCGGCAACAACAACGGCCTGCTGCTGGGCCCCCAGGTGCCCAACTGGACCGCGCTGGACGAAACCGCGCTGCGCGCCGAGACCTGGATCGAAGGGCAATGCGTGGGCACCGGCGGCGCCACGCTGCTGCCAGGCGGGCTGCGCGCGGCGTTCGCGTTCGCGCTGGCGCGCTCGGCCAGGCGCGGGCGGCCGCTGCGCCGCGGCGAGCTGATCGCCACCGGCAATGCCACCGGCATCCACGACATCGCCATCGGCCAGCAGGCGACGATCCGCTTCGATGGCTACGGCGAACTTCATTGCAGGGCGGTCGCGGCCTAGGCTGCGCGATGACCACGACGCGCGGGAGGGCGCAGCATGATCACTCGTAGACGATTCCTCGGTGCAGGCATCACCGCCGCGGCGGCGGCCAGCGTGCCGCTGGGTGCGCTGGCGCAGCGCGGCGATACCCGCCTGCTCACCGCCACCGACGTGCACGTGGCCGACTACCCCACCGTGGAGGCGGTGCGCTGGTTCGGGCAGACCCTGGAGCAGCAGACCGGCGGCCGCCTGCGCCTGCGCCAGTACCACTCCGGCCAACTCGGCCGCGAGGCGGAGGCGATCGACATGGCGCGCTTCGGCGCCATCGACATCACCCGCGTCTACTCCGGCGCGTTGAACAACACCTTCCCGCTGACCCAGGCGCTGTGCCTGCCGTACGTGTTCGACTCGGTGGCGCACCTGCGCCGCGCGATCGACGGCCACGTCGGCGACAGCATCCTGCGCAGCTTCGAACAGCGCGACCTGGTCGGGCTGGCGATCTACGACTCCGGCGCGCGCTGCTTCTACAACACCAAGCATCCGCTGCGGCAGCCCAAGGACCTGCACGGGCTCAAGCTGCGCGTGGCGAACTCGGACATCTTCCTCAAGCTGATGCGCATGCTCGGCGCCAACCCGACGCCGATGTCGCTGGGCGAGACCTTCTCGGCGATGGAAACGCACATGATCGACGGCGCCGAAAACAACATGCGCAGCTTCCAGTCCAGCCGCCACTTCGAGGCCGCGCACTACTGGTCGCAGAGCGATCACTCCTATGCGCCGGACGTGCTGGTGATGTCACGGCGCAGCTTCCAGGCGCTGACGCCGGACGAGCGCGCGCTGGTGCTGGAGACCGCACGGCAGTCGGTGACGGTGATGCGCCGGCTGTGGGACGCCTCCGAGGCGCAGGCGCGGCAGCAGGTGATCGACTACGGCGTGGCCGTCAACGAGGTCGACATGCCGGCCTTCCGCAAGGCCGCCGCGCCGCTGCTGGCCGAGTACCGGCAGCAGCCGGACATCGAAGCCCTCTACCGCCGCATTCGTGACTTCGCCTGAGCCCATGCCGATGACCGACCACGACCTCGCCCTCCCGGTGTCGCCGCTGCAGCGGCTGCTGGACCGCATCGCCAACCTCGCCATCGGCATCGCCGCCGCGGCCCTGCTCGGGCTGGTGGTGGTGCAGGGCTGGCAGGTGTTCACCCGCTACGTGCTCAACGACTCGCCGAGCTGGACCGAGCCGGTGACGCTGCTGCTGCTGAGCACGGCGATGAGCCTGGGCGCCGCCGCCGGCGTGCACACCCGCCGCCACTTCGGCTTCTTCCTGCTGGCCGAGACGCTGCACGCCACCCTGCGCCGGGTCATCGACCTGCTGCGCCCGCTGCTGGTGGCCGCGATCGGCGCGGTGATCGCATGGTGGGGCGCGGTGCTGCTGCTGGACGGGCTGGACATCAAGATGGCCGGCGCGCGGATGCCGCAGAGCATCAACTACCTGCCGCTGTCGATCGGCGGCGCGCTGATGAGCGTGTTCGCGCTGTACCAGGCCTGGCGGGTGCTGCGCCCGGGCACCACCGTGGGGAGGAACTGAGCATGGCCATCGCCATCCTGTTGGGATTGTTCGTGGTGTTGCTGCTGATCGGCGTGCCGGTGGCGTACGCGCTGGGCGCGGCGGCGCTGGCCACGCTGCTGTATCTGGACCTGCCTGCGGTGGTGCTGGTGCAGCAGATCTCCGCCGGCAGTGGTTCGGCATCGTTGATCGCGATCCCGTTGTTCATCTTCGCCGGCGAACTGATGCTGCGCGGCGGCATCTCCGACCGCCTGATCGCGCTGGCGTCGTCGCTGGTCGGGCGCATGCGCGGTGGCCTGGGTCAGGTCAGCGTGCTGTCCTCGCTGTTCTTCGGCGGCGTGTCCGGCTCGGCCATCGCCGACGTCTCGGCGGTCGGCGGCACCATGATTCCGCAGATGATCAACCGCGGCTACGACCGCGACTACGCGGTCAACGTCAGCATGACCGCGGCGCTGGTGGCGCTGCTGGTGCCGCCCTCGCACAACCTGATCCTGTTCTCGGCAGCGGCCGGCGGTGGCCTGTCGATCGCCGACCTGTTCGCCGCCGGCATCGTCCCGGCGCTGCTGATGACCGCGGCAATGATGCTCACCGGCTACGCGGTGGCGCGCTCGCGCGGCTACGGCACCGAGGCGTTCCCGGGCTGGCGCGCGGTGGCGCTGCGCCTGGTCGGCGCGTTGCCGGGCCTGGGCCTGGTCGCGCTGATCTTCGTCGGCATCCGCGCCGGCATCTTCACCGCGGTGGAGAGCGCGGCGATCGCGGTGGTGTACGCGTTGCTGGTGACCGCGCTGCTGTACCGGCAGTTGCGCTGGGCCGAGTTCTTCGCCGCGGTGACGCATGCCGCGCGCACCACCGGGGTGATCCTGTTCGTGATCGCCACCGCGGCGGTGTTCGGCTGGCTGCTGGCCTACCTGCAGGTGCCGGCGGCGGCGGTGCATTTCCTGCAGTCCATCGCCCACAGCCAGCACACGGTGCTGCTGATGATCGTGGTGATGCTGCTGCTGCTGGGGATGTTCATGGACCTGGCGCCGAAGATCCTGATCTGCACGCCGATCTTCCTGCCGGTGGCCAAGGCCTACGGCATCGACCCGATCCATTTCGGCCTGGTGATGGTGCTGGCCGGCGGCATCGGCCTGATCACCCCGCCGGTGGGCTCGGTGCTGTTCATCGGCACCTCGATCGGGCAGATCACCGTGGCCCAGAGCATGCGCACCATCTGGCCGTTCTGGCTGGCGGCGCTGTGCGTGCTGCTGATCGTGGCGTTCTTCCCGGAGCTGTCGCTGTGGTTGCCGCGCGCGCTGCGCGCCTGAGTCGGTGCGGTGGCGTGCGCCAGGCGGCAATCGCGAGCCGTTCGCGCCGAGCGCCGCGGCCGGCGTCGGTGGCGCCGCGCCGGGCGCTGCGTCTACAGCGCTTGCGTGACCGTACGCTGGTGCGAACATGACACCCAGTAGAATCCCCTCTCTTTCGCCCGGTTTTCCGTCCATGGCGCCGAACAAGCCCCGCCCCGCCGATGCTCCCGCTTCCGCTCACGGCAAGGCCGCGACGATCAACGACATCGCGCGCCTGTCCGGGGTGTCGAAGAAGACCGTGTCGCGGATCATCAACAACTCACCGCTGGTGCGCAAAGACACCCGCGAGAAGGTCGAGGCGCTGATGCGCGAGGTCGGCTACGCGCCGGACCCGCTGGCGCGCGGGCTGGCGTTCCGCCGCTCGTTCCTGATCGGCATGGTCTACGACAATCCCACCGCGCAGTACATCGTGGACATGCAGTACGGCGCGCTGGACGCGCTGCGCGGCTCCAGCTTCGAGCTGGTGGTGCATCCCTGCGACAGCCGCAGCCCCGGCTACATCGAGGGCGTGCGCCGCTTCGTGCAGCAGCAGAAGCTGCACGGGGTGATCCTGGTGCCGCGCGCCTCGGAGGACCAGGCGCTGGCCGACATGCTCGCCGGGATCGGCGTGCGCTACACCCGCATCGCCTCGCTGCCGCTGGACGACACCTCGCAGATGGTGGTCACCCACGACCGCGACGGCGCCGCCGAGGCCGCCGACTACTTGCTGTCGCTGGGCCACCGCGATATCGCCCTGATCACCGGCCCCAGCGCCTACCGCTCCGCGCACGAGCGCACCGCCGGCTTCATCGACGCGCTGACCCGGCGCGGCATCGAGCTGCCGCCGGCGCGCATCGTCGAGGCCGGCTACACCTTCGAATCGGGCGTGGCCGCGGCGGAAAAGCTGCTGCTGGGCAAGCAGCGGCCCAGCGCGATCTTCACCGGCAACGACGAAATGGCCGCCGGCGTGTACAAGGTCGCCCTGCGCGCCAACATCAACATCCCGCGCCAGCTGTCGATCATCGGCTACGACGACAGCCCGCTGGCCTCGCGGCTGTGGCCCTCGCTGACCTCGGTGCGCCGGCATACCCGCGACACCGGCCGCACCGCCGCGGCGATGCTGATCCAGCCCGAGGGCACGCCGTCGCTGGCGGTGGCCAGCGTGCGCCCGCACCTGATCGTGCGCGACTCCTGCCAGCCGCCGGAGGATTGAGCGCGGCGCGGCCGGTGTAGACTGCCGGCCGACCGTGCGGCCACCGCTCCGCCCATCCAAGGCCCGCTCCGTTCCGGCACCGCCCGGGCGGACCCACGCGGCCTTGCTGCGAGGAGCCTTCGCCATGTCGTCCCCTGTTCCTGCCGCCGCCGCGGTCCGTTTCGGCCGCCTGGCGCCGACCGTGCCCGTCGCCGGGATCGCCCGCGCCGTCGCCTTCTACACCGACTGCCTGGGCTTCCGCAGCGTGTTCCAGAACGGCAGCCCGGTCGGCTTCGTGATCCTGAAGAAGGACGACGCCGAACTGCACCTGACCCTGCGCGCCGGTCACCGCGGCAGCACCAGCAACGTCGCCCACCTGCTGGTCGACGACGCGGCGGCGCTGCACGACCGCCTGCAGGCGCAGGGCGTGCGCATCATCAAGGCGATCCGCGACGCCGATTTCGGCCTGCGCTGCTTCGTCTTCGCCGACCCCGACGGCAACCGCATCGACGTCGGCCAGCCCCTGCCGCCCGGTTAGCACGCCATCAGCGAGCGCTGCAGCGCTCTCATCCCGAATCCCGACTCCCCAATCCCCGCCGTTCGTGCACTGCGCAATGACACCGGTTTACCAGACCCGCTAGACTGTCCTCCGTGGCGGGCTGCCGCATGCCGTCGCCTGCACTGGAGAAGCCCATGTCCCTGTACTGCAAGACCCACTACGCCACCCATCCCGACGCGATCAAGGGCGCCAGCAACGACCAGTTGCGCGACCTGTACCTGCTCGACGGCCTGTTCGTGGACGACGCGGTGACCCTGAAGTACACCCACTACGAGCGCTTCGTGCTCGGCGGCGCCGTCCCGCGCACGCAGGCGCTGACGCTGCCGGCGCAGACCGAGCCGGCCTCGGCGGCCGGTCACCCGTTCCTGGAGCGGCGCGAGCTGGGCGTGATCAACGTCGGTGCCGGCAGCGGCACCGTCACCGTCGACGGCACCGCGTATCCGCTGGGCCCGAAGGACGGCCTGTACGTGGCGATGGGCAGCGCCGAGGTGGTGTTCGCCTCCGACGACGCGGCCGCGCCGGCGCAGTTCTACCTGGCCTCCACCCCGGCGCATGCGCGCTTCGCCACCAAGCGCCTGTCGATCGCCGAGGCGGTGGCGCTGGACCGCGGCGCGCTGGAGACCAGCAACGAACGCACCATCTACCAGTACATCGTGCCGGCCACCTGCCAGTCCTCGCAGCTGCTGCTGGGCCTGACCGTGCTCAAGCCGGGCAGCGTCTGGAACACCATGCCGCCGCACCTGCACGACCGCCGCAGCGAGGTCTATTTCTACTTCGACCTCGGCGCCAACGACCGCGTCTACCACTTCATGGGCGAGCCGGACGCGCAGCGGCACCTCGTGGTGCAGAACAACGAGGCGGTGGTGTCGCCGCCGTGGTCGATCCACATGGGCGCCGGCACCGCCAACTACGCCTTCATCTGGGCGATGGGCGGCGAGAACCTCGATTACACCGACATGCACGTGCTGGACATCTGCCAGCTCAAGTAGGCCGCCTTCCGCGTGCGCCGCCACCGTCTCCACCGTCATCCCTTCTAGGAGCCCCGCAATGACCCACTCGTTCAGTCTCGAAGGCAAGGTCGCCCTGGTCACCGGCGCCAACACCGGCCTCGGCCAAGGCATCGCCCTGGCCCTGGCGCAGGCCGGCGCCGACATCGCCGCCGCCGGCATCCAGGCGCCGACCGAGACCGAGGCCAAGGTCACCGCGCTGGGCCGCCGCTTCATCGCCATCGAGGCCAACCTGATCAGCATCGAGCCGGTGCAGCGCATCCTCGACGAGACCCTGGCCGGCCTCGGCCGCCTCGACATCCTGGTCAACAACGCCGGGCTGATCCGCCGCGCCGACGCGGTGGACTTCAGCGAGCAGGACTGGGACGACGTCATGAACGTCAACATCAAGTCCGCGTTCTTCATGTGCCAGGCCGCCGGCCGCCACTTCATCGCCCAGGGCAGCGGCAAGATCATCAACATCGCCTCGATGCTGTCGTTCCAGGGCGGCATCCGCGTGCCCTCGTACACCGCCAGCAAGTCCGGCATCGCCGGCATCACCCGCCTGCTGGCCAACGAGTGGGGCGCCAAGGGCGTCAACATCAACGCCATCGCCCCCGGCTACATGGCCACCGACAACACCGCGCAGCTGCGCGCCGACGCCGCGCGCAACCAGGCGATCCTGGAGCGCATCCCGGCCGGCCGCTGGGGCGTGCCGGAAGACCTGGGCGGCACCGCGGTGTTCCTGGCCAGCAGCGCCTCGGACTACGTCAACGGCACCGTGATCCCGGTCGACGGCGGCTGGCTCGCCCGCTAACCGCTCCTCCTTCTCCCTCCGGGACCTCGGCCCCCTTTTTGGGGGAAGGTGCCCGAAGGGCGGATGAGGGTGCGACCACCGCCGACCCCTCTCATCCCAACCAGATCTATCCCACCACCCAATCCCCCACCAAAGGACCCCCATGAAAATCGCCCTAATGAACGAGTTCAGCCAGGCCGCCAAGAACCCGGTGATCCTGCAGCAGCTCAACGACGTCGCCGCCGCCCAGGGCCACAGCGTGTTCAACGTCGGCATGGACGGCGACGCCGACCACCGCCTGACCTACATCCACCTGGGCATCTGCGCCGGCCTGCTGCTCAATGCCGGCGCGGTGGACTTCGTGGTCGCCGGCTGCGGCACCGGCCAGGGCGCGATGATGTCGCTCAACGCCCACCCGGGCGTGTTCTGCGGCTACTGCATCGAGCCCACCGACGCCTACCTGTTCGCCCAGGTCAACAACGGCAACGCGCTGGCGCTGGCCTTCGCCAAGGGCTACGGCTGGGGCGCGGAGATCAACGTGCGCTATATCTTCGAGAAGGCCTTCAGCGGCGAGCGCGGCATGGGCTACCCGGCCGAGCGCCGCGAATCGCAGCAGGCCAACGCCGGCATCCTGACCCAGGTCAAGCAGGCCCTGGCCAAGTCCTACCTGGACGGCCTGCGCGCGCTGGACCCGGACCTGGTCAAGCAGGCCGTGGGCGGCCCGCGCTTCCAGCAGTGCTTCTTCGACAATGCCCAGGATGCCGAGCTGCGCGCCTTCGTCGCCGGCGTGTTGGGGAAGGCCGAGGCCGCTGCAGCCTGATCGCACCATGCGATGCTCGAGCCCCTCTCCCGCGGAGAGGGGTTGGGGTGAGGGCCGAAGGATCGGTCAACGCCTACCGCGCTGCTCCCTGTCAGTCTGGCCTGATGACGCCAACCGATCGGGTGCCAAGCAGCCCCAGCGCAGCGGAGTGCCCATGCGCCTGCTCCTGTCCGCATTGCTGTTGCTCTTCGCGAGCGTCACCGGCGCCGAGCCGCAGCGCATGTTCATCGTCGGCGACGCCGTTGCTGCCGAGGTCGGCGCCGAGCGTGCGCCGCAGGCCGGCTGGGGCCAGCCCTTGCAAAGCTACCTGGACCCGAACGCGTGGCAGGTGCGCAATCACGCCAGGGACGAGCGCAGCGCGCGCCGCATCACCGCCGAAGGTCCGCTCGACACGCTCGCCAGCGAACTCCGTCGTGGCGACGTGGTGCTGATCCAGTTTGGCCACGACGACGTCGAGCGCGAAGACGCCAGCCGCGATGCTGACCTGCAGCAAACGGTTGCCCGCGCGCTGATGCAGGTACGCGCCAAGGGCGCCACGCCTGTGTTGGTCACGCCGGTGGCGCGCCCGTTGTTCATGCAGGGTGTGCCGCTGGATACACCTGCGCAAGGCATCCAGGCGTTGCGACGGCTGGCAAGCACGCAGCAGGTCGTGCTGATCGACCTCGACGCCAGCAGCCGTGCCTGGCTGCGTGCGCTGGGCGAGCAGGGCGCGCGCCCGTACCTGTTCGTGCCCGAACAGGACGCTGCCGCCGCCAGCCGTTTCAGCATCGCTGGTGCCAACGCCCTGGCCTGCCTGGCGCTGCGCGATGTGGTGCAGGCGCTGCCCACCCTGCGCCCGGCGCTGGTGCGTGATCTGGATTGCGACGTGGTGCGCCCCACCCACGCCTCGGCGCAATCGCAGGTACTGCACGAAGACACGCTGGCCCGCGGCCAGCCCGGCCCGCACGGCGGCGCAGGGCCGACCACGGCGTACCCCTTCTTCGCCGATGTGCAGGACCTGCCATTCGTGCTGCGCAAACGCGTGCTGCACCAGGGCGCCGGCATCGGCTTGCATCCACAGCACAAGGACGAGATCTACTACATCGTCAGCGGACACGGCAGCTACGTGCTGGACGGAACGCAGTACGACGTGCGCGCCGGCCATGCCTTGCTGACCCGGCCCGGCAGCAGGCACGCGTTGCAGCAGGTGGGCGATGAACCGCTGGTGCTGCTATTGGTGTATCCACGTTAAGGTCAATGGCCTGCGACCGCTGCACGGTCGCTGGTTTACGCCATTGCGCGGATCGGCGCATCCCTGGGAAGGCAACCCGCCTTAGCCAATTCTGTGCGCGCTGCGCGCTCGTACCCTCACCTCAACCCTTCTCCCGATGGGAGAGGGGCGCGCTGCGTCATGCGCACTGCGAACGTATGCCTGCAGCAGCGCAATCGGCCTGTCGCTGATCGCGCCTTGGTGCTCCTCACACGTCGCCGCCGTCCGCCCAGCCTTCGCCGCTGCCGGCATGGAATACGCGGTCATGCGGCTGCACCTGGCCGGCGGGCAGGTGTGCCTGGTCGGCCAGTGCCGCATAGATCGGGGTGAAGTCCGGCGAGGTCGCCTGCATCAGCTGTTCGAAGCTGTCGATGACGAAGTAGGTCTTCTGGTAGGTGTCGATGCGGTAGCGGGTGCGCATGATCCGCTGCAGGTCGAAGCCGATCCGATTGGGCGCGTCCGACTCCAGCGAATACAGCGATTCGCCCTTGGACGAGACAATGCCGGCGCCGTAGATGCGCAGGCCGTCCGGGGTGTCGATCAGGCCGAATTCCACCGTGTACCAGTACAGCCGGGTCAGGTTCTGCAGCGCCTCCGGACCGATCGCATGCGCCTTCACTCCGCCGCGGCCGTAGGCCTGCATGTAGTCGGCGAACAGCGGGTTCATCAGCAGCGGCACGTGGCCGAACAGGTCGTGGAACAGGTCCGGCTCGGCGATGTAGTCGATCTGCTCGGGACGGCGGATCCACCAGGTCACCGGGAAGCGGCGGTTGGCCAGGTGGTCGAAGAAGTCCAGCTCCGGCAGCAGCCCTTCGACGCCGACCAGGGTCCAGCCGGTGGTCGCCTGCAGCACGGCGTTGAGTTCGTCGAAGCGCGGAATCGCCTGCGAACCCATGCCCATCGCGTCCTGCGCCTGCAGGAACTCGTCGCAGGCGCGGCCGACCAGCAACGCGCGCTGGCGCGTGTACAACGTGCCCCAGGTGGCGTGGTCGTCGGCGCTGTAGCTGTCCCAAGGCTGGGTCACGACGGCGGTGGTGTAGACCGGCACGTAGCCCTTGTCGGTCTGCTGGTGTTCGACGCGGCGCGGTGCGGTATCCATGGTCGACGCTCCGGAACGGGATGCCACGATGGTAGGCGCGCCGCCGCGCAATGGGCTTGCGAAGTTGCACGGCTCCTGGCGCTGCGCGCAAGATCATTGCGTGGAAGCCATGTTGCAGGGCAATAAATGACCGGATCGCCGACCTTCGACCGCACCGACCTGCGCCTGCTCGCCCTGCTGCAGCGGCAGGGCCGCGCCAGCAACGCCGAGCTGGCCGCGCAGGTGAACCTGTCGCCCTCGGCCTGCCTGCGCCGGGTGCAACGGCTGGAAGCCGAAGGTGTGGTTGCCGGCTATGCCGCGCGGCTGGTGCCGGCGGCGATCGGCCTGGGCCTGCAGGCCTTCGTCCGCGTGCAGTTGGAAAAGCACGGGCAGAGCGGCATCGCCCACTTTGCCGACAGTGTGCAGGGCTGGGACGAAGTGGTCGCGTGCCATGCGCTGACCGGCGACATGGACTATCTGCTGCACGTCTACGTCCGCGATCTGGCGCACTTCTCCGCGTTTCTGCTGGACAAGTTGCTCAACGCCGCCGGCGTCGCCGACGTCAATTCCAGCTTCGTGCTGCGGACGGTCAAGGACTTCGCCGGCCTGCCGCTGCCGCGCGGCTAGCGGCACGACGATGTGCCGCCGCGTGTCTGCGCATGGCAACCCTTGTTAAGTTGTTGCTAACGATTTACATTTGCGTTCTGCGACGGCCATCCACGGCCACAGCCCCTCCGCCAGCCCTGCCGGGCCAGCCACGTCGGTTTCCCCGACGTGGAGCGCGGCTGCGCCTGTCCTTTCCTCCACCGCGGCGCGACCGGGTCGCCGCCGCGCCCCACCCCGCGAGATCGATCCATGCTTCCCTCCGCTCCACGCCGCCTGCTGTCCCTTGCCGTGCTGTCCGCGCTCTCCGCCGCCTCGGCACCGCTGTTCGCCGCCGAGGCCACAGCCGAGGCCGACGTGCAGCCGACCACGCTGGACAAGGTGGAAGTCAGCGGCAGCCCGTCGCGCGCGCAGCCGTCCACCACCACCCGCCTGCCCCTGACGCTGCAGGAGACGCCGCAATCGGTGAGCGTGCTGGGCCAGCAGCGGCTGGAAGAGGAATCGCTGTTCAGCATCAACGACGTCATGCGCAACGTCACCGGCGTCAACGTCTCCTTCTACGACACCCAGCGCCCGCTGTACTTCGCGCGCGGCTTCCAGATCACCGACTTCCAGGTCGACGGCCTGCCCACCTACAGCGGTTCCACCAACCAGGAATACGACATGGTCTTCTACGACCGCGTCGAGGTGATCCGCGGCGCCAACGGCCTGCTCAGCGGCGCCGGCATTCCCTCGGCCACGGTCAACCTGCTGCGCAAGCGTCCCGGCAAGACCTTCGATGCGTCGTTCGCGGCCTCGCTCGGCACGTGGGACTTCCGCCGCACCCAGGCCGACGTCACCGCGCCGCTGACCGCCGATGGCCGCTTCCGCAGCCGCTTCGTCGCCGCCTGGCAGGACCGCGGCTACTACTACGACCACTACAGCGACCAGAAGATGTCCGGCATGGCGGTGCTGGAGGGCGACCTGACCGACACCACCACGGTCACCGTCGGCTACCAGCGCCAGGACAACGACCCGATCGGTGCGACCTGGGGCACGGTGCCGTACTTCTTCGCCGACGGTGCGTACGCCGATCTGCCCACGTCCACCAACCTGGCGCCGAAGTGGACGCGCTGGCAGCGCAACACCCACACCACCTTCGCCAACCTGGAGCAGCGCTTCGGCGAAAACTGGCTGCTGAAGGTCAACCTGGCGCGCACCGAAGGCGAGGTCGAAAACCTGCGCGTGTACGGCAGCGGCTATCCCAAGCGCGACGGCAGCGGCATCTACCTGCGCGCGGCCGCCGGCCAGACCACCGACACCCGCGACGGCCTGGACGTGTACCTGTCCGGTACGTTCCCGCTGTTCGGCCGCGACCACGACGTGGTGATCGGCGGCAGCTGGCAGGACCTGCAGTCGACCACGCCGACCCTGGCGCTGCGCTATCCGGGCGACTGGACCACCTGCGGCCGCGAGCGTTGCTACTACATCCCAAACGTCTACGACTGGCGCGGCGAGGTGGGCCAGATCAGCACCACCCGCACCGGTGCGCGGCGCGAGGCACGCACCACCCAGCGCGGCGTGTACGCCTCCACCCGGCTGCGCCTGGCCGAGCCGCTGTCGTTGATCGCCGGCGCGCGCCTGAGTTCCTGGCAGACCCGCACCCAGGCCTTCGCCGCCGACGGCAGCTACACCGGCACCAGCGGCCGCTACCGGGTCAGCGACGAGGTCACCCCCTACGTCGGCCTGGTCTACGACATCACCCCGGCCATCTCCACCTACGCCAGCTACACCGAGATCTTCAATCCGCAGAACTACAAGGACAAGGACAACAACCTGCTGGCGCCGGTGCAGGGCTCCAACCTGGAAGCGGGCATCAAGGCGCAGCTGGCCGACGGCCGCGCGCTGCTCAGTGCCGCGGTCTTCGAGGCCAAGCAGGATAACTACGCGGTGCGCGACATGACCCAGCCCGAGGCCTCGCTGCCCGACGGCAGCTCGGCCTACATCGGCGTCGACGGCACCAAGAGCCGCGGCTGGGAACTGGAATACAACGGCGAACTGCGCCCGGGCTGGACGCTCAACGCCGGCTACACCCACGCCAAGGTCACCCGCGCGCCCACCGACGCGATCTACGCCAACCTGCCGGAGGACTACCTGCAGCTGTCCACCCAGGTGCGCCTGCCCGGCGCCTGGCAGCGCCTGAGCCTGGGCGGCGGCGTGAGCTGGCAGAGCGCGGTGCGCGGCTACAACATCCAGCGTCCGGTCGGCGACGGCAGCGCCGCCACGCGCCCGGTCACCGTGGTGCAGGACCCGTACGCCCTGGTGCATTTCAACGCCAACTACCAGCTCAGCACGCAGTGGACCGCGACCCTGGCGGTGACCAATGCGCTGAACAAGAAGTACTGGGCCAACCTGGACTACCAGAACTACGGCGAACCGCGCTTCGTGAGTTTCACGCTGCGCTGGCGGTACTGACGTGCGGTGGGGTACCGGGGCTGCGCCGGGTAGGAACTGGCGCTAGCGGTCGGACCCTCACCCCCAGCCCCTCTCCCGGCGGGAGATGGGAGCGGCAGGCGGAGGCGCTGCGCTCTCGGTTGCAGCCCGGGCTGGCGGTATTGAGCTGGCGGTGTGGTGCGGACGGGACTGCTTGTGCAGGGAGATTGCCCTGGCGGTCGGACCCTCACCCCCGGCCCCTCTCCCGTGGGGGAGAGGGGAGCGACGCGTTAGTCCTTCGGCTTGCAGGGATCGTCGCGGCGCAGCAGGCGGCCCAGCCGCGACGGCGGTTCGCACGGCGGCGGCGCCGGTTGCGCGGCCTTTGCCGCCGCGGCTGCGGCCGCCGCACGCTGCTGCTGCAGCTGTGCCAGCTTGGCCTTGATCTGCGGCATCGCCGCCAGCGCGGCCTTCTCGCCTTCCAGGATCGCGGCGTTGCGCTGGGCGAAGTCGGCGGCGCCGATGTCGTTGACCTTGGGCCGGATCACGATGTCGGCGCGGCCCAGTTCCTGCTGGCCCAGGCGCTGGCCCATGATCGCGATCGACTGGTTGACGGTGCCGAGCATGCTGCCCGGGTTCTTGCCGCTGGCCTTGCTGGAGATGTCCACGGCGATGACGAAATCGGCGCCGAGCTGCCGCGCGGCGTCCACCGGCACCGGGCTGACCACGCCGCCGTCCACGTAATGGAACTTGCCGATGGCGACCGGCTCGAACACGCCGGGGATGCTGCTGGACGCGCGCACCGCCTGGCCGGCGTTGCCGCGCACGAACACGGTGCGCTCGCCGTCCTCCAGCCGGGTGGCGACGGCGGCGAACGGCCTGGCCAGCTTCTCGATCGGCTTGCCCTTGAGCTGGGCGTTGACGTAGTCCTGCAGCGCCTGGCCCTGCACCAGGCCGCCGGAGAACAGGCGCATGTCGCGGATGCTGCTCTCGTCCAGCGCCACCGCCGCCTGCTGCATCTGGAACGCGTCCATGCCGCTGGCGTACAGCGCGCCGACCACGCTGCCGGCACTGGTGCCGGACACCACCGTCGGCTCCAGGCCGTTGGCCTGCAGCATCTTGATCACGCCGATGTGGGCGAAGCCCTTGGCCGCGCCGCCGCCCAGGGCGATGCCGATGCGCAGCGGCTTGGCCGCCGGCGTCGGGGCCGGTCCGTTCACCACCGGCGCCGGCGGCGCCGGCTTGGGCTCGCCGCCGCAGGCGGCAAGCAGGCCGAACAGGGACAGGGACAGCAGCAGGCGCGAGGAGCGGAACACGGTCATGGAAGCGTCGCGGAAAGGAGGAAGGAGCCGGCCCGAGCATAGCCGCATCCTCCTGCACCGCCCACGACCGGAGGTCATGCTGGGGTGGTCCGGGCGCTTCAGTGGAAGCGCGGAGGCTTGGGTCTGCGAGGCGCTGCGCGCCCGGACCCGCACCCCTACCCCTCTCCCGGGGGGAGAGGGGCTAAGTGGGCTGCTTCAGAAGTTGTTGTCGCCGTCCAGGATCCGGCCGAAGCCGCCCAGCACCGAGCCTTCGCCGCGGTTCTGCCCGCCGCCCTGCGGCGCGGCCGCGAACATGCGTCCGGCCAGGCGCGAGAACGGCAGCGACTGCAGCCAGACCTTGCCGGGGCCGGTGAGGGTGGCCAGGAACATGCCTTCGCCGCCGAAGAACATGCTCTTGATGCCGCTCACCGGGCGCACGTCCATGTCCACCGAGGAATGGAAGGCGACCACGCAGCCGGTGTCCACGTCCAGCCGCTCGCCGGCGGCCAGTTCGCGCTCGACCACGCAGCCGCCGGCGTGCACGAACACCCAGCCGTCGCCCTCGAGCTTCTGCATGATGAAGCCTTCGCCGCCGAACAGGCCGGTCATGATCTTGCGCTGGAAGTGGATGCCCAGCGACACCCCGCGCGCGCCGGCCAGGAAGCTGTCCTTCTGGCAGATCAGGCGTCCGCCGTGCTGGTCCAGCTTCATCGCCAGCACCGTGCCGGGGTAGGGCGCGGCGAAGGCGACCTTGGCCTTGCCATGGCCCTGATGGGTGAACACCGTGGTGAACAGGCTCTCGCCGGTGACCAGGCGCTTGCCGGCCGACAGCAGCTTGCCCATCAGGCCGCTCTGGTTGCCGCCGGAGCCGTCGCCGAACACGGTGTCCATCCGCACCGCCGCGTCCTTGAACATCAGCGCGCCGGCCTCGGCCACCGCGCTCTCGCCCGGGTCCAGCTCGATCTCCACGAACTGCATCTCGTGGCCGACGATGCGGTAGTCGATCTCGTCGGCGCGGCTGGCGGCGGTGGGCAGCGGCGGCAGGCCCGGGGGCAGGAAGGACGCGCCGCCCTGCAGCGCGGGAATCTGCGCCACCGGCAGCCAGCCGCTCTGGCCCTGGGTCCACGCCAGGGCCGTGGGATTGTTGCGGGCGAAGGCGACCGCATCGGCATCGTCGAACGGGCCGGAG
Organism: Xanthomonas indica; assembly: GCF_040529045.1. Classification (NCBI taxonomy): domain Bacteria; kingdom Pseudomonadati; phylum Pseudomonadota; class Gammaproteobacteria; order Lysobacterales; family Lysobacteraceae; genus Xanthomonas; species Xanthomonas indica. The sequence continues at coordinate 619,824 of NZ_CP131914.1, read as the reverse complement.
CGGGTCTGTTCGCTGCCGGTCAGGAAATACCACTGGGTCATGAGTGCAGGTCCTTGGCGAGTAGTGGCGGCGAGTCTAACGGGCCGCCGCGACCATCGGCACCTGTCCAACGGCAGGGTGGCTGCCGCCCCGGCGCCAGCCGGCATGGCGGGGCGCCGGAGAGCGGGTACCGGGAACCGTTCGTCGCAAAAACCATGATCGCGCTCAAGAAAGCAAGGCGATCGCCGTTACCGGCTCACTACCGTCACGAGCCGCTTCCACGGGGATGGGATGCGGTCGGGCAGCCGTCCATCGTCCACACGCCATCGCAATTGGGGGAATTCAATGAAATTCAATGTATTACTGTTGAGCGGTGCGCTCGCAGCTGCCGTCGCCGGCAACGTCCAGGCCCAGGATGGCCCCGAGCTGTCCTTCAGCGGCTTCGGCACGCTGGGCCTGGTGCACTCCACCGAGGACCACGCCGACTTCGCGCCCGACCTGCAGACCACCGAAGGCGCCGGCGCCAGCCAGCGCACCTCGCCGCGCCCGGATTCGCGCATCGCCGGCCAGGTCAACGCCACTTTCAGCGACAAGTTCAGCGGCGTGCTGCAGGTCACCAGCGAGTACGCCGAGCGCGCCTCGTATGCGCCGAAGGTCACCCTGGCCCACGTCAAGTACCAGTTCGCTCCGGATTTCGCTGTGCGTGTCGGCCGCATCACCGCGCCGCTGTACATGCTGTCCGAGTACCAGCGCGTCGGCTACGCCACGCCGTGGGTGCGTCCGCCCTACGAGGTCTACAACTACCTGCTGGCGATGGACGGCGTGGAAGGCGTGTACACGCATAACGTCGGCCAGAGCGTGCTGAGCGTGCAGGGCTTCTACGGCCGCATCGACTCCAAGAAGGCCGACGTGCACGCGATGCGCGGTCTGTCGCTGGTCCTGGACCAGGGCGCCTCCACCTACCGCGTGGCCTACATCAAGGGCAACGCCGACTACCGCACCGACGATCTGGACCGCCTGTTCGCCGTGTACCGCCGGATCAACCCGGCCCTGGCCGAGCGCCTGAGCACGGTCGGCGTCGCCGGCAGCTTCGCCAGCGTCGGCTACAGCTACGATCCGGGCTCGTGGTTCGCGCGCGCCGAAGTCATCCGCTCCGATTACGCGCCCTCGCTCAACGGCAAGACCACCGCCGGCTACGTGAGCGCCGGCGCGCGCTTCGGTGCGCTGACCCCGTCGCTGACCTACGCCAACGTCGACAAGAAGGGGCCGGTGATCGCCCCGGGCGCCGATCCGCTGGGGCTGATGACCCGCGCCGTCGCGCTCGCCGAGGACGGACGCCACAGCTACACGGCCTCGCTGCGCTGGGATGTGTACGAGAACGCCGCCTTCAAGTTCCAGGCCAGCCATATCGTCAACAACGCCGGGTCGTACGGCGGTCTCGACAATCTGCAGCCCGGTTTCCGTCCTGGCGGCAGCTACAACCTGCTGTCGGCCTCCTTCGATTTCGTGTTCTGAGGACGACGCCATGAATGCTTACAAGATTGCCGGCGCTGCGGCCCTGGCCCTGCTGTTCTCCACCGCCGCGCAGGCCGAGGTGGTGGTGGTGATGTCGTCCAAGAGCCCGGTGGACAGCCTGAGCAAGGACCAGGTGGCGCAGATCTTCCTGGCCAAGTCCAACAGCTTGCCGGGCGGCGCGCAGGCCACGCCGATCGACCAGGACGAGGGCGCCAAGGCGCGCGAGGAGTTCTACAAGAAGGTCACCGGCCGCGATGCCGCCCAGCTCAAGTCGTACTGGTCGCAGTTGATGTTCACCGGCAAGGCGCAGCGTCCCAAGCACGTGGCCGGCGACGATGCGGTCAAGAAGGCGGTTGCCGCCTCGCCCGGCGCGATCGGTTACATCGATGCCGGCGCGCAGGACGCGAGCGTCAAGGTCGTCTTCAAGCCCTGATCGCCACCGGAGAGCCTCCATGATGAGACGTCTGCTTTCCCTGCCGTTGTTCTGGAAGATCCTGCTGCCGGCGGCGGTGTCGATCCTGTGCCTGCTGGGCTACATCGGCTTCAGTACCGTGGTGTTCCAGCGCAACAACGGGCATCTGGAGGCGATCCGCGACGTGCACTTCCCGGTGCTGGACACCATGACGCGCAACGTCGCGGCGCTGGACAAGATCATCAATGGACTGAACGGCGCGGCGGCGGCCGGCGACATGGACATGCTCAACGCGACCCGTCCGATCGCCGCGCAGATCCACGCGTCCTACCTGAAGCTGCAGAAGACCGACCCGGGCAACGCCCAGGAGCTGGCGCGCCTGGGCAAGGAGTTCGACGCGTACTACGCGCACGCCTCGGCCGTGGCCGCGGCGTTCGCGCAGCAGCGCGAACCCGACGCGGCAGAGATGGAGGCGATGGCGCCCTCGCTGGAGCGTTACCGCACCCACCTCAACGCGATGCACCACAGCGCCGACGCGCGTTTCCGCGCCACGGTGCAGAACGCCGTGGACAGCTCGATCGCCGCCAATGTCGGCGGCCTGATCGTGGGCGTGCTCGGTGCGGTCGCCTGCATCGTCTTCGGCTGGATCGTGGCGCGCGCCATCACCCGACCGTTGCGGCGCGCCATCCGCACCGCGCATGCGGTGTCGCAGGGCAAGCTGGACAATCCCATCGCCATCGACAGCGGCGACGAGGTCGGGCAATTGCTGCAGGCCATGGACAGCATGCAGCGCCAGCTGCGCCGCGTGATCCAGGCGCAGACCGAGATGGGGGCGCAGCACGAGGCCGGCGTCACCAGCCACCGCATCGCCGCCGCCGAGTTCCCTGGCGAGTTCGGCAGCATGGTCCAGGCGAGCAACGCCCTGGTCGAGGGGCACATCGCGGTGACCCTGCGCGTGGTCGAGCTGATCAAGCGCTACGCGCGCGGCGACCTGTCGCAGGAAATGGACGCGCTGCCGGGCGAACGTGCGGTCATCACCGAATCGCTCAACGACGTGCGCCGCAACCTGTTGCGGATCAACGGCGAGATCCAGCGCATGGCCGCGGCGGCCGCAGCCGGCGACTTCACCGCGCGCAGCGACGAGGCCGCCTTCGACTTCGACTTCCGGCAGATCCTGGTCGACCTCAACCAGCTGATGAGCACGGCCGATCGCAACCTCAGCGCGCTGTCCTCGCTGCTGCAGGCAGTGGCCAGCGGCGACCTGACCGGGCGCATGCACGGCGAGTTCGAGGGCGTGTTCGCGCGCATGCGCGACGACGCCAACGCCACCGTCGCGCGGTTGACCGAGATCGTCGGCCGCATCCAGAACTCGTCCGCGTCCATCGATTCGGCCGCCGCCGAGATCGCCGCCGGCAACGACGACCTGTCGCGCCGCACCGAGCAGCAGGCGGCGAGCCTGGAAGAAACCGCCGCCTCGATGGAAGAGCTGACCTCCACCGTCAAGCAGAACGCCGAGTACGCGCAGCAGGCCAACCGCCTGGCGGCCGGCGCCGCCGCGGTGGCCGTGCAGGGCGGCAACGTGGTCGGCCAGGTGGTGAGCACGATGGAGGGCATCGCCTCTTCGTCCCGGCGCATCGGCGACATCATCGGCGTGATCGACGGCATCGCCTTCCAGACCAACATCCTGGCCTTGAACGCCGCGGTGGAAGCCGCGCGCGCCGGCGAACAGGGCCGCGGCTTCGCGGTGGTCGCCAGCGAGGTGCGTACGCTGGCGCAGCGCTCGGCCAATGCGGCCAAGGAGATCAAGGGCCTGATCGAGGAGTCGGTCGAGCGCGTGGCCGATGGTTCGGCGCTGGTCGACCAGGCCGGCACCACCATGCAGGAAATCGTGGCCTCGGTGCAGCGCGTCACCGACATCATGGGCGAGATCTCGGCGGCCTCGCGCGAGCAGTCGGCGGGCATCGAGCAGGTCAACACCACGGTGGCGCAGATGGATCAGGCCACCCAGCAGAATGCGGCCCTGGTCGAAGAGGCCACGGCCTCGGCGCGCGCCATGGAAGAGGAAGCCGGGCAGCTGAGCCAGCTGGTCGCGCTGTTCCGCCTGGGCGCGCCGGCACCGACGCCGGCACCGGTGTCGCGGGTCGTGGAAGGCAGCCCGGTCGCGGCGTCGCCGGCGGCCGTGGAGGACGCGCTCGACGCGTGAGGCGCCGGACCCGTGGCCGCTGCGCGGCCGGGGGCCGCGGTCGCCTTACAGCGCGCTGGCCGGACGGACCTGCAGGACGTCGGCTTCGGCGGCGCAGTCGCCGGCGGGCGTGCGCCCGGCCGCGCGCGCGGCCGCGATCTCGCCGCGGGCCGCGGCCAGGTCGGCGCGGAAGGCCGGGTCGTCGTGCAGTCGCGCCACCGTGGCCGCGCCCAGGAAGCGGCCGGCGAGCACGTCGCTCTGCCAGTGCACGTTGCACACCAGCCGGCTCTCGGCGTAGTTGCGGCCGCGCGCGATCAGCGCATCGGCGCGCTCGGGCGCGATCTCGCTCAGGGTCAGCGCCCACGCCCAGCCGATGGCGCTATGCCCCGACGGATACGAGCCGCTCTGGCGCAGGTCGTCGAGATCGCCCGGGGTGCACACCGCCTGCTGGTTGCGCAGGAACGGCCGCGCGCGCTGGTACTGGCGCTTGGCCGCCTTGGTGGCGGCGCTGGCGTCGATGCGGCTGCGCTCCAGCAAGGTGTACAGGTGCGGGGTGTGTTGCGCGTCGATCGCCACCCCCAGCGCACAGGCGAACTGGCCGGCGCCGTTGGGGAAGCTCAGATCGGCGTCGCGCGCGGCCTGCTGCCAGCGCGCGCTGCCGCGCAGGGCCAGCGCCTCGCGGTTGACCGCCAGGTCCAAGGCCTCGCCCGGCGAGCCGGCCGCCGGGGGCGCCGGCAGCAACTGCAGACTGTCCGGCACCGCTGCGGCCGACAGATAGCCCACGGCCTTGGCCGGCGCCGGCGCCCGCACCGCGGGGCCGCTGCAGGCGGCCAGGGCAAGCGCCAGCACGGCGGCGGTGGTGCGGAAACGGCAGATGGGCGACACGGACATGCGAACTCGGACAGCGACGGCGGATCGGTCAGTGTACGGCGCGGCGCAGGGACAGGTCGCCCGTGGCGACCTGCCGCGGGCAGCCCGGCTGCTGTAGGAGCGGCTTCAGCCGCGACGGGCGTTCCCGGGAAGGCGTCGCGGCTAAAGCCGCTCCTACGGGTGCCGACAGGCGGATGTCCGGCATGGCCTCGCCTACCTCAGCCCCCGTCACGCTCCTCGCGCGGCGGGAAGCGCAGCACCACCCCGCGCGGCGCCTGCGGCGGCTGCCACAGCACCGGCACCTGACTCGGCGGCGGTGGCTCCAGTTCGTCGTCGGCGACGAGCAGATCGTCGGTGTCCTCCTCGTCCTCCCAGCTGTAGCGCTTGCGCGGCGGCAGCGGATCGCGATGGCGCAGCAGCAGCGCGGCGACCACGCCGCCCACGGCGCCGCCCAGGTGCGATTGCCAGGACACCCCGTCCTGGTGCGGCAACACCGTCACCAGCATGCCGCCGTAGAACAGGAAGGCGATCATGCTGGCGGCGATCGCGGCGCGGTCGCGGCGCAGCAAGCCCAGCACGAACACCAGGAACAGCAGGCCGTGGGCGACGCCGCTGGCGCCCAGGTGATGGCTGCCGGGATCGCCCAGCCACCAAGCGCCCAGGCCCGAGCCCAGCCACAGCAACGGCAGCCCGGCCAGGGTGGCACGCGGATACACGCTGCCGGCCAGGGTGCCCAGGATCAGCAGGGCGCCGGCGTTGGCCCCCAGGTGCTCCGGCGAGCCGTGCAGCAGCGGCGCGGTGAGCACGCCCAGCAGGCCGGCGGCCGTGTGCGGCGCGACCGCCCAGGGCCGCCAGTCGAACAGGCCCTGGCTGGCGAACACCGCCACCAGCAGCGCCACGAAGGCCAGGCTGACATTGAAGGCACGCAGGATCCGCGCGCGGTCGAAGCGGCCCTGCGCATCGGGCTCGGGCGCGGGCGAGGGGAGCGAAGAGGTGTCCATGCTCCCTGGATGGCGGCGCCCCGCCACCAAGGCAAGGCGCCGCCGATGGGAGGGACTGGCCGCGGCCGCGGGACAATCCGCGGCCGCGGCGCAGGCGCCCGGTCAGTGCGCCGGCTTGGCCGGGCGCAGCAGGCTCAGCACGATGGTCGCGCCGATCACCGCCGCCACCGCCAGCAGCGACACCAGCACCGGGATCTTGTACAGGTCGATGATCAGCATCTTGGTGCCGATGAACACCAGCACGATCGCCAGGCCGTAGGGCAGCAGGTGGAAGCGGTCGGCCATGCCCGCCAGCAGGAAGAACATCGCGCGCAGGCCCAGCACCGCGAACACGTTGGAGGTCAGCACGAGGAACGGATCGGTGGTGATCGCGAAGATCGCCGGGATGCTGTCCACCGCGAAGATCACGTCGGTGATCGCGATCAGCATCAGCACCGCGAACAGCGGGGTGAACCAGCGCTTGCCCTCCTGGGTCACGCTCAGCGCGTTGCCGTGGTACTGCGGGGTCAGGCGCAGATGCTTGCGCATGAAGCGCAGCACCGGGTTGGCTTCCAGGTCAGGCTCCTTGCCCGCCGAGAACCACATCTTGATGCCGGTCAGCAGCAGGAACGCGCCGAACACGTACAGCAGCCAGTGGAACTTGGTCAGCAGCACCGAGCCGGCGAAGATCATCACCGCGCGCAGCACGATCGCGCCGAGCACGCCGATCACCAGCACGCGCTGGCGCTGCTCCTCCGGCACCGCGAAGTAGCTCATGATCATCAGGAACACGAAGATGTTGTCGACCGCCAGCGACTTCTCGACCAGGTAGCCGGTCAAAAACTCCAGGCCCAGGCGGTTGCCGGTGGCCACGTCGATGGTCTCGCGCAGGTACCACCACAGGCCGGCATTGAACGCCAGCGCCAGCGCGATCCAGCCGATGCTCCACCACAGGGCTTCCTTGAAGGTGACCTTGTGCGGACCGCCGTGGCGCATCAGCACCAGGTCCGCCAGCAGCGCCACGACCACCACGATCGCGAAACCGCCCCACAACCACACGTTGCCTATCGTTTCCATTGGGAATTTTCCGTCAGTGAACAGGGAACCTCGGGGCCGCGGCGGCGGAGGCGTTCCGGACGGAGACGACGGATGTCGTCCAGAGGGTGCCTTCGCCACTGCGGCGAAGGTCTCGCTCGCAGCCGATGGACCGGCTGCCGTTGCACCGGAGCCCGCGGGCTCGAATTGACGGCGACAACGTCGGGAGCTACTCCCCTTCTGCGCGCATTCTTGCGGCTGCCGGCGGTGCCGTCAATCGGGGCGGCTACAATGGCGTTCATGAATAGTCCCCTGCCCGTTGTCCGCCTCAAGAACGCCTGGCGCTCCAGCCATCCTTGGATCTTCCAGAAACTGGTCGAAAAACCCGCCGCCAAGCCCAAGCCGGGTGCGCTGGTGGACGTGGTCGGGGTGGACGGCGCGTGGGTCGGCCGCGGCTTCTACAACGGCCACTCGCGCATCGCCGTGCGCATCCTCGAGACCCATCCCGACATCGCCGTCGACGAGCACTGGTTCGCGCGCAAGATCGCCGAGGCGGTGTCGCTGCGCCGTGACGTGCTCAAACTCGATGCGGTCAGCGACGCCTGGCGCGTGGTGCATGCCGAGGGCGACGGCCTGTCCGGGCTGGTGGTGGACCGCTACGGCGACTTGCTGGTGGTGGAGTTCTTCAGCGCCGGCATGTTCCGCCACCGCGAGTGGATCTACGCCGCGCTGCGCGCGCAGTTCCCCGGCGCGCGCTTCTACAGCTTCGCCGAAGAGCACGTGCAGAAGCAGGAGAGCTTCGACTACCGGCCGGTGTCCAGCAGCGGCGAGCGCCCGGAGCCGGCGATCATCAGCGAATACGGCGTGCGCTTCCGCGCCGACCCGGCCGGCGCGCACAAGACCGGCTTCTTCGCCGACCAGCGCGAGAACCGCCAATGGCTGAGCCAGCAGGTGGAAGGCAAGCGCGTGCTCGACCTGTGCTGCAACACCGGCGGCTTTGCGGTCTACGCCAAGGTGCGCGGCGCCACCGAGGTGGTCGGCGTGGACATCGACGAGGACGTGATCGAGATCGCCAAGGGCAACGCCCGCCTCAACGACGTGCGGCCCAGGTTCGTGCAGGCCGACATCTTCCCGTACCTGCGCGATGCCGCTGCCCGCGGCGACCAGTACGACGTGGTGATCCTGGACCCGGCCAAGATGACCCGCGACCGCGACCAGGTGATCCCGGCGCTGAAGAAGTACCTGGACATGAACAAGCTGGCGCTGGGCGTGGTCGCCCCGGGCGGCCTGTTCGCCACCTTCTCCTGCACCGGCCTGGTCGCCGAGCACGAGTTCCTGGACATGCTGCGCCGCGCCGCCTACTTCTCCGGCCGCACCATCCAGATCCTGAAGGTGGCCGGTGCCGGCGCCGACCACCCGTTCATGGCCCACGTGCAGGAATCGCGCTACCTCAAGGCGGTGTTCTGCCGCGTGGTGGACTAGCGCGCCGCGCATGCGCAAGGCCGAGCGGCTGTTCCAACTGGTCAACCTGATCCGGGTGCGCCAGCCGGTGACGGCCGCCGTGCTTGCCGCCGAGTTGGGCCTGTCGGTCCGCAGCATCTACCGCTACCTCGACGATCTCTCGCTCGGCGGCATTCCGGTCTACGGCGAGGCCGGCATCGGCTATCGGCTGGACCCGGCGTTCGCCCTGCCGCCGCTGTCGCTGTCGGGCGAGGAAGTCGAGGCCTTGCAACTGGCGGTGGAGATGCTCGCCTGCAGCGGGGGCGGCCAGCTGCAGCCGGCCGCGCGGAGCCTGCTGCACAAGCTGCAGGCGGCCTTGCCGATGCCGGCGGCGGTGCCGCGGGTGGCACGCGCACTGCGCGCCGTGCCGGTGGCGTTGCCGTGCTGGCAGGCGCTGCACGCCGCTACCGCGCAGCGCCGGAGCGTGCGGCTGCGTTATCGCAGCCTGCAGGGCGAGACCAGCGAGCGCGCGGTGCTGCCGCTGGGGCTGTTCCACTGGGGGCAGCACTGGACGCTGGGCAGCTGGTGCGGGCTGCGCGCCGCGTATCGCGATTTCCGCCTGGATCGGATCGAGGCGGTACAGCCTTGCGCGCCGCCGTTGCCGGTACCGGCACACGTGGCGCTGGACGCGTATCTCCAGCACCAGCGCGCGGCCTGGGCGCAGCGCGGTCACTGACACCCCGGTGTCAGCAGGGTATCCGCAGACTGCCGGCTCCTTCACTGCGGAATGCCTGCATGTCCCACTCCAATTGCGTCCTCGAACTCGCCGTGTTCACCGTCAAGCCCGACGCCCGCGAGCGCATGCCGGCGCTGCGCCAGCAACTGCGCGCTGCGCTTGCCGATTTTCCCGGCCTGCTCGATTACCGCGCGTATGCGCCGTTGGACGGCGACGACCAGTTCGTCGACATCGCGCACTGGCGCGACCTGGCCAGCGCACAGGCGGCGGCCGATGCCTTCGCCAGCGGCGATGCCCGCTTTGCTCCCTATGCCGCAGCCATCGCCGACCTGCAGGTGATGCGGCACCTGGCGCCAGCCTGAGACCGCGGAGTACGTCGTCACGCCGGCCGCGACTATGATCGCCCCATGTTGCTTTCGAACGCGCGCATGAAGCGGCCCGCCTCGCCCCGCGCGGAGGCGCGGTCGCCCGCCGCATTCCCCGCATGAAGATCGTCATCGCCCCGGACGCGTTCAAGGAAAGCCTGTCCGCGGCGCAGGCGGCCGCGCAGATCGCGGCGGGCTTCCGCAGCGTGTTCCCGGAGGCGGAGTATGTGTTGCTGCCGTTCGCCGACGGCGGCGAGGGTACGGTGGACGCGCTGGTCGCCGGCGGCGGTGGGCGCCGGGTCGCCTGCACTGTGACCGGGCCGCTGGGCGCGCCTGTGGCAGCGGAATTCGGCCTGAGCGAGGACGGCGGCACCGCCCTGATCGAGATGGCCGCGGCCAGCGGGCTGATGCTGGTGCCGCCGCCGCGGCGCGATCCACGCCTGACCGGCACCCGCGGCGTCGGCGAACTGATCCTGGCCGCCCTGGACGCCGGCGCGCGCCGGCTGCTGATCGGCATCGGCGGCAGCGCCAGCAACGATGGCGGCGCCGGCATGGCGCAGGCGCTGGGCGTGCGCCTGCTGGACGCGCACGGCCGCGACCTAGCTGCCGGCGGTGCCGCGCTGGGCACACTGGCGCGCATCGCACTGGACGGACTGGACCCGCGGCTGCGCGACTGCACGATCGAGGTCGCCTGCGACGTCGACAACCCGCTGACCGGGCCGACCGGCGCCTCGGCGGTGTTCGGGCCGCAGAAGGGCGCCACGCCGGCGATGGTCGCCCAGCTCGACGCCGGGTTGCAGCACTATGCCGAGGCGATCGAACGCACCCTGGGCGTGGCGGTGGCGCAGCTGCCCGGCGCCGGCGCGGGTGGCGGCATTGGCGCGGCCCTGGTCGCCTTCCTCGGCGCGCGCCTGCGGCCGGGTGTGGAGATCGTCGCGCAGGCGTTGGGGCTGGAAGCGCACCTGGCCGGCGCCGATCTGCTGGTCACCGGCGAGGGCCGCCTGGACGGGCAAAGCGCGCAGGGCAAGGTGCCGGTCGGCCTCGCCCGCATCGCCCGGCGCCATGGCGTGCCGGTGCTGGCCATCGCCGGTGGCCTGGGCGATGGAGCGTCGGCTCTGCATGCGCAGGGAATCGACGCGCTGTTCGGCGCGGTGCAGCGGGTGTCCACGCGCGAAGCCGCGCTGGCCGACGCCGCGGACGCCCTGCGCCAGGCAGCCCGCAACGTGGCCGCGGCGATCGCGCTGGGCCAGCGCCTGGGCGACTCCCGGGCGCAATAGCCGCCCGCGCCGCCGGTTCGGCTGGGCTGCGCACTGCAAGCCGCGGCGTTGGTCGCGATACGTCAGCCCCTGTGCGAGGGACTTCAGTCGCGATGCGCTGACGGGTGGTTATCGCCGAACCCGCGAGTCCATTGCCCCGCGCGTCGCGGCTGAAGCCGCTCCCACAGGTGGGTATTCGCCAGCGGATGCGCCACGTGCAAGCAAGCCTTGTGGGAGGGACTTCAGTCCCGACGCGATGACCGGTGGTTGCCGCAGACTCCGCGAGTCCGCTGCCCCGCGCGTCGCGGCTGAAGCCGCTCCCACAGGTCGGCACCCGCCAGCGGATACGCCACGCGCAGGCAAGCCTTGTGGGAGGGACTTCAGTCCCGACGCGATGACGTGTGTGGCCGCAGGATCCCGCGAGTCCGCTGCCCCGCGCGTCACGGCTGAAGCCGCTTCCACAGGTGGGTATTCGCCAGCGGATGCGCCACGTGCAAGCAAGCCTTGTGGGAGGGACTTCAGTCCCGACGCGATGACCGGTGGTTGCCGCAGACTCCGCGAGTCCGCTGCCCCGCGCGTCGCGGCTGAAGCCGCTCCCACAGGTGGATATTCGCCAGCGGATGCGTCACGTGCAGGCAAGCCATGTGGGAGGGACTTCAGTCCCGACGCGGTAACCGCTGACTGTCGCAATGCGGCGGGGAGAGACCCGTCGCGGGGCCAGGCGCAGCGTCAGCCCCAACCCCAGCCCCGCCACTCCCAATCCCCAATCCCCAATCCCAGCGCTAGCGCACCGCACCGCACCAGGTTGGTGCATCAGCCCGCGCCCATTTGGCGCGCTCTGCCCTGTTCAGGTAAACTGAAAACGTTTACAACACGGATGCTCACGCCATGGAAACCCCGAATCTCCCGCAACACGCCCCGCTCAGCCCCAAGTGGCAGTTCCGCTTCGACTTCTTCGACCGTCACGGTGCGCCCTCCACGCCCGAGTACAAGGCGGCATTCAAGGCGCTGCCGTTCATGGACCGGTTGAAGATCAACATGAACTTCTTCGCCCTGTTCTTCGGCTTCATCTACTTCTTCATCCTCGGCATGTGGCGCAAGGCGCTGGGGCTGATCGGCATCTCGCTGGCGGTGGGCATCGTCGCGGCATTCCTGCCCGAGGTGGTCGGCCGCTGCCTGGGCATCGCCTACTCGCTGCTGGTCGGCATGGCCGCCAACTACGCCTACTACCTGCACCTGCGCAAGGGCAGCGTCAGCTGGAACCCGTTCGAAGGCGTGCGTTGGTGGTAATGGCGCGGTACGGCGGCGCGCAGGTGCCACGCGCCGCCGCCGTCTTCAACGCTTGCGTTTCCAGAACTGCCAGGCCAGTGCCTGCTTCGGCGTGACCGCCGCGGCGGCCGGTGCCGAGGCCAGTTGGCCTTGCGTGCGGACCAGCCGCTCCTGTGCATCGAACTCCAGGACGATGCGGGCGTTGCCCCGCGTCGCCACGGTCTGCGCGGCGGCGCACTGCAGCGCATAGCCCTGGTCCGCCAGGAAGCCTTCGCTCATGGCGCGGTGGTCGAGCGCGAACTGCATCGGCAGTTCCCCGAGCAGGCGCAGCACGCGGGCGTCGTCGCACGGTGCGAAGACCGCGGCCGGGACGTCGTCGAGCAGGAAGAACAGCGCGCCGCCGTCGTACGGCGCGCGGTAGTAGCAGTGCCCGCGCAGCGCGCCGGCGAGCAGGGCGATGTGGTGGCCGCCGTCCTCGCCCAGCGCCGAGGACGGCGCGGCCAGTTCGGCGATGCCCTCGCGCTCGCCGTGCGCGCGCAACGCGGCCGCGTCGGCCAGCAGGGCCGGCGGAAGCTGGCTGGCGGTGTTGGCCCAGGCCCACAACCAGCTGGCGCTGGCCTCGGCGGCAGTGCCCAGCAGCTGCATCGGAAACGACAGATCCTCGCCGAAACGCACCCGGCCTTCGCCCAGGTCCACCTGCCAGCCACGCTCGGCCAGCACGTCGGCCAGGGCCAGCTGGCGGGCGTAGGCGCTGCCGACGTGCCGTGCCAGCGCTGCCCGGAAGTGCGGACTCATCGCGGCGTTTGCGGCGCACGCTGCAGCAGGCTGTTGCGGCGGCCGTACAGCAGGTAGGCGACCACGCCCAGCACGTTCCACAGCCCGAACCAGAGTTGCGTGGTATGCGGCAGGCTCCAGAACAGGTACAGGCAGCCGCCGATCGCCAGCGGCCCGACCAGCCAGGCCAGCGGCGTGCGGAAGGTGCGGGCGCGGCCGGGTTCGCGGCGGCGCAGGACCAGCATGCACGCGGCCACCGCGATGAACGCGGCCAGGGTGCCGGCATTGGCCAGCGCGGCGATCTCGTCCAGCCGCGCCACGCCGGCCAGCGCCGCTACCAGCACCGCGGTGAACAGGGTGGTGGCCACCGGCGTGCCGGTGCGTGCGTTGACCTTGGACAGCCCGCGCGGCAGCAGGCCGTCGCGCGACATCACGAAGAAGATCCGGCTCTGCCCGTACAGGAACGCCAGCAGCACGGTCGGCAGCGCGATCACCGCGACCACGCCGATCGCCGCCGCCGCCTTGCCGTGGCCGAGTTCGCGCAGGATCAGCGCCAGCGGCTCGGCGCTGGCGCCGAACACGTCGTAGCGCATGGCGCCGACCGCGGCCAGCGCCACCAGGATGTAGATCAGGGTGCAGCCGATCATCGAGCCGACGATGCCGATCGCCAGGTCGCGCTTGGGGTTCTTGGTTTCCTCGGCGGCGGTGGAAATCGCATCGAAGCCGTAGAAGGCGAAGAAGATGATCGCCGCCGCGGCCATCACCCCGTGCGCCACGCCGTCGGCGCCGACCGTCTTGGGGAAGCCGTAGGGCATGAACGGATGCAGGTTGGCGCTCTGGAACGCCGGCAGCGCCACCGCCACGAAGATGCCCAGGGCGATCAGCTTCAGCACCACCAGCACCGCGTTGAGGGTGGCGCTCTCCTTGGTGCCGGCCATCAGCAGGCCAGCCACGGCGAAGGTGATCAGCACCGCCGGCAGGTTGACGATGCCGCCGGCATGCGGTCCGGCGGTCAGCGCCGCCGGCAGATTCAGATCCATGCCGCTTTGCGCGCTGGCCCAGTGCAGGAAGCCGACGAAGTAGCCGGACCAGCCCACCGCCACCGTGCTGACCACCAGCGAGTACTCCAGGATCAGGCTCCAGCCCACCACCCAGGCGATCGCCTCGCCGAGCGCGACGTAGCTGTAGGTATAGGCGCTGCCGGCGGCCGGCATCATCGTCGCCATCTCCGCGTAGGCCAGCGCGGCGCAGGCGCAGATCGCCCCGGCCACCGCGAACGACACCAGCACCGCCGGCCCGGCCAACTGCGCGCCGACCCCGATCAAGGTGTAGATGCCGGTGCCGACGATCGCGCCGATGCCCAGCGCCACCAGATGCGGCCAGCTCAGCGAGGGCACCAGCCGGCGGCCGGCCTCGTGGACGGTGACCAGGTCGAGCGACTTGCGCCGGAACAGGAACGACATGCGGGCCTCGGGTGCGGAAGTGACAAGCCCGGCAGTGTCGCCGAATGCGGTGCAGCAAAGCTACGCCTGTGGCGCGGTATGGCACGGCGCTTGTGCGGCTCGATGCGAAGCGCACATCCGGCCCTATCGCGCGGAGACCGCTCTGTCTCTCTGTCTCGTAGGAGCGGCTTCAGCCGCGACGGGCGTTCCCGATGACGCCCGTCGCGGCTGAAGCCGCTCCTACCGAATACCGGTGTGTCAGGACGTGTTCCGCCGCGCCCGGCAACTGTCGGCTCCCGCAACCGACTACCGCCCCAGCCGTTCCGCCAGCCGCACCAGCTCCGCCAGCGAGCCGACCTCCAGCTTGCGCATCGCATTGCCGCGGCGCACCTTCACCGTGATCTCGCTGAGCTGCAGTCGTGCCGCCACCTGCTTGTTCAGCAGGCCCTGCACCACCAGCTCCACCACCTCGCGTTCGCCGGCGCTGAGCCGCGCCCAGCGCGCCTGCAGTTCGGCCTGGGCCGCATCGGCGGCGCGGCGTGCGCGGTCGCGGGCGATGCCCTGGCCGATCGCGTCGAGCAGGTCCTGGTCGCGGAACGGCTTGGTCAGGAACTCGATGGCGCCGTTCTTCATCGCCTCCACGCTCATCGGGATGTCGCCGTGGCCGGTGATGAAGATGGTCGGCAACGCCAGCCCGGCCTCGTGCATGTTGCGGTGGAAGTCCATGCCGCTCTGCCCGGGCATGCGGATGTCCAGCACCAGGCAGCTCGGCGCGTCGGTGCGCGGATGCGCCAGGAAGTCGCGGGTGGAGGCGAAGGCGTGCACTTGCAGGTCCACCGAGGCGAACAGGTCTTCCAGCGCGGCGCGGATCGAGGCGTCGTCGTCGATCAGGTACACCACCGGGCGTGCGGTCGCGTCGGCATTCATGGCGTGGCTCCGCTAGCGATGGGCAGGCAGACGCAGAACACCGCGCCGCGCGGCCGCCCGGGTTCGGCCCAGATGCGCCCGCCGCCGGCCTCGACGATGCTGCGGCTGATGCTCAGGCCGATGCCGATGCCGCCCTGCTTGGTGGTCCAGAACGCATCGAACAGGTGCGCCTGCGCCTGCGCGGACAGGCCTTCGCCGCTGTCGGCCACGCTCAGCCGCACCGAGCGCGCGTCCTCGCGCACGGTGGCGATGCGCAGCGTGCGTTGCGCCGCCGGCGTGGCCGCCATCGCCTCGATCGCGTTGAGCAGCAGGTTGCCGATTACCTGCTGGATCTGCACCGGGTCGGCCGACACCGGCGGCAGCAGCGCCGATAGTTCGGTGTGCACGTTGACCGCGCTGCGTTCCAGTTCGCCCTGCGACAGCGCCAGCACTTCGTTCACCGCGGCATTGAGGTCGAAGGCGCGCTGCTGTGGCGCCTCGCCGCGGGTCAGGCTGCGTACCCGCGCGATCACCTCGCCGGCGCGCTCGGCGTCGGCGAGGATGCGCGCCAACGCCGCGCGCGCCTTGTCCAGGTTCGGCGGCTGCTGGTCGAGCCAGCGCTGGCAGGCGTTGCCGCTGGTGACGATGGCCGCCAGCGGCTGGTTGACCTCGTGCGCGATCGAGGCGGTCAGGCTGCCCAGGCTGCGTACCCGCGCCAGCCGCAGCAACTGCGCCTGTGCCGCGTGCGCGGCGGCCTTGGCGCGTTCCATGCGCACCGCGATGGAGGCGGTCACCGCCACCACCACGATGCTGATCGCCGAGTTGATCACGCCGACCCGGTAGGCACCGGTATGGGTGAGATGGAAGCTGAGCACGATCAGCACCACGCACAGCCCGGCCAGCACGCCCAACCCGGCCGGCGCCAGCAGCCGCACCGCGCCGAGGATCGCCACGGTGTAGAACAGCGCCGCCGCCACCGCGTAGTCGGTGACCGTGTCGGCGACGAAGATCGCGCCCAGCGCCAGGCCCAGCGCGGCCAGGCCGAGCAGGCGGCGGTGCGGCGGCAGCGGCTTGAACCAGGCGATCATCGGCGGGGCGGCGTGCGGGAGGAAAGGGGAACGGACATGGCTGGCTCAGCCTTCCGTGCCGGCGTTCCAGAACGCCTGTTGTACACCTGGTTCGCCTTCCAGGCGCTGCACCACCGCATCCAGTTCCTCGGCGCGCACCGCGGTGGCGTACAGGGTGGCGGCGATCTCCACGTCCTGGTGCCCGAACGGATGCTGCTCGACTTCGCGCGCCGGGTAGTGCGCCTCCTCCAGCAGGTCGATCAGCCGTTCGCGCACCTCGCCATGCACCTCGCGCGCGCAGATCGCATAGAACATGTAGGTGGCTTCCAGCGAGGATTCCTTCAGCGGATGCCGGTTGATGCGGTTCACCATCGGCCGTAGCAGGGTATTGCTGAGCAGCACGAACATGGCCGCCAGCACCGCCTCGGCGACCAGTCCGGCACCGGCGCAGGCGCCGACCGCGCCCGATCCCCACAGCGTGGCCGCGGTGTTGAGCCCGGTGACGTTGGCGCCTTCCTTCATGATCGCGCCGGCGCCGAGGAAGCCGATCCCGGAGACCACGTAGGCCACCACCTGCACCGCGCCCTGGGTGCCGCCGTGGATCTCGAACAGGCGGTCGCCGAGCGAGACGAAGATCGCCGCACCGACCGCGACCAGGGTGTTGGTGCGCAGCCCGGCGGTGCGCTGACGTACCTGGCGCTCGAAGCCGATGATCGCGCCGAGCACGAAGGCGGCGGTAAGGCTCACCAGGGTGTCGAGCAGCGAGCCGAGATTGAACAGGCGCAGGGCTTCCATCAGGGCGCGTTCCAGTGGGCGAGGGGAGCGATCATGGCGGCTCCGGGAAAGGGAATGAGCGGATGCAGGGGCGCATGATGCCGGGGCGAGATGGCAGTCGACACCGCGGCGGCAGGCGCGCGGGTGTCAGTGCACCCCAGGCCACCAGGCCAGGGCGGCATGCAGCCAGTGCGCCGCCGGGGCACTCACCCCGGCGGCGTGCAGGCGCCGCTGCGCCGCATGCGGCAGCCGCGCGCGGACCCGGATGCGGTCGGCGACGGGCAGCAGCGACAGCGCATCGGCCATCACCCGCGGCGATTGCGCGGACAGCGCCAGGGCGAAGGCGCGGGCGCCATGGGCGGCGAGCAGATGGCGCAGCGCCTCGGTGCGGCGCATGGCGACCGCGGCACGCAGCGCGCGCTGCAGGCAGCGCTGCAGGCGGACATGGCGGGAAAACAGCGAGAACACGAACATGACGACCTCCTTGCGGCGCGTGGCCGGCAAGGACGTCGCGGCGTGGGCGGCGGGCGTCTTCCGGCTCAGCGCCGGGCAGCGACCAGGCGGGGAGAATGGGGAGAGAATGCGGCGCTGACGCCGCGTCGATGCGGATCAGGGTTCATGCGCGCCTCCGGGGTCAGGGGAACGGATCGCGCGATGCGCGATGGCCGGGCGCGGCGTGCTGCCGCGGCGCCGCCCGCTGGCCGGGCCAGGAGCGGATGGCGCAAAGCTTGGCACGCGGCCCATGCCCGTACCAGCCTGCATGAGGCCATGGCGGCGATACCAAGGTATATCCGCGCTCCTCCGCCTGCCGGCGCGTGGCGCAGCGATTGAGACGCGGCCGGCTACACTGACCGCATGCAGAACGATGTCCATTTCCTGATCCTCGCTGGCCTGTTGTGTGCCGTCATCGCCCTGTTGCTGGCCGTGTTGCTGCGGCGGGGCAACCACACCGCGCTGGAGGCGGCCCTGCGCGAGGAGCAGCGCAGCGGCCGCGGCGAACTGCGCGAGCAGCTCGACAGCCTGGCCCGCCAGCAGGACGCGCGCAGCGAAGGTTTCGCCCGCCACCTGGCCGACCTGTCCACCCGCACCGATCAGCGCCTGGACCTGCTGCGCGAAGCGCTGACCGAGGACGCGCGGCGCGGCCGGGTCGAGGCCGGCGCCGCGCAGCAGCGCATGGCCGAGCTGCTGAGCCAGCGTCTGGTCGAGATCCGCGGTCAGCTCGATGCCTTCGGCCAGCAGCAGGATGCGCGCATGGCGCAGTTCGGTCAGCAACAGGCCGAGCTGGTCGCGCGCATCGACGCGCAACTGGGTGCGCTGCGCGAGGCCTTGCTCGAGGACGCGCGCAAGGGCCGCCAGGAAGGCGCGGACGCACAGCAGCGCTTCGCCGACACGCTCGGCCAGCGCCTGGGTGACCTGGTCCAGCGCAACGAGCAGCGGATGGGCGAGATGCGCAGCACCCTGGAGGAGCGGCTGAAGGAATTGCAGGCCGACAACGCGGCCAAGCTCGAGCAGATGCGCGGCACCGTCGACGAAAAGCTGCAGACCACCCTCAACACGCGCCTGGATGCCTCCTTCAAGCTGGTCTCCGAACGGCTCGAGCAGGTCCAGCGCGGCCTGGGCGAGATGCAGCAGCTGGCCACCGGCGTCGGCGACCTCAAGCGCGTGCTGAGCAACGTCAAGAACCGCGGCGGCTGGGGCGAGGTGCAGCTGGAGAACATCCTCGAGCAGACCCTGACCCAGGAGCAGTACGCCCGCGGCGTGCGGGTGCGCCCGGAGCGCAACGAGATGGTCGATTTCGCCGTGCGCCTGCCCGGCCGCGGCCACGAGGACACGCCGGTGTGGCTGCCGATCGACGCCAAGTTCCCGCGCGAGGACTACGAGCGCCTGCTCGACGCGCAGGAGCAGGGCGACCCGGAGCTGGTGCAGGCGACGGGGGCACAGCTGGAGCGCGCGATCCGGGTGCAGGCCAAGTCGATCGGCGACAAGTACATCGCCCCGCCGCACACCACCGACTTCGCGGTGATGTTCCTGCCCACCGAGGGCCTGTACGCCGAGACCCTGCGCCGCCCCGGCCTGGCCGACCTGCTGCAGCGCGAGCACCGCATCGTCGTCGCCGGGCCGACCACGATCACCGCCCTGCTCAACAGCCTGCAGATGGGCTTCCGCACCCTCGCCATCGAGAAGCGCTCCAGCGAGGTGTGGGGCGTGCTGGCCGCGGTCAAGAGCGAGTTCGGCAAGTTCGCCGGCATCCTGGAAAAGGCCGAGAAGCAGATCAGCACCGTCGGCAAGAGCCTGGGCGAGGCCAGCCGCAAGACCCGCACCATCGAACGCCGCCTGCGCGGGGTCGAGACCCTGGCCGATGCGCAGGCCGCGCCGCTGCTGGAACTGTCGCTGCCGCTGGACGATGTCGAGGCGGACGAGGCGGCGAGCGACGACCGGGAATGAGGGCTTGCGGTGCGCAGCGGCGAGTTGGGATGGCAGGGCGTCGTGGCGGTTTCGTCGACGCGGGATGGCGTGCGACCAGCACGCGCCATGTTGGATGCAGCGCCGCGACCTGGACGGGCCAGCGGGGCCGCTTCGTATGCGCGCGCTGTGCCGATCGCGCAGCACGCAGGTGTCGTTGTCTTGCCTGCAGTGTCGATGCGATTCGACATCGCGGATAGGTTGTCGTCTGCAGGCCGCTCGCCTGCTCGCTAGCTGGCCGCTACGCGCGCTTCTGATCGCGACGAGCGGCACATGTGTAGCGGCGGCTCTTGTTCCTCCTGTGGCAGTCGCGAGCAGGTTTTGCGGGCGCGGCTGTCGCGGCTGAAGCCGCTCCTACGGGAGCGCATGATCCGCAGCAAAAGCGGGTGTCACGTGCTGACACGGGCGAGCTGTCGGTGCGCTGAGTCACGCGGTCACGGCACTGCGCATGCTGTGCCGGCAGCGACTATGCTGGCGCTTCCTTTCGACCGAGGTAATGCCCCATGTCCGAGTCGCTGACCGCCATTCCGCTGACCCGCATCGACGGCCAGCCGGCCACCCTGGCCGAGTTCGCCGGCAAGGTGCTGTTGATCGTCAACGTCGCCTCCAAGTGCGGCCTCACCGCGCAGTACGCGGGCCTGGAAGCGCTGTACCGCGAGAAGCAGGCGGCCGGACTGGAAGTGCTCGGTTTCCCGGCCAACGATTTCAAGGGCCAGGAGCCGGGCAGCGAGGCCGAGATCCAGCAGTTCTGCCAGCTCACCTACGACGTGACCTTCCCGATGTTCGCCAAGATCGCGGTCACCGGCGAGGCCACGCATCCGCTGTACCGCGCGCTGATCGCCGCGCAGCCGCAGACCGAGGGCGAGGGCCCGATGCGCGAGAAGCTGGCCGGCTACGGCATCGAGCCGAATCCGGCGCCGGGGGTGCTGTGGAATTTCGAGAAGTTCCTGGTTGGCCGCGACGGCAAGGTCCACGGGCGTTTCGCCCCGGACGTCACCGCGGAGGATCCGCGCCTGCGCGCAGCGATCGACGCGGCGCTGGGGTAACGGCGCGCTGCGCTCAAGGCCATCAGTTGGTGCTTGGGCGAGCTGAAGGTGCTGTTTTGGCTATCAGGTTGCTGGTGATCTAGCGAAGAGGTTGTGGACGCGCTTTTGGTTTCCAGCGTGTCGTTTTCAAGTGTGGCTTCCGATGACGGCTGTCGTGACGGGAGAAGTTCTGCCCAACGCTTGCAGCACCGTGGTGGCTATCGTCGTTGCCGTTGCCGTTGCCGTTGCCGTTGCCGTTGCCTTGGCTGTTGCTGTGCTTTTGCTTTGGTTGTTGCCTTTGCCTTACCGGGTTCCCTTCCGAAGCGGCGGCCAGCGCGGGGAAAAACCCCGAAGGGGCGGCGCACAGGGATGTGCGCCGTCCGCGGCAGGGGCAGGATGCCCCTTCCGCGGATCCCCGGGCTGGACGCGGACCCGGAGCGCGCAGCGCGGAGGGCGCGTAGGCAGGGCGCGCTTTCTTTTGGTTACCTTTTCTTTGCGCGAGCAAAGAAAAGTAACTCGCCCGCAAGGGCGAAAGCCTTTAAAGGTTTGCTGTTGCTACTGCTGTTGATTGAAGTTTGTCTATCGGACGAGAAGATCTGTAGGAGCGGCTTCAGCCGCGACAGCGAGAGCCGTTCTGTCTGTCGCGGCTGAAGCCGCTCCTACGATTCAGCGGCCGCCACCGTGGAAGCAAGTTCAAGAGCAAAACTTTCGCCTGACGGCGAGTTACTTTTCTTTGCTTGTGCAAAGAAAAGTAACCAAAAGAAAGCACACCCCGCAGCGCGCCCTCCGCGCTACGCGCTCCGGGTTCGCAGCCACGACGGGCATTTTTCGACGGCACATCCATGTGCCGGCGAAAAACGACGCGCATCCTGCGCGTCGCCCTTCGGGTATTCGCCCGCCGTGGCTGCCGCGCCGAGGGGACCCCAATAAATCAACAGCAACATCACGAGCAACAGCAACAGCAACAGCAACAGCAACGCCGGCTGCACTCTGTAGTCCGCCGCGACACTCGCTCACCCACTGCAAACGAGCGCTCATTCCCGCACATCGCGCTGCGCCCAAAGGTGATACCAGCAAAAGCTTCAGACACAAAAAAACCCGGCCGAAGCCGGGCTTTTCGTAGGTGCGTCGTGGGCCGGACTAGCGACCGCCGCGCCACTCCGGGACCGGCATCGCGTCCACCGGTACCGTCGGATTGGTCTCTTCCTCGCGCAGATAGGCCGGCAGATCGTCGTCCTGGCGCTTGTGCCCGCGCATGTCGCTCTCGATCTGGTAGTTGCGGCGCTGCAGCCAGGCATCGCGGGTCAGCTGGTACTCGTCCGGTGCCTGGTCGCGCAGGCTGTCCAGCGACAGCAACTGCGCCCGCGTGTCCACCAACTGCAGACCCTGCAGGCCGATGCGCACACGGTCCTCCTCGATCTGCTGCAGCGGCGACAGCGGCGCGTCGCCGACCAGGCCGAACGCGTCGCGTACCGTGCGCGGGCCGAACAACGGCAGTTCCAGATAGCGCGAGCGGCGCCAGCCCCACACGCCCAGGGTCTGGCCGAAGTCCTCGCTGCGTCGCGGCAGGTTGGCGTCGGTGGCCGGGTCGAAGATGCCGCCGATGCCCAGCGTGCTGTTGATCAGGAACCGGCTCAGGGTCTGCCCCGCCTGCAGCGGACGGCCCTGCAGCAGCTGGTTGACCATGGTCAGCGGCGAACTGAGGTTGTCGAAGAAGTTGGTCACGCCCAGCCGTACCGGCCGCGGCACCACGTTGACGTAGGCACGCGCGAGCGGCCGCGCCACGCTGCGGTCGACCACGTTGTTGAAGGCATGCACCTTGCGGTTGAACTTCTCCCACGGGTCGTAGCTCGGCGGTGCCTGCACGCCTGCCGGCAGGGTCGGATCGGCGACCGGGTTGTACGGGTCGCTGCCGTAGATCGCGGCGTAGTCCGCATCGGCGGACGCGGTCGGGTCCTGCGCGGTCGTCGTGGCCGGCGCGGTCGCGGCCGCCTGCGCCGTATCGGCCGTTGCGGCCGCCGTGTCCACGGGGGCCGGTGCGGGGGCCGGCGTGGCGGCGCCGCTGCCGGCCTGGTCCTGCATGGACATGGCCGGGGCGGGCGGGGCCGCCGGCGGAGGCGGCGGCGTGCGCTTGGGTGCGCCGGCGCAGGCGCCCAGGGCGGCGGCCAGGGTCAGGGAGGTGAGGATACGCAGCACGTTCATGTGTCAGCTCGCCGCAGGGGGAGAGTGGAAGTCCAGGGTCGAGGCCAGCCGGTAGGCGGCGCTCAAGTCGGTCAGGCCGGCCGGGGCGCCATGGATGGCGACCTCGGCCTGGCCCTGGGCGCGCAGGCGCGCGGCGAGTTCGGCGAGCAGCGCCAACCCGGCGCTGTCCACCCGCGACACCGCCTGCAGGTCCAGCGCGCGTGCGCCCGGCAGCGCGCGCAGCGCCGCCGGCCACAGCGCGGTGGCCGCCGCACGGTCGAGCACGCCGCTCAGCGCGAGCGTGTCGCCGTCGCGGCGCACCTGCGGCGCATCACTTGCCACTGTTGCTCGCCGGTGCCGCCTGCAGCGTGCCGTTGCGCAGCTCGGCCGCGACCTCGGCGATCGACTTGTTGCGCAGCGGGGTGTCGAACTGGTTGCGGAAGGTCTGCACGTAGGACACGCCCTCGACCATCACGTCGAAGATCTTCCAGCCCGCGCCGGTGTTGCGCAGCAGGTAGTCCACCGGCACCGGGTCGCCGCCGCTGCGCAGCAGCTCGGTGGAGACCTTGACGCCGCGGCCGCCCGGCAGCGGGGTTTCCGACTTCACCCGCACCTGCGGCTTGCCTTCGAAGGTCAGCAGCGAGGTGCCGTAGCGCTGCATCAGGTTGTCGGCCATCGCGTCGCCGAACAGCTTGACGTCGCCGTCGGAGGCGCCGCGGCCATGCACGCCCAGCACCAGGCGGGCGGCGTAGTCGCGGTCGAAGGTCTTGTTCATCTCGCTGTCGATGAACTGGCGCAGCGCGGTGGGGTTGCTCTTGAACTCGCTGCGGCGCTGCTCCAGCGTGGTCAGGATGCGCGTGCTGTTCTCCAGCACCACCTTGCTGGCCGAACCGGCCTGGGTGGCGGAAGCGGCCGGCGCGGCGGCCTGGGCCAGGGCGGCGGAGGGCGCGGCCACGGCCAGCGCGGCGGCGAGAGCGGCGGAAAGCAGTTTGATCGTCATGGCTTGGGTTCCGTTGCGGGCGTGGTGGGGTCGGCCGAGGGTGCGGCAGCGGGCGTTGCGTTCTTGTCGCCGCCGGCGCTGCCGCCGCCGAACATGTACTTGCCGACCAGCTGGATCAGGTCCACCGCCGGCTGGGTGAAGGCGATTTCCTGGCCGGGCTTGAGCGTGTCCGGGTCGCCGCCGGGCTGCAGGCCGACATAGCTCTCGCCCAGCAGGCCGCTGGTCAGGATCGCCGCCGAGGTGTCGGCCGGCAGATCCTTGTACTTGTCGTCGATGGACAGGGTGACGACCGAGTCGAACTTGGTCGGGTCCAGGTCGATCTTGGCGACCTGGCCGATGATGACGCCGCCGATCTTCACCGGCGCCTGCGCACGCAGCTGGCCGATCTGCGAGAAGCGCGCGATCAGGTCGTAGCGGTGGCCGCCGAAGCCCCACTGGCGGTTGGTGGACGCCAGCGCCAGCACCAGCAGCGAGGCCAGGCCCAGCAGCAGGAAGGCGCCGACGGCGAACTCGAGACGGGGACCACGGAGAGCCATAACGTGTCTACCTTGTTGATTCAGCGTGGCCGCGGCGCCAGTGCCGCGACCGGGATGTTGCCGCGGAGCTGGCCGTCGCCGGCCGGCTCCGCGTTGGCGCCGCTCAGCGGAACAGCAGCGCCGACATGACGAAATTGAACATCAGCACCAGCAGCGAGGCGTTGACCACGGCGCGGGTGGTGGCCACCGAGGTGCCCTCGATGGTCGGCTCGGCGTGGAAGCCGACATAGGCCGCCACCAGCGCCGCCGTGCCGCCGAACACCGCCGACTTCAGCATCGCCACGCCGAAGTCGTCCCAGAAATCCACGCTGCTCGACAGCGCCGACCAGAACGTGCCGCGGTCCAGGCCGAGCGCGCCCACCGCCTCGAAATAGCTGGCGCTGATCGCCAGCGAGCAGAAGATGCCGGTCAGCAGCGGCACGGTCAGCACCGCCGCCCAGAAGCGCGGCGCCACCGCCTTGGCCACCGGATCGATCGCCATCAGCTCCAGCGCCTTGATCTGGTCGGTGGCGCGCATCAGGCCCAGTTCGGCGGCGATGGAACTGCCGGCGCGGCCGATGAACAGCAGCGCGGTCAGCACCGGCGCCAGTTCGCGGTACAGCGACAGCCCGAGCAGGGTCGACAGCGCATCGGAGGCGCCGTAGGTCTGCAGCGTGCGGTAGCCCTGCAGGGTCAGCACCAGCCCGACGAAGGCGCCGCCCACGGCGATGATCGGCAGCGAGCGCGCGCCGACCTTGTAGATCTCGCGGATCAGCTCGGCCAGCAGGTCGCGGGTCGGCAGCGAGCCGCGCAGCACGGTCAGGAAGAACAGCCCGGCGCGGCCCAGGGAACGGATCGGGGCAACGATGGCCATCAGGCGGCGCTCCGCGCGCGCTGCGGCGCATCGAACGGGATCGGGCCGTCGGGACGGCCGTGCAGGAACTGCTGCAGCAGCGGATCGCTGCTGGCCTGCAGCGCCTGCGGGGTGCCGGCGAAGACCACGCCGCCGTTGGCGATGGCCACGGCCTGGTCGCAGATCGGCAGGGTCTCGTGGACATGGTGGCTGACGATGATGCTGGTCAGGCCCAGGGTGTGGTTGAGGCGCTGGATCAGGCTCATGATCACGCCGGAGGCGATCGGGTCCAGGCCGGTCAGGGGTTCGTCGTAGATCATCAGCGGCGGATCCAGGGCCAGCGCCCGCGCCAGCGCCACGCGGCGCGCCATGCCGCCGGACAACTCGCGCGGCCAGGCATCGGCGGCGGCCAGCAGGCCGACCGCGTGCAGCTTCAGCGCCACCAGCCGCTGCAGCACCGGCTCGGGCAGGCGGGTGTGGGCGCGCAACGGCAGCGCCACGTTCTCGGCCACGCTCAGGTCGGTGAGCAGGCCATTGCCCTGCAGCAGCACGCCGATGCTCTTGCGCGTCTCGCGCAGCGCGCGGCTGCCGCGCGGCAGCGGCTTGCCGAACACCTCGAGCGTGCCGGCGGCCGGCACCAGTTCGCCGGTCAGCGCCGCCAGCAGCGTGGACTTGCCGCTGCCGGACGGCCCGAGCACGGCGGTGATGCTGCCGCGCGGCACACGCAGCGAGACGTCGCGCAGGATCGCGCGGCCGCCGCGGTCGATGCGCACGCCCGACAACTGCACCAGATTGGGTTCGGAAGACGCCATCGCGACCTTTAACGAAAATACAACATAGGATCGATCCGTTCGGCTGAACTTAACCGAACTGGCCCGTGCAGTATTGTGGCACCGCAAGGGCCGGTGTGCGCGCCGGCTTCGCCCTGTTCGTGCAACAGCGTGTCATGCCGCAGCGTCTCTGCGCGGTCCGCGATCGCGCCGGGCGCGTTGTCGCCGCATGCCGTGTGGACAAATGCCGGCACGTGCTTGTGCGCTTGGCGACGCCACGCGACGATGCCGGCAGGGCGCCCGTGCCGAACCACACCTGGAGTCAAGGATGGAGCTGTTGAGCTTGGAACACTTCGCCGGAAGCGTGAACGAGACGTTCGCGGCGCAGTTGAACGAGGGCGAGGTCGCGTTCGTGCTGGTGGAGGCACGGCCGTTGCCGACGTCTCCCGCGGCGCGGCGCGCCCCGTTCTCGCTGCTGTTCCGCAACGGCTCGGCGTTCCTGTTTCCGCAGCAGACCTACCAGATGCGTCATCCGCGCCTGGGCGAGATCGGCATCTTCCTGGTGCCGGTCGCGCGCGAACGCGACGGCTTCCTGTATCAGGCGGTGTTCAACTGACCCGCGTGCCCGGCCCCGCGCCGGGGCCGTCCCAGCGCATGGCCAGATGGGTCTGGCCGGCTTCGCCGGCGACGAAGCCCAGGCGCGCGTAAAGCCGCTGCGCCTGGGGATTGGCATGCAGCACGTGCAGTGTGAGTGCTCGCCCGTCCGCCTTCGCGAGTGCTTGTGCATGTGCGATCAGCGCGCTGCCGATGCCTTGTCCGCGGCAGTCCGGCAGCAGGCTGATATCGACCAGCACGTGCGGCTCCACGCTGCGGTCCAGGTACAGCCGACCCAGCCGCCCGCGCGGGTCTTCCACGATCAGGAAGTCGGCGGACGGGAAATGCTGCAGATAGTGCGCATGCTGCAAGGCGAACTGCTGGTCGAGAAAGGCGCGCTTGGCCGGTTCCGGCCATGGCACCGCGGCCAGCTCGTCGCGGCGCGTGCTGGCGTACAGGTCGCGCAGCCAGGGCAGGTCGCCCGCGTGCGCGGCGCGCAGCGCCACGCCACGCGTCCGCAGCGCGGCTGGCGCCTCGATGGCCTCGTGCCTGGCGGGAAACGCCGGCACTGGCGCAGCACTGGCCGTGTGGCCGCTCAACTGAAGACGGGGTAGTCCCCGCTGAGCGCGATGCAGAAGTTCACCGCCAGATACGGCTGCCGGTTCTCGTGCGCCAGCCCCTTGCCGGTGGGCATCACCATGGTCGGGGAGAACTGCGTGTTCGGCGCGACGGCCAGGAACGGGCGTTCGCTGGTGCTGTTCAGTGACGACAGGGCGGCACCGCTGGCAGGGGCGCCAGTCTTCTTGGCCGGATCCGGTTGCGAGAACGCATTGACGCCGTGCTGGTGCATCGGGATCTGCGTGCTTTGCAGGCTGACGCCCGCCGATCCGAAGTTGCTGCCCAGCGTGTGCGCAGTCAGGCCGGGCCCCGGGCCTTGCTGGCAGCCGGCGCGCGCGGTGAAGTTCGGCAACTGGAACGTGCTGCTGCCATTGCCACCGTAGGCCACGCCGAGCAGCGAATACAGCGCGCTGTTCTGCGTGATCGGCAGGACGGCGCCGTTGCACAGCGCCCAGCCATAGGGGTTGTAGTCGAAGCCGAACAGCTGGATTTCGCCGAGATAGGGTTCGGTCATGAGCGGATTCCTCCGATGCAGCGGATGCGTGCCGCAGCCATGCCGGCGCGGCGCAGGGATCAGGCCTGTTGCGGGAAGATGCCGGTGGTGGCGATGCAGTACTGCACCGTCAGCGTCGGCATGGTGTTGTCGTGCGGCTGGTTGCCACCGGCGAACGAGGTGCTTTGCGTGGACATTGCCAGCGTGGTGGTACCGCTGATGTCGCTGGCATAGAACAAGGCGCCACTCACGGCGGCTGGGAGCAGACCGGCGGGCGCGGTGGCGGTCGCCGCCTCGGTGGTGGCCTGCGCGGTGTGCGTATGTGCCGGCATCTGCAGGTCGGTCAACGTCACCGTCTCGGTGCCGGCCTTTTGGGCGAGCACGTAGTTGCTGAGCCCCGGCCCCTGGCCCTGATGGATCGGCAGGCGACCGCGCAGATCCGGCACCGCGAAGGTGGTGGTGCCATTGCCGCCGTACGCGGTGCCGAGCAGCACATACAACGGTTCGTACTCGGAGATCTGCAGCAGCGAGCCGTCGCACGCCTGCCAGCCCTGGGGTGTGCGGCCGAAGCCGAACATGCGGATTTCGCCAATGAAAGGGGTGCCCATGAGATGCTTCCTGGTCGATGAGGCGCCACGCGCACGGATGCGCGCTGCGCGCCCGAATGCGGATGCGCCTAGCTGCGCGAGGGGAAGATGCCGGACAGCGCGATGCAGAAATTGATCGTGGTGTACGGCTGTACGTTCGGATGCGGCTGGCTGCCGCCGCTGTTGGCGATGGTGGACTGCGACAGCGGTATCGTCGCGCCTGGCGCCGCATACAACGCATGCGGGGTCCCGGTGGACATGTTGTTGTTCGCGAACAGGCGACCGGTCGGCGTGCGGTTGTCGCCGTTGACGCTGCTGCAATCCAGCAGATGGGTATGTGCGGGCAGATTGTCGCCCACCAGGGTCACCGTCTCCGCGCCGGCGGCCTGGCCCATCGGCAACGCAGGCGGCTGCCACGCCGGATCGGCCGACGGCCCATAGCCCATCGGCGTGCGCCCGCGCATGTCGGGCAAGCCGAACGTGGTCTTGCCATCGCCGCCGAAGCGGGTGCTGAGCAGGCTGAACAGCGCCTGGTTCTGATTGATCGGCAGCAATTGCCCGTTGCACTGCGCGAAATACTTCGGCGCAAACGCGAAACCGGTCAGCATGATCTGACCGATGAAGAACTCGCTCATGCGGATCTCCCCCCGGAGTTGATGGCACAGACCTCGTGTCTGGTGCGCATCTACTTAATCACGACTTCGGCGACATGCAAGAGACGATTTCGCTGAACCAGACAGACATGACGCATTTGTTGCTTTACGTCGCCGCCGACTTGCTGTTCCAATGGCCGCGCGACGCGCATGGCCGATGCTTGGGGGGCCAATGTTCTGCGAAGTCCGAGGCACCAGGATGGCTGCCAGCGCCCATTGGGGTGGCGCGTTTTAGGGGAATCGAAATATGTCTACGAATTGCACCGCGTCGAGCGGTATGCGGCTGACGTTGCGTTGGCTGATGGCGCTGCTGTTGCTGGCGATGTCGCAGGTCTGCCTGGCGGCCGGACCCTACTGCACGACGCCTCAGACCGCGACCGTGAACTCGGGTGGCTCGGTGACGTTCGACGTCAGTAACTGCGACGGGCCCTCCAATACCGGCATGAGCGACGGCGCGCAGCCGTCGCACGGTAACTACGTCCTCACCGGCCAGCTCGACGCGGCCGGCACCGAGCGAGTGACCTACACCAACAACGGCGACGGCGCGACCTCGGACTCGTTCTACCTGCTGGACGAGGACAACAACCAGGTTGTCTTCAACATCACCGTCAACCCCTCGCGCACCGCCAGCATCGCGGTCTCGCCGTCCAGCGCCAACGAGGACAGCGGCACGGCCTTCGTCTACACGGTGACGCTGAGCTCGACCACTAGTTCGGCGACCACGGTGAACCTGACCCGCAGCGGCACGGCCACCAGTGGGACCGACTACACCGGCGCGGTCACCAGCGTGGTGGTGCCGGCCAACGCCAGCTCCGCCAGTTTCAGCATCACCCCGGTCGCCGATAGCACGGTGGAAGCCGACGAGACGGTGATCTTCCAGGTGGCCAGCGGTAGCGGCTACTCGATCGGCAACCCGTCCAGCGCCACCGCCACCATCGTCAACGACGACTATCCCTCGGCGAGCATTGCGGTGTCGCCGGCCAGCGTGGCCGAGGATGGCAGCGCCAATCTCGTCTACACCGTCACCCTGAGCCAGGCGTCGCCGTCGGCGCTGTCGATCGGTTTCAACGTGGGCGGCACCGCGACCTCGGGCACCGACTACGCCGCGGTCAACTCGCCGCTGGTGATTGCGGCCGGCCAGACCAGCGGCACCATCACCATCGATCCCACTCCCGATACCACGGTGGAGCCGGACGAGACCGTGGTGATCAGCCTCAACGCGGGCAGCGGCTACACCGTGGGCTCGCCGTCCAGTGCCACCGGCACCATCCTCAACGACGACCAGCCGGCGCTGTCGATCAACGACGTGTCGCAGAACGAAGGCAATGCCGGCAATACCGCGTTCACCTTCACCGTCTCGCTCAGCCAGCCGGCCGGCACCGGCGGGGTCAGCTTCGACATCGCCACCGCCAACGGCACCGCGACCGCGGGCACCGACTACATCTCCTCCAGCGTGAACGGGCTGACCATTGCGGCCGGCAGCAGCAGCGCCACCTTCACCGTGCAGGTGGTCGGCGACACGCTCAACGAACCCGACGAGACCTTCTTCGTCAACGTCAGCAATGTCAGCGGCGCCACCGTCGCCGACGGGCAGGGCCAGGGGACGATCGTCAACGACGACGCGGCGCCGGCGTTGTCGGTCGGCGACGTCAGCGTCAGCGAAGGCAACAGCGGCACCACCACGGCGACGTTCCCCGTCAGCCTCAGCGCCGCCAGCGGCCAGACCGTCACGGTCAATTACGCGACCGCCGACGGCAGCGCCAACGCGGGCAGCGACTACGTCGCCCGCTCCGGCACGCTGACCTTCTCGCCCGGTACCACGGTGCAGAACGTGGCGGTGACCATCAACGGCGACACCACCGTCGAGCCGGACGAAACCTTCACCCTGAATCTGTCCGGTGCCAGCAACGCCACCATCGCCCGCGCCACCGCGACCGGCACGATCCTCAACGACGATGCGACGGTGACCCTGGCGCCGGCATCGCTGCCTGCCGCCACCGCCGGCAGCGCCTACAGCCAGACCGTGCTCGCCAGCGGCGGCACCGCGCCGTACACCTTCTCGCTCACCGCCGGCGCACTACCGGCGGGCTTGACCCTGAGCAGCGCCGGCGTACTGTCCGGCACGCCCACCGCCAGCGGCAGCTTCAACTTCACCCTGTCCGCGACCGATAGCGGCACGCCCACCAGCGGCAGCCGTGCCTACACGCTGACCGTGGCGGCGCCGACGCTGACCCTGCCGGCGACGACGCTGCCCAACGGCACCGCCGGCCAGGCCTACAGCGCGGCGGTCACCCCGGCCAGCGGCGGCATCGCGCCGTACGCCTACACGGTGAGCGCCGGCGCGTTGCCGGCGGGCGTCACCGTCAACGGTGCCAGCGGCGCGCTGAGCGGTACGCCGACCGTGGCCGGCAACTTCAGCTTCACCCTGACCGCGACCGACAGCACCTCCGGCACCGCGGGACAGGCCGCGCGCAGCTACACGCTGGCGATCGTCTCGCCGACCCTGACCGTCGCCCCGTCCACGCTGCCGTCCGGCACCGCGGGCACCGCCTACAGCCAGACGCTGAGCACCAGCGGCGGCACGGCGCCCTACAGCTATGCGCTCAGCTCCGGCACCCTGCCTGCGGGCCTGAGCCTGAGCGGCGCCGGTGTCCTCTCCGGCACGCCGACCGTGGCCGGCAGCTTCACCTTCGTCATCGGCGTCACCGACGCCGGCGGTTTCGGCGGCTCGCATGCCTATACCCTGGCCATCGCCTCGCCGACGCTGGCCATCACCCCGCCGACCTTGCCGGCCGCGGCGATCGGCGCCAGCTACAGCCAGGCGTTGAGCACCAGCGGCGGCACGGCGCCGTACAGCTATGCGCTCACTGCCGGCGCCCTGCCGAGCGGGATGAGCCTGAGCGCCGGCGGCGTGCTGTCCGGCACGCCGACCGTGGCCGGCAATTTCGCGTTCACCGTGCGCGTCACCGACGCCAACGCCTTCACTGCGGCGCAGGCGTTCACCCTGACGGTCGCGTCGCCGACGTTGACCCTGGTGCCGCCGGCACTGCCGGCCGGCACCGCGGGCACGGCCTACAGCCAGGCGCTCAGCGCCACGGGCGGCACCGCGCCGTACAGCTACAGCATCGCCACCGGTGCTTTGCCGGCCGGCCTGAGCCTGAGCGCCGCCGGCGTGCTCTCCGGCACCCCGACCCAGGCGGGCAGCTTCGTCTTCACCGCGACCGTCACCGACAGCACCGCCGGCGTCCCCGGCCAGGCCAGCCGCAGCTACACGCTGAGCATCGCCGCGCCGACCCTGGCCCCGGGTCAGCCGACCCTGCCTGCCGGCACCGCGGGCACGGCGTACAACCAGACCCTCACCACCAGCGGCGGCACCGCGCCGTACAGCTACAGCGTGGTCAGTGGCGCGTTGCCGACCGGCTTGAGCCTGACCACGGCGGGCGTGCTGTCCGGCACGCCGAGCGCCGCCGGCAGTTTCGCCTTCAGCATCAAGGTGAGCGACGCCAACGGCTTCTCGGCCACGCAGGCCTACACCCTCACCATCGCCTCGGCAGTGCCGGCACCGGTGGCGGCGAACGACACCGGCGCCACCCTGGTGGATACCGCGTTGACCCTGGAGGTGACCGGCAACGACACCGGCAGCATCGACAGCATCGCCGTGGCCACCGCTCCCAGCCATGGCACCGCCACGGTGGATGGCATGCGCCTGGTGTACACGCCGGCCCCCGGCTACGTGGGCGTGGACAGCGTGCACTACACCGCCGTCGGTGCGGGCGGCAGTTCGGCACCGGCCATCGTCACCATCACCGTCAACGCCCGCCCCATCGCGGCGTCGGCGATGGTGCCGGCGGTGACCGGGCAGGCGCAGACCCTGGACGTCACCCGCAACGCCACCGGCGGCCCGTTCGTGGCCGCTGCCGTGGTCGCGGTGCTGCCGGCCAATGCCGGGACCGCGACGATCACCCGGGCCGCCGCCAAGGCCGCCGGCGTGCCGACGGCGGCGGCGGACGAGGGCCCGGGCTTCATGCTCACCTTCGTGCCGAACCCGGCCTTCTCCGGCAACGCCACGGTGCGTTTCACCCTGTCCAACGCGTACGCGACCTCGGCCGAGGCGGACATCGTGTTCATGATCGCGCCGCGCCCGGATCCGACCCAGGATGCGCAGGTGCGTGGCCTGATCGACGCGCAGGCCGAGTCGACCCGGCGCTTCGCCAAGGCGCAGATCGACAACTTCCAGCGCCGCCTGGAGGCGACTCACCGTGGTGCGCGTGGCTTCGACAACGGCGTGAGCTTCCAGGCCACCTCGCACTGCCGCCAGCGCGACCGCACGCTGCAGAGCGACCGCAACCTCGACGCGCAAGCGTGCGACCCGGCCAACGACCTGCACGACAACGCCATGGATGGCGGCGCCGACACCTCGGCAGCGCCGCGCGAGACCGGCACGGCGGCGGGCGACCTCGGCCTGTGGGTGGGCGGTGCGATCCGCTCCGGCAGCCTGGACAAGCAGTCGCAGCGTGCCGGCGTGGATTTCCAGACTGATGGCCTGAGTGTGGGCGCCGACTACCGCGTGTCCCCGTCCTTCGCGCTGGGTGCGGGCGTGGGCTGGGGCCGCGACGACAGCGATGTCGGCCATGACGGCAGCCGCAGCACGTCCACCGCGTACACGCTGGCGCTGTATGCCAGCTATCACCCGGGCCAGACCCTGTTCTTCGACACCCTGGTCGGCTACCAGCTGCTGTCCTACGACCTGCGTCGCTACGTCACCGACAACGGTGCGCTGGCCGAAGGCGACCGCAGCGGCCACCAGTGGATCGCGTCGTTGTCGGCCGGTGCCGACCTGCAGCGCGGCGATTGGCAGATCACCCCGTATGCGCGGGTGGATGCCGCGCGCGCCACGCTCGATGCCTACAGCGAAGCGGCGATGGCGCCGTATGCGTTGCGCTACGACGACATGGACGTGGCCACCACCACCGGCAACCTCGGCCTGCGCGTGGAATGGCGCCGGCAGATGACCTGGGGGCGGTTGACCCCGCAGTTCCGGCTCGAGTACCAGCACGACTTCCAGGGCCGTGGCGACGCCACGCTGGGCTATGCCGACATCGTCGGCGGCACCCTGTACCGCACCGGGCAGAGCGTGTACGACCGCAACCGGCTGATGCTGGGCGTGGGCATGGTGTTCAGCACCGACCAGGGCCTGTCCACGCGCGTGGAATACCGCGGCGTGACCGACGGCGACAGCGGCAGCGACCAGACCTGGATGTTCAACGTCGAAAAGAAGTACTGATGCCGTCGCCCCTCTCCCCCGGGAGAGGGGTTGGGGTGAGGGTCCGGCGCGAAGCGTCTCGCGATGGTTGGGCATGCGAGGCTGCGCCCGTCCCCTCATCCGGCCCTTCGGGCCACCTTCTCCCGGTGGGAGAAGGGAGCGGCTAGCCCCTCTCCCGCCGGGAGAGGGGTTGGGGTGAGGGTGCGGCGCGAAGCGATCCGCGATGTTTGGGCACGCGAGGCTGCGCCCGCACCCTCATCCGGCCCTGCGGGCCACCTTCTCCCGGTGGGAGAAGGGAGCAGCTAGCCCCTCTCCCCCGGGAGAGGGGTTGGGGTGAGGGTCCGGCGCGAAGCGACCCGCGATGCACCCCGCGCAAAAGCGCCGCATGCGCGCATCCGGCACAATGCCCGGCACATGCCTGCCCCATCCGCGCCCGATTTCCGGCTGTATCCGTCCAACGCGCTGGATACCCTGGCCGCCCTGCTCGCCGAAGAACTGCGCCGGCCGCCGCCGGAGCAGCCCTTGCTGGCGCCGGAGGTGGTGCTGATCCCGCAGGTGGCGATGCGGCGCTGGCTGCAGTCGACCCTGGCCGCGGTGCACGGGGTGGCGGCAAACCTGGAATTCCTCACCCCCGGCGAATTTGTCGCGCGCGCGCTGGAGCGCAATCTCGGCGCGGCGGCCGACGACCTGGACATGGCGACCATGCACTGGCGCCTGTACGCCGCCCTGCAGGGCGACCTGGGCAGCGACGCGGCGCTGGCGCCGCTGGCCGGCTATCTGGCCGATGGCGATGCGCTCAAGCCGTGGAGCCTGGCCGGCGAGCTGAGCAACGTGTTCGAGAAGTACCAGGCCTGGCGCCGCGACTGGCTGCTGCGCTGGGAAGGCGGCGCCGACCCGGACGATCCGCAGGCGCGGTTGTGGCGGCGCATCGCCAGCGGCCGCGCCTACCGCGCGCGGCGCATCGGCCAGTACCTGGACCGCTACGCGCGTCCCGATGGCCCATTGCCGCAGGGCCTGCCGCGGCGCCTGTTCGCCTTCGCCGTGCTCAACATTTCCCCGGATGTGCTGCGCGTGCTCGCCACGCAGGCGCGCGCCGGCACGCTGCACTTCTACCTGCCGACCCCGGCGCAGGGCTACTGGGGCGATCTGCAGACGCTGTGGCAGCGCTGCCGCGAGGGCGGGGCGGTGGACCTGTTCGCCGAGCACGTGCAGGAGAACCCGCTGCTGCAGGCCTGGGGCGCGGCCGGGCGCGACTTCATGGCACTGATCGGCGACTACGAGGTGGTGCATCCGCTGGCCGAGATCGCGGTCTACGCCGATCCGCTCGAGTCGGGCCGGCGCGCGCTGGCCGATGGCGGCCTCGGCGACACCCTGCTGCGGCGCATGCAGAGCGACCTGTTCCATCGCCGCGCGCCGGCGCAGCCTGCGCCGCTGGCCGCGGTGGATCCGCACGATCCGAGCCTGCAGGTGCACGCCTGCCACACCCGCCTGCGCGAGCTGCAGGTGCTGCACGATCAACTGCGCGCGCTGCTGGACGATCCGCGCTTCGAGCCGCCGCTGCAGCCGCGCGAGATTGCGGTGCTGTCGCCGGACATCGATCCCTACGTGCCGTACCTGGACGCGGTGTTCGGCGGCCATGCCGGCGACGACGCCTTGCCGTACGCGCTGGCCGACGCCAGCCCGCTGGCCAGCGAGCCGCTGGCCGAGGTGTTCCTGGCGCTGCTGGGCCTGCCGATCGCGCGCTTCGGCCTGCACGAGATCCTGGACCTGCTCGCCAGCGCGCCGATCGCCGAGGCCGCCGGTCTCGACGAGGCCGGGCTGGAACGCCTGCGCAGCTGGCTGCACGCCGCCGGCGCGCGCTGGGGCCTGGACGCGGCGCACCGGCAACGCCACCAGGCGCCGGCCGACGACGCCTACACCTGGCGCTTCGCCCTGGACCGGCTGCTGCTCGGCCACGCCAGCGGCGCCGAGGACGACATCGACGGCGTGGCGCCGTGGCCGCAGCTGGAAGGCAGCGCGCTGGCGGCGCTGGACACGTTGCTGCGCCTGCTGCGTGTGCTCGATCGCCACCAGGCCGCGCTGGCCGAGCCGATGCCGCCGGCGCAGTGGCGCGAAGTGCTGCTGGGCCTGCTCGAGGCGCTGCTGCCGCAGAACCCGTCGGCACCGCGCCAGCAGCGCGCGCTGGAGCGCCTGCGCGCGCTGATCGATCAGTTCGCGCGCGACGCCGCCCGCGCCGACTATGCCGAGGCGGTACCGGCCGAGGTGGTGCGCGCGCACTTCGCCGCGGTGCTGGGCGAATCGGACACGCGCGCGCCGCTGCTCACCGGCGGCATCAGCTTCGGCCGCATGGTGCCGATGCGGCTGCTGCCGTTCCGGGTCATCTGCCTGCTGGGCATGAACGACGGCGATTTCCCGCGCCGTGATCCGGCCGCCGGGCTCAACCGCCTCACCGCCGAACTGGGCACCACGCGCCGCCGCCACGGCGATCGTTCCACCCGCGAGGACGACCGCTTCCTGTTCCTGCAGCTGTTCGCCTCGGCGCAGGAGGTGTTCTACCTGAGCTACCTGGGCGCCGACGCGCGCGACGGCAGCGTGCGCGAACCCTCGCCGCTGGTCGGCGAACTGCTGGCCTGCGCTGCCCAGTACCACGCCGACCCGGCCGCGGCCGCGGCGCTGGTGGTGCGGCATCCGTTGCAGCCGTTCGCCGCCGCCGCGTTCGGCGCCCCCGGTGCCGAGGATGCCGACCCGCGCCGTTTCAGCTACCGCCGGCAATGGCGGCCGGCGGTGGACAGCCTGGTCGGCCAGCGCCAGCCGCTGGCGCCATGGATCGACGCGCTGCCGGCCGCCGCCGACGAGGCGCTGCCGGCGCAGCTGTCCATCGACGACCTGCGCCGGCTGCTGGTCGATCCGGCCGGGCAGTTCCTGCGCCAGCGCCTGGGCCTGCGCCTGCCCGATCCGGCGCAGGCCGACAGCGACCTGGAGCCGCTGCTGGCGCCCAGCCGCGGACTCGATCAGTACGGCCTGCAGCAGCAGGTGTTCGAAGCGGTGCTGCGCGAGGACACCGAGGCGCTGTACGAACGCCTGCGTGCCCGCGCGCTGCTGCCGTCCGGGCCGCTGGGCCGGCGCCAGCTCGACGAGCGCGTACGCCAACTGCGCCCGTACGCCGAGGCGTTCCGGCTGTGGCGCGGCAACGACGATCCGCCGCTGGCGCCGCGGCTGCAGGTGGACCTCGACGGCACCGCGCTGCACGGCCGCCTGCCGGGCTGGTACGCGCCCGGCGTGGCGCGGGTGCAGGTGGGCGCCTTGAGCGGGCGCAGCGCGATCCGCCACGGCCTGGAATGGCTGCTGCTGCGCGCCGCCGGCGAACGCGTCCCCTACGTGCGCTTCTTCGACCATGACGACAGCCTCGGCCCGCATCCGATGGACCGCGAACCGCTGCCCGCCATCCAGGCGCAGCAGGCGCTGGGCGCGCTGCTGCAGCTGTACCGGCATGGGCGGCAGGCGCCGCTGGCGTTCGCGCCGTACAGCAGCTGGAAGTACTACCAGGCCGCGCGCGCCGGCGATCTCGACAAGGCGATCAAGGACGCCGCCGCGCAGTGGCAGGCCAGCTTCGGCTGGAGCGAGGCCGACAGCCCGGAACTGCGCCTGGTCGGCCGCGGCCGCGACCCGTTCGCCGACGCGCAGCGCTTCGCCGACTTCGCCGCCACCAGCCAGCGCGTGTTCGGCCTGCTCGAACAGGGGGACGCCGGCCCCGCGCTCGATCCCGACCGGCTGAGCGAAAGCTGGCAGCGCTGGCGCGGTACCCAGGAGGACGCCGAATGAGCGCCGCGCCCGACCGCGACCCCTACCTGCAGTTGCCGCTGCACGGCGTGCGCCTGATCGAGGCCAGCGCCGGCACCGGCAAGACCTTCACCCTGGCCACCCTGTTCACCCGCCTGGTGGTCGAACGCGGCCTGCGCCTGGGCCAACTCCTCGCCGTCACCTTCACCGAGGCCGCCACCCAGGAACTGCGCCGGCGCATCCGCGAGCGCCTGGCGCTGGCGGCGACGCTGGTGCCGGACGCCGATGGAAGCCTCGTAGGAGCGGCTCTTGTCCCCTTTTCGGGATCAGCCGCGACCGACCACGCGACCGACCCATCGCGCCCAACCCCGCAACACGACCCACCCGACGTCGTCCTCACCCGCGACATCCTCACCGCGCACCTGGCCACCGGCAGCGAAACCCCCACCGCCCTGCGCCGCCGCCTGCAGCAGGCCGCCGAGGACATCGACCTCGCCGCCATCTTCACCATCCACGGCTTCTGCGCGCGCGTACTGCGCGAGCATGCGCTGGAAAGCGGCCAGGCCTTCGCCGCGCCGCAACTGCTCACCGACGACCGCGAACTGCTGCACGACGTCGCTGCCGACCTGTGGCGGCAACGCGCCGCCGATCCGGCGATGGCCGAGGACCTGGTGGCGCTGTGGCCGGGCGGGCCGGACGGCATGGCCATCGATCTGCGCGAACTGGTGCGGCATCCGACCCTGCTGCCGGCCGCGCCGGTCTTCGCCGCCGAAGACGGCGACGTGCTGCAACAGGCCGCGCAGCGTGCCGGCGTGGCGCTGGCCGAAGCGTTCCGCACCCACGGCACCGCCTGTTTCGAGGCGATCGCCGCGGCGATGGAGGCCGGCGTGCTGAGCAAGGTCAGCTACAAGCCCGACTGGCTGACCGCGCTGTGGCACTGGCTGGACGCCTTCGCCGCGGCGCCGGCGGCGGACGCGCCGCCGCACCCGAAGCTGGTCAAGCTCACCGCCACTGAACTGGCCGCCGGCACCAACAAGAAGCACGCCGAGCGCACCCCGGCCTCGCCGCTGAGCCACGCCATCGACGGCTACCTGGCCGCATTGGCGCAACTGGCGCAGTGGCGCACGCAACGCCGCATCTGCCTATTGCACGCGCTGCGCGCCGACGCGGCGGAGCGGCTGGCCTATCTCAAGCGCCAGCGCCGCGTGCAGACCTACGACGACCTGGTCGAGGGCGTGGCGCGCGCGCTGGAAGGCCCGCACGGCGCCGCTCTGGCGCAGCGGCTGCGCGCGCAGTACGCGGTGGCCCTGGTGGACGAATTCCAGGACACCGACGATCGCCAGTGGACGATCTTCCGCAAGGTGTTCGCTCCAGAGACGGCAGGCTCCTCTGCGGCGCAAGACGATACGGCGATCGCATCGCTGCTAGCACCCGACGACACGCCGCCGCTGCTCGCCCTGATCGGCGACCCCAAGCAGGCCATCTACGGCTTCCGCGGCGGCGACGTGCGCACCTACCTGGCGGCCGCCGCGGACGCCGAACGCGCGCCGCCGCTGGCGCACAACTTCCGCTCGCGCCCCGCGCTGCTGGCGGCGATCGACGCGCTGTACGCGCAAGCCGGCTACGCCGAGGCCTTCCTCACCGACGGCATCGCCTTCCACCCGGTGCAGCCGGGCAGCAAGCGCGTCGATGCCGACCTGCAGCGCAACGGCACACCGGCCCCGGCGCTGACCGTGTGGCGCGCGCCGGAACCGCCACCGCCGCCGGCCACCGCCAAGGCACCCGGAAAACCCAAGCCCTGGAGCGCCGGCCGCGCCCGCGAGCTGTGCACCGCCGCCTGCGTCGCGGCGATCCGCGGCTGGCTGGCCGATGCGCGCGACGGCAACGCCACGTTGCTCGGCCGCCCTGTGCAGGCCGGCGACATCGCCGTGCTGGTGCGCAGCCACGGCGAGGCCACGCGCATCCAGCAGGCGCTGGCCGCCGCCGGCATCCCCGCAGTCGCCGCCGGCCGCCGCAGCCTGTTCGCCACCGACGAGGCGCTGGAACTGCTGGCGCTGCTGCAGGCGCTGCTCGACCCCGGCGACGACGGCCGCCTGCGCGCCGCACTGGCCACTGTGCTGATCGGCGAGGACGCCGCGGCCATCGCCGCACTCGACCACGACGGCGAGCGTCATCGCCGCTGGCAGCAACAGGCGCTGGACTGGCGCGAGCGCTGGCAGCGCGGCGGCCCGCTGGCGCTGATCGGCGACCTCGGCGCCGCGCACGGGCAGCGCCTGCTGGCGCTGGTCGACGGCGAGCGCCGCCTCACCAACTACCTGCAGCTGGCCGAACTGCTGCAGGAAGCCGACACCCGCGCGCTCGGCCCGCACGGCCTGGTCGACTGGCTGGCGCGGCGCATCGCCAATGCCGACGACAGCGACGAAGCGCAGCAGCTGCGGCTGGAGTCGGATGCGCGCCGCGTGCAGATCGTCACCCTGCACAAGAGCAAGGGCCTGGAGTATCCGCTGGTGTTCCTGCCGTACGCCGGCATCGGTCGCAGCGAGCGCAGCCCCGGGCGGCACTGCGTGGTGCCGGCACCTCAGGGCGGGCGCCAGTTGCAATGGAACACCGGCCGCAGCGGCGGCGCATCCGATCCGGCCTGGGAGACGGCCGAAGCCGCGTGGAAACAGGAACAGCGCGCCGAGGACGCGCGCCTGCTCTACGTCGGCCTGACCCGCGCCGAACATGCGCTGTGGATCGCCACCGGCGCCTTCCCGCAGCACGAGCGCACCGCGCTGGCGCCGATGCTGCGCGATCTCGACGCCCTGCAGGCCGCCGCCGCGCCCGGCGCCATCGCCCTCGACAGCACCCCGCCGCCGGCGCAGTTGCCGCGGCTGCCCCCCGAGCCGGCGCCGCCGGTACCGCCAGCGCGCGTGCCGCAGCGGCGGGTGCTGCCGGAGTGGTGGGTGTACAGCTTCACCCAACTGGCCAATGCCGATGCCGGCAGCGACCCGATGGCCAGCGCCACGGTGCCCAGCAGCGGCGGCAGCGACGAACCCGCCGCCAGCGAGCCGGTCAGCGCCGCGGTGGAGGTGGACATGGTCGACCGCCGCTTCGTCGGCAACCGTTTCGGCGTGGCCATGCACGACGTATTCGAGCGCTGCGACTTCGCCGCCTGGCGCGACTGGCGGCCGGGCCAGCCGGCGCCGGCCGGGCAGGTCACCGCCATCGTCGAAGCGCTGCAGCGCGGCGGCTACGCCGAGGACGAACTGGAAGACGGCACCGCCATGCTCACCGCCCTGGTCGGCCATACCCTCACCGTGGCGCTGCCGGAAGGCACCTGCCTGGCCGCGGTGCCGGAGGAGCAGCGGCGCAACGAAATGGAATTTCACTTCGCGATGCGCCCGACCCGCGTCGACGCACTGCTGGCGCTGCTGCACCGCTTCGGCGTGGCCGGCGAGCGCCAGGCGTTCGGCGCGCGGCAGCGCCTGGAGGGGCTGATGACCGGCCTGATCGACCTCACCTACCACCACGACGGCCGCTGGTACGTGCTCGACTACAAGTCCAACCGCCTGCCGGCCTACGGCCCCGACGCCTTGGCGCGGGCGATGGCGCACAGCGAGTACACCCTGCAGGCGCTGATCTACACCGTGGCCCTGCACCGCTGGCTGCGCTTTCGCCTGGGCGAGGGCTACGACTACGCCCGCGACTTCGGCGGCGTGCGCTACCTGTTCTGCCGCGGCCTCGACGCCGCCCGCGACCCATCGCCGGGCGTGCACGCCTGGCGCTTCGACCCGCACCTGATCGAAGGCGTCGACGCCCTCTTCGCCGGCGCCCCGGCTGAGCCCCTCTCCCCTCGGGAGAGGGGTTGGGGTGAGGGTGCGTCCGCCCACGGAGCCCCCACCCCGTGAGCCAACCCACCAACCTCCTGGCTACCCTCTACCGCACCGGCACCCTGCGCACGCTGGACCATGCCTTCGCGCACAGCCTGGCCCGCCTCGACCCGGACACGCCCGACCTGGTCCTGGCCGGCGCCGCCCTGGCCTCGCTGGCGGTGGCCAGCGGCCACGCCGGCCTCGACCCGGCGCGCGCCAGCCTCCTGCTCGACAGCCGCGATGCCGCCCCGCCGGCGCTGCCCACCGCGGACGACTGGACCCGCGCCCTGGCCGCTTCGCGCTGGGTCGCACAACCCGCTGCCGAAGACCCCGCCAGCCCCGACTGCCCACTCGTACTCGAACACGGTCTGCTCTACCTGCGCCGCTACCGCGAGTACGAGCGACGCCTGGCCATGGGCCTGCGCCGCCTCGCCGCGCAGCCGCTGCCGCACAGTGACCTCGCCGCCCTCGCACCCCTTTTCGCCCAGCTCTTTCCTCTCCCCCCGGGAGAGGGTGCCCGCGGGGCGGGTGAGGGCACGACCGCCAACGATCCATCAGACCGCCAGGCCCAAGCTGCCGCGCTCGCCCTGCGCCGCGCCCTGCTGCTTGTGACCGGCGGCCCCGGCACCGGCAAGACCACCACCATCGCCCGCCTGTTGCTGCTGCGCATTGCCCAGGCCCGCACCGCCGGCCTGCCGCCGCCGCGCATCGCCCTGGCCGCGCCCACCGGCCGCGCCGCCGAGCGCATGGCCGAGAGCCTGCGCGCCGCAGTGGCGCGCGCCCTCGCCGACGGCATCGACCCGGCCCTGGCCGAGGCCCTGCCGGCCGGCGCCAGCACCCTGCATCGCCTGCTCGGCGTCATCCCCGACCTGCCGCGCTTCCGCCACGACGCCGACAACCCGCTGCCGTTCGACCTGATCGTGATCGACGAAGCCTCCATGGTCGACCTGCCGCTGATGTGCAAGCTGGTCGAAGCCGTGGCCGACGGCGCGCAACTGATCCTGCTCGGCGACGCCGACCAGTTGCCCTCGGTGGAAGCCGGCGACGTGCTCGCCGCGATCCTGCAGGCCGCCGGCCCCGGCGACGCGCTGCAGGCCGACGACGCGCAGGCGCTGCAGCCGCTGCTCGGCCACGGCCCGGTCGCCCGCGACCAAGGCGGCCTGGCCGGGCACCGCGTGCACCTGCTGCGCGGCTATCGCCAGGCCCAGGACTTCGCCCTGGCGCCGCTGGCCGACGCGGTGCGCAGCGGCGATGCCGACGGCGCCCTGCGCCTGCTGCGCGACAGCCAACTCGCCGGCGTGCACTTCCACGACGGCGTCGACGACGCGCTCGCCGCCGGCGGCGACGCCCTGCTCGCGCACTGGCGCGCCCTCGGCGCCACCGACGATCCGGCGCAAGCCCTGCGCGCCGCTGCGCGCCTGCGCCTGCTCACCGCCGTGCGCGCCGGCCCGCAGGGCGCGCGCGGACTCAACGCGCGCATCGAACAACTGCTGGCCGAGACCGCCAGCGGCGCACGCCGCCTCGGCGCCGCCTCGCCCTGGTTCCACGGCCGCCTGCTGCTGATCACCGAGAACAGCTACCGCCACGGCCTGTTCAACGGCGACGTCGGCATTTGCTTGCGCGACGCGCAGGGCACTCTGGTCGCCTGGTTCGACGGCGCCGGCGACGGCCAGGTCCGCGGCTTCCACCCGGCCGCGCTACCCGCGCACGAGAGCGCCTTCGCCATGACCGTGCACAAGGCCCAGGGCAGCGAGTTCGATGAGGTGTGGCTGCAATTGCCGGCCCGCGACGCCCGCGTGCTCAGCCGCGAACTGGTCTACAC
Source organism: Xanthomonas indica (assembly GCF_040529045.1). Lineage (NCBI taxonomy): Bacteria > Pseudomonadati > Pseudomonadota > Gammaproteobacteria > Lysobacterales > Lysobacteraceae > Xanthomonas > Xanthomonas indica. The sequence goes on along the minus strand of NZ_CP131914.1, from coordinate 576,351 downwards.
CGGCATCACCCGCGCCCGCCGCGCGCTGCACATCGCCGCCAGCGAACCGGTGCTGCGCGCCGCGCTGGCCCGGCATGCGGCGCGGATCTCGGGGTTGGCGTGGCGGTTGGGTGGAGAGCGCATCGCGGCGTCGTCGGAAGCGGCCGCGCCGGCCGCAGCGCCGATACAGGGATCGCTGTTCTAGCCATCGGTGCGCCATGCGATGATCCGACCACCTTCTCGTGTCCAGCCCGCATGCTCAGGATCGTCTTCGCGCTCGTCGCCTTGCTTGCGTCATTCGCTGGCGTTGCCGGCGAGGCGACCCAGGCACCCGCCAGTGCCCGTCCGGTCGCCGTCCTGCTCATCACCGATCCGTGGGCGATGGTCATTGGCGCGGACACACCGTGGTTCGCGCTCTACGACGATGGCCGCGTCATCTTCGTCGAGAAGACCAACGCGGGCGCGTACACCCACATGACCGCACGTTTGAGCCCGGCGCAGTTGGCCGACGTCGAGGCCACGCTGCGTGGCTTCATCTCGGAACCGGTTCCGAAGAAGATCGACTTGCGACCCAATTGGACAGATCGACCCACGTCGTATCTGTTCCTGGATGTGGATGGACGCAAGCTCATGACCGAGGTGCACGGCCTTGGCCATGCCACCGCGGGCGTCGCCTTGCGCCGCGCAGGCGAGAAGCAGCCCGACGTGTTGCCGGCCAACATCGCCGGCCTGCATCGGTATCTCGCCGACTTCCACGTGGCGAGCGCCACCAAGTGGATTCCCGATCGATTGGAGGTCATGTTCTGGGACTACAGCTATGCCCCCGATGCCTCCATCGTCTGGCCGGCCAGTTGGCCGGGCCTGGAGGATCCCACCACGCTGAAGCGTGGCGATGACTATTCGATCTTCCTGCCGGGCACGCAAGAGCCGGCACTGATCGCCTTCCTTGCACGTCGCAAGAAGAAGGGCGCGATCGCACTTGGCGGCAGGAAATGGGCGGTGGACTACCGGCCCGTGTTTCCGCAGTGGCGGGCCGCGTTTCGTGAACCATAGCGGCATCCACCAGGCGGCCGGATCGTGCTGGCCGCCACGGGCTCCCAGGCAGGCTAGATGGCCATGACCCCGCCATCGACGAACAGTTCCTGTCCCGCGATGAAGCCGGACGCGTCCGAGGCCAGGAACAGCACCGCCTCCGCGATTTCCTCCGCATCGCCCAGCCGCCCGAACGGGATCATCTGCTTGAACGCCGCCTCGGCATCCGCATTGGCTTCCAGATAGGTCTGCATGGCCGGCGTGTGGACCATGCCGGGCGACACCACGTTCACCCTGATGCCGCGGCTTTTCAGGTCGGTCGTCCAGGTGCGCGCGAAGGAGCGGATGGCCGCCTTCGTGGCGCTGTACACCGAGAGCGCGCCGATCCCCTTGCTGCCGGCCACCGAGCCGGCCAGGATCACCGCGCCGCCGGTCGCCATCAGCGGCAGCGCCTTCTGCACGGTGAAGACCGTGCCCTTGATGTTGGTTGCCAGCAGGCGCTCCAGGTGCGCGACGTCGATCTCGCCCAGCGCCGCCGACTCGGAAACGCCCGCGTTGGCGAACACCACATCCAGCCGGCCATGGTCCTGCTGGATGCGCGCATAGAGCCGATCCATGTCCTCGGGAACGCCGACGTCGCCCTGCACGCCCACCGCGCCGCCGCCGATCTCCGCCACGGCCGCGTCCAGCCGGTCCTGCCGTCGCCCCGTGATGTAGACCTGCGCGCCTTCCCGCGCAAACGCCCTCGCCGTCACCAGGCCGATGCCGTCGGTGCCGCCGGTGATTGCGACCACCTTGCCCTCGAATCGCTTGTCCATCTCGCTGCCCTTGATAAGTGGAGGATTGCTCCACTTAATATACGGAGGTAGCCTCCGTTTCCACAAGCCACCTCGGAACACCCCGTTGACCGCCGACACCCCCCTGCGCGCCGATGCCCAGCGAAACCGCGAGCGCTTGCTCGCGGCGGCAGAGGAGGTGTTCCTGGAGCGCGGTGCCGAGGCGTCGATGGAAGACGTCGCCAAGCGCGCCGGCGTGGGCATCGGCACGCTCTATCGGCGCTTCCCCACGCGCGAGTCCTTGTTCGCTGCGGCCTACAGCGGCCGCTTCCTGTCGCTGGCCGCGGCCAGCCACGCGCGCGCCAGCACGCTCGATGCGTTGGCCGCACTGCGCGCGTATCTCGAGGACCTGGCGCTGCACACCAGCGTCTACCGCGGGCTGGCCGCCTCGCTCGGCGCGGTGCTGCAGAGCGGCACGCCGGGCTGCGAAGCCGTCAGCAAGGAAGGACAGCAACTATTGCGGCGCGCGCAGAAGAGCGGCGCCGTCCGGCGCGACGTCTCCTTCGACGATCTGGTCGTCGTCGCCACCGCGACCTCACTGGCCACCGAGCAGCTCGGCTCGCCGAAAACGCGGATTGCGCACCTGATCGGGTTGTTCGTCGACGGCATTGCGGCGCCCGCGCCGCGCGCCTAACCGGTGGACGCGCGGCGCGCGGGAAGGGCCTCAGCGGTGCTGCCGGTGTGATGCGTGAGGCCGATCCGAAAACCGACGAGAACTTCAGATATCCGCATTCGCGCGCGCCAGGCGCTGCATCGAATGCAAGCGAAACCATGCTGCGCGCCGCGCTGGCGCGACACTCAGTGTGGATTTCAGGCTGGGCGTCGCGTCATCCGGGACAACGCACGCCGACGATGCGCCTACTTGGCCGGAACCCGCTGGTACTCGTCGCTGCCGGTATTGAGGTGCCCATCGGCCTCGTCGATGGCGAAGTTCACCGTCTCGCCGTCGTTGGTCACCTGCAGCACGCCGTCCTTGTAGATGGCCGGGTAGCTCTCGGTCTTGGGCTTGCGGCTGAAGAAGCGCGGCGTGGTGTTGCGCACCATGAACGACTCCCCGTTGCGCTCGATGTCCATCGTGTCGTCTTTCGACTCCACGTTGACCCAGTGGCCGACGAACTTCTCGCCCTCCACCCGGGCGCAGCCGGTCACCAGCATCGCCGCGGCCAGCGCGGCCCCCATCCACTTCGTCATGTCCCCGCCTCCGGTGTTGGAATCGGGGCGAGGATGCGGTGGGTTGGATGTATGGGAGGTCAAGATTCCGGGGCAGGACGTACCCGCAGAAGTCCGGTCGGTGGCTGGAGCGCTTGTAGCGCTCAGGAGGGGGATGCGACCTGCGTTGGTGCGGCCTTGCCCATCGCCATGCCACGCGTTGGGCCCTGCCCGGACGAGCGTCCGTGTGCGCTGGCAGCAACACCATGCAGGCGATAGCCTGTACAGAATGCTGTAATCAATAGTGAAAGGAGCGGGCCATGGGCTTTTCCGTCAACGACGTGGTGCCTTTCACTCTGGCGCGCGCCAATCTCTCCGAACTGGCCGACCAGGCGAAGGCCGGCGCCGAGAAGATCATCACCAAGAACGGCGAGAGCTACGTCGCGCTGATCGACGCCGACCGGCTGGACTACTATCACCGGCTCGAGCGCGAGCGCACCCACCTGCTGTTGCTCGACGATGCGAAGCGCGGCTTGGCTGATATTGCAGCAGGCCGCACCGTAGAGGCCGACGCGGCCATCGGCCAACTGCAGCAGCGGCGTGCGGCCGCCAAGGCGCCATCCCGCAGACCCCGGCAAGCGGGCGACCAAGAAGCGGGGTTGACCGTTGCATCGCGTCGAACTGACGGAGAGCTTCCTCGCATGCCTCGACGCGATCGAAACCTTCCTGCTGGACGCTGATGCCGCTGCGGCCTTCGATGACCTGCTCGCCGAATTGCGGGCGGCCGTGATACCGAACCTGCGGCGCTTCCCCCCGCATCGGCCTGCCCTACCTGGACACCCCACCGCAATCGGCCGAGGCGCTGGCGCAACTGGACGCAATGCCGGCGGGAGCACCGGATGCGTTGCGCATCTACCTGCACGGCGACTACCTGATGCTGTACACGGCGGTGGAGGCATCCGCCGCCGTGTATCTGCTCTCCATTCGCCACCACCGGCAACTTTCGTTCGATTTTGCTGGGCTGTGGAATCGAGGGTGAGGATGCAAATAGTGCACTTCGAGCCCTGTTGCACCTAGGCGCGGGCGGCGCATCTTCTGCGCAAGCAGGCGATACGCCCCCGATTCATTTTTGGCTAAAAATCGGCTCCATTTCCAAAAAATGCACCTGATTCCTTGGCGTTTTCATTACTTATGGGCAGATTTTGCAGCGTGCGTGAGATTGGGTAAGCCTTTGAGCTTGGCCGCTTTCATGCCAAGTTTTGCGCTTATTTTTTGAAGAAATTTATTCGAGCGAAAGCAACTCTTTATTGATCCATATTCTTCCCGCTCATAAGTGTCAATTGCTGCTTCGTAAAATATCTCGGTTGCTTTCGTCGCATACTTGCGCAAGGCATTTTGAAATTCTGGAAGAAGCATTTTTTCAAGGCTTATGGCATCTCTTTGGAAAGAATCCTGGCTCGCCAAAATTCTATATGTGCTAAAGATTATCCAGTAGCTGCTAGCGACGCCAAGTAATGACGCACTTTCGTCCTCTTTAACCGCAGAATGAAGTTTCTTTCGCTCTTCCTCCGAAAAATTTCCAACAAGCCACGCAAGATACACATCGGGCGCACCTATGTCGCGGCCAAACAGATGTTGGTAAGGCTGGTCAAAAAGTTCACTCTTATTGTTTATAGCTTGTATGAGATAATCCTGTTCAGCGGATGCGAGATACTGGGTCACCTTATCTAATTCGATGGTTGCACCGTCTTTCTTTCTGCGAGATCCAGATTGTTTCGGGGCGTAAGAAATATTTGATTTTGCGAATTCTTTGCGCAGTCGCTCTTGTATGTCGTCAACAGCGCGAACGGTCCATATTTTAACCGAGTTTTGAGAGTTGTTATAACGGACAATTTCATTCTTTAGGTCTTTGCGAGCCGCAATAACACGCGCAAGAACTTTTGCGCTCTGGTTCGCGTTTGCTCGAACCAAGCTAGAAGTCGTTTGACACCCATTAACTATGGAAAACCTTCTCAAAGTAAGGCTCGTTCCCTTGATGGCAGCGCTTTTAGACGTCTTTTGGTTGAGGGATACGGAATCAGCGACTATAGTAATGCCGTTATTGAGTGCCCAGAAATTACCAGGAGAATTCTCGGCCGTTTTTATAATTTGCTCATTGATTCCTCCTTTTCGACTTCCTAAGTACAGGCGCACGTTTCCTGCAAACAATCTATTTTCGTGCGAGCTATGGAGGCGTTGCAATTCTGAGCTTGAAATAGATCCAACCCACGATCGACCATACTCGCCTTCATCCTCAAAATGGCCGCCAGAAAATTCCAGCGTATCTTCGGGTATGCCAAGTTCGGCGTCGATAAGGGATTGATATCTAGTATGGATATCGTCTTGGTTAAGATAAAAGAAGCTGACGTCTTTATAGCTGCTGTCTGCCTTATGGGCAATAAGCGACTTCTTAATGGCGTCAGAGTGTGCTCCGAGTGTTATTAATCCCGCAGAAATCTTAAAGCCTGGATTTTGGCTTTTAATTTGCTTTATTTGTTCTGCGAGATCTGGACGCCCAGCTTTAACTAAATTACCATGATTTCTAATGTATGGAAGGGACGAGACCAGTGCGTCCCATTTTGCCTTGGGGGTTTTCTTTTCTAAATTTTCCGGGCAATGAGCTTGGATAACAACCATCTCTTCAAGTCTATGATCTGCGAAAACTATGTCGATCCCCTGGTCGTTTCCGCCATCAGCCGCTGCTGATTCTAAAGCATCATCTTCGTCAATTTCGAAAAATTGAATGGCATACCAGGCGGCAAAGGCTCTCTGCCTGGATATGCCGCCTCTATTCGAAAGTGCATCAATGGATTCCAATATGTCCTTAAAATTCTTTTTGCTTGTCATAACTGCCTCTTGTCGATCATAAAATAAGGTACGTCTATCGGTTGCAAATATTGATAGGCTTTATAGATACCCAAAATTATTTTTTAAATTGGTTTGTTTGATCCGCGACATCTAGGGAACTGGCTGCAGCCGAGGAATGCTTCACCTGTACGTCTGTTGATTCGCCGCACAAGCGTGCTTCCGCATCGTGGGCATGCTGGCGATTGAAAAGTGGCATTAATCTGCGAGACAAGCGCCGGTTCGATGCGGGGCTTGGTAGCCGCCTCAGCTGTACCATCGGTCTGAGCCACCCGAATCATCTCCAGCAGGCGCTCGCCGCTAATAAGTTCGATCGGCTTGCCTCGTGCAAACCGTTCCGCATCATTCGTATAGCTGCCCACACAAACAATCTTCACCGCATCGGCTTGGTGATGCGCCAGCAATCCATACATCTCGCGCACGACGCTGACACCAACCTGCTGCCGCTTCCATTGCTTGCATTGCACTAGCGTGCGGCGGCCGTCCTTGCGCAGGATCAGGTCGATGCCGCCGTCGGCACCGCCGAGGCCGGTTTCTTCTACCGCGTAGCCCTGGCGGCGGAAGGCTTCGCCGACCAAGCGTTCGAACTGGCGCCAGCCGCCGGCGGCCAGGCTTTCCAGAGTGGTGCGGGTGTCCAGCAGGCGGCGGCGATGCCGCGCCTTGAGGAATGAGGCGAGCGCTGCGATCCAGCAGAGCAGCAGCAGGATCCACGCCAGGGGAGCCAATGCGCCTTTCGCTTGCTGGGCGATGGCCTGCGATAACGCGCCGTCGTGGCGGGAGAACCACCAGGGAATGCCGTCGCGCACGGCGAGGAAACCGGCGATGCCGGCCACGATGCCCAACGGCCACGGCAACGCCGCCAGCGCGTCGAATCCTGTCTTTCCCCGTCTGCGTCCCATGCGACCCCCGTCCCTGGATCGACCATAGCCCTGTGCGCGGGCGATGTCTGTACTGTTAACTGGGTCGTCTACAAATCGAGACGTGATTCGCTCTATCGGCTGCAGCGTCGGTTTCGTAACCGGCCCCGGGCCGCCTGCGTCGATCCGCCATGCGGCGCTTGCCACCGCGCTCGCTGACACGCCCGCCCGCCGCCCGTCGCGTCCTCCCGTAGAGCCAGGACGTCCATGCTAGCGTCGCGCTGCCGAGGGTCCGGCGCAGCATGGGCAGGGAATGAACAGCGAGCCGACGAGGCCCCAACTCGTGCCACCGCGCACCCGCCGAGCCGTACGCCTGGCCTGGTGGCTGCTCTGGCTCGCCCTGGCCCTGTTCGCCACGGAGTTCGTGCACTCGGTGTATCTGAAGTACGCCTCGCTGCAGTCGCCGGCCTATGCGATGTTCCTGACCCGCCGCGGGTGGCTGTGGTGTCATCTCGGTGGCGGGGCGGTCGGCCTGTTGCTGGGGGCGCTGCAGTTTGCGACGCAGCGGTGGCGGCGCTGGCCGCGGCTGCATCGGTGGGTGGGGCGGGTGTATTTCGCCGGGATGGTGGTGGCGATGGTCGGGGCAGTCGGCCTGATCGCGACCTCGCCGGCGCCACCGTCGATCCGGGGGGCGTTCGCGGCCACGGCGCTGGCGTGGCTAGTCACCGGGTCGGTCGGGCTGGTGGCGATCTGGCGTGGGCAGGTGCTGCGGCACCAGCGCTGGATGGTGCGCGCCTATCTGGCGACGCTGGCGCCGGTGGTGTTCCGGATTTCGTTGCCGTCGGCGATCGGCCTGGGCCTGACGCCGTCGCCGGGCTTGATCGCGCTGCTGCTGTGGGCGAGCTGGGTGGTGCCGTTGTCGGTGTATGCCGTAGGCCGGGCGATCGCCGATGCGCGGGATCGGCGCAAGCAGGTGTCGATGCTGCTGCGTGGCGCCGGTCTCGGCACGGGGTGATGGCTGGGCGTAGGGGACGATGCGCGGGCCTGCGGCTCAGCGCCGGCCTCGCCTCGCCGATCTGCGGTCATGCGGATGTCCGAGTCAGTTGTGGCCCCAGCGTCGGCGTCTCTGCTTTGGCGTCGCGAAGCACAACGCGCGGTCATCGCCGCCGCCAACCTCGCCGCGGGACGCCGGCACATGCGCCGCTCGCACCACACAGAAAACGCTGCCACGCCTGCGCCCAGGCGTGGCAGCCAGCGGGACGGACGTTCGCAGGCGCCGGGGGAGGAGTGCGCCTGCGCTGTCGTCCGCCGCGACCTCAGCGAAGTTTGTCGAACAGTTGCTGGCGCACGGCGATGGTGCAGGCTTCTTCGGTGAACAGATGCTCCAGCGCGCTGTTGTCGCTGGGCTTGCCGGTGCCCAGGTCGAGCACGGTCGCCTGGTTGCTGCCGCGGGCCTTGAACGCGGCGACGGCGGTGGTGGCGTTCTTCAGCGGCACGGTGGCGTCGTTGTCCGAGCCGCACAGCAGGGTCGGGGTGTGCGGTGCCCAGTCGAGCAGGTCGTTGCGCTCCAGGTCGCGCAGGAACGGGTCGTTGGCGTTGCTGGCGAAGTCCTTGTAGAAGCCGGGCTGGAAGTATTGGCGGATCTTGTCCACGCCCGGCAGGGTGTCGCCGAGCACCAGGTCGGTCAGGCTCTGCTTGCCGGGGAACAGCGCCTCCACCTGCTTGGCCCAGGGATCCTGGAATACCTGCGACGGGTCGAGGTAGATGTTCTTGTAGGTGCGCTGCATGCCGATGATGGCGTAGCTGGCCAGCACGATGCCGAAGGTGTTCTCGCCCACCGCGTTGCGGCCGCTCCAGCTGTCGCGGAAGGTCTGGCTGAGCGCGTAAGGGCCGGAGATCGGCGCGCTGGCGACCAGGTTGAACTCGTTGGACAGGTGCGCCTCGATCTCGCGCTGGGTGGCCATGGCGGCATGCCCGCCCTGCGAGTAGCCGGTCAGCATGACCTTGCCCGACAGCGGGGTGTTGAGCCGCTGCAGCACCTGGCGCGCGGCGCGCAGGGCGTCGATGGTGGCGCTGGCTTCGGACGCGGCGTGCAGGTAGGGGTGGAATGCATAGGTGGAGCGGCCGATGCCCAGGTAGTCGCTGCTCACCACCACATAGCCTTGTGTGGCGAGGTGGGTGACCATGGTCTCGTCGCCCTTGGCGTCGCGGATCTCCTTGGCCTGTTCGGCGCGACGCTGCGACTCGGTGCCCTGGCTGTAGCTCACCAGCGGGTACGGCCCGGGGCACTGGCTGCCGCCCGGCACCAGCAGCGCGGCCGAGGCGGTGGTGGGTTCGCCATTGACGCCGATGGTGGCGTAGGTGAACTCGGCCACGCGCACGTCGCACTTGGCCTGGTCGGTGGATTGGTCGTTGGCCAGCAGCGTGCCGATCGCTTGGCGGGTGTAGCTGGTCAGGACATTGCTGTTGAGCACGGTGCCGCGTGCCGGTGCCGCCGTGGCGGCGATGGGCAACAACGCGCCCGCGATGCCGATGAGGGAAAGTGCGCGCAGCGCCAGCCGATTCCGCTGTGTGGCCATGGAAACATCCTCGCAATGATTCCCGGTCGCCCGGGGGTGGGGGAGGGCGCAGACGCTACTATGTCGTCCGCATTATTTTTGCGACACGACGAGATAATGTTTATCCGCGGTATTGATTCGCGTTGCATGCGACGGCACTGCGCGACATATCGCGCTGGAAAACCCAGCGATGCATCGGTATCGCGGCGTGCAGTGCGCCACAGTGGCGAAAAGGAAAGAATCAAAAATCCGCATGATGTCGCTGGAATCCGGCCGAATTCGGCGGTTCCGGCAGGTCGCGTGCACGACATAGGCATTTGTCTACGTTTCTGAATCTGACTTTTCAGAAGTAAATAGTCGTGGTTTTAAGATAATCAGGACGCGATACGCAATCATCGTGTGTGCCGTGTCGATGGTTGTCCGCGGCCGGGCGCGGAGCGGACGCTGCCGGGACAGCAGCAGGACACCGTCGATGGCGAGCAGGTCACGGCGCGCCAGGTTCGTTGCTAGCGCGGTCGTCGGAGAGGGCGCACGCAACAAAAAGCCGGCGGATCCTGCGGGATCGCGCCGGCCGCGGTCGCCGTGGCGGGGCCGCGGGCGAGGGCCCGCGGCTGCGTGTCAGCGCACCTGGTACAGCACGGTGGCACCGGGCTTGGGCTCGAACGCCGGCACCGTGCGCTGCTTCAGCGGCGTGCCCTTGGCGTCCCACACCAGGGTGTCGGACGGGTATTCGTCCTTGCGGGTCATCGCGTCGATCTGTTTGACGATCACGCTGGAGCCGGCGGCGACCTCGGGGTTCCAGGCGAACACGCCGAGCCTGCCGTAGAACACGGCCGGCGCGTCGGCGTCCAGGCGCCGGTCCGGGCACAGCACCAGGCCGCGGTCGAGCATCACCCGCAGTGCGCCCACCGGCACGGCCTTCACCGTGGGGGACGTGCGCTCGGTGCTGTGACCGGGGCAGACGTTGGCCGAGCGGGTCAGCATGTCCTCGGCCACCTGCCGGTCGGACTGGGCCAGCGCGGGCAAGGCGACGGCGGCGAGGGCGAGCGGTGCGAGGGGGAATTTCCAGGGCATGTCGAGACTCCTTCAATGGAGGAAAGACGCCGGGCCGGGCGATGGCTGCAAAGCGGGGGACAGGCGGCCGCGGCGGCGCGGGCCGACTCTAGCAATCGTCCCGACGGCGAATGCAAAGCGCGCGTGAGGGTGTGGGGCGTGGTCGCTTCGGGCGTGGGGTTCGGTGTTGCGTTGGCTCAGCGTCGTCTGGGCCGCGGTTGAAGCCGCTCCTACCGTTGGCGAGTCGCGTGGTGTCTTGTGCAAGTGCCGGTGCCTGCAGCATGGCGGCCATTGCTTTGTGGGAGGGACTCAGTCCCGACTGCAGTGAGGTCGGCTGCGGTGGTGGCTTCGCTTGTCGCGGCTGAAGCCGCTCCTACGGAGGCGGAGTGCATGTGCGGAGGCGGAATGCTTGTCTGCTGTGGGAGTGCTGCAGGCAGTGCTGACAGATGGTCGCTCCTTGTGGGAGGGACTTCAGTCCCGACTGCAAAGAGGCCGGCTGTGCCGATGGCTTCGCTTGTCGCGGCTGAAGCCGCTCCTACGGAGGTGGAGTGCTTATACGGAGGCGGAGCGCTTGTCTGCTGTGGGAGTGCTGCGGGCAGTGCTGACAGATGGTCGCTCCTTGTGGGAGGGACTTCAGTCCCGACTGCACGAAGGTGGACGCACCGACAGCCCGCGCACGCCGGCTCAGCGATACGGCCCCGGCCCGCGCCAGACCAGTTCGCCCTGGTGGTAGACCTGCAGCATGGTGATGACCTGGCGGGCGTCGCCGATGCTCTTGAGTTCGGGCGAGTCCGGCGGCAGGGCGCGGCACTTGCCGGAGCCGCGGGTCAGGGCGATCTCCAGCGGGCAGACCATGCGGTACTCGGTGCCGGGCAGCAGGATGAACATCTCTTTCATGCCCTGCTGCTGCCAGGTGCGCAGCTGGCTCTCGCTGCCCAGGTCGTAATAGACCAGGTAGCCACCCACCTCCAGGCTGGGTTGGGCCGCGTCCATGTCGTGGCGGTTGCCGCGGCTGCCGGGGCCGGCCGCCAGGCCGCTGTTGTCGGGCGCGGTGTCGGTGTCGAGCGCGCCGGGCGGGCGCCCGGTCCAGGTCTGCGGGCGCCGCTCGGTCGGCGGCGGCGGACTGCTGTCGGCGGTCTGTGCCGGACTCGGCGCCGGGGTGTCCGCGGGCGGGGTTGGGGCCGGCGGCGCGGGCCGTGGCTGCCGCACCGGGGCCGGCCGCGGGGTGTCGGCCGCTTTCGGCGTGTCGGCACGATCGGGCGGCGGCACCGGGTCGTCGGACTGCGCGACCAGGGTGGATTGCACGGTGGTGGCCCGCGTGCGCTTGGGCGCGGCGGACGCCGGCGGCGGACTGGGCTTGGGCGGCAGCGGCTTCACCGGCTTGTCGCTTTCGCCGAGGAAGTCCACGCGGATGCGGCTGCCGCCGGCCGCGCCCTGCGGCGTGGACATGGTGGGCTTGGCCGCATACAGCAGGGCGAGCGCCATCAGCACGTGCAGCAGTGCGCTGAGCAGCCAGGCGATCCAGCGCTGCCAGCGTTCGCTGCGGGTCTCGGCCGCGGCGGGCGCGCGGTTGGGCGCGCGGCTCATGCCGTCGCGGCGGCGTCGGGGGAGCCAGCCTTCATGCGGTTCCGGGGAGGGGACAAACGTGGGAGGCCGCCATCGTACCGCCTGCGCCCGCGCCGGCCATGGCAGCCGCTGCAATGGCCGGCATCGGCCGACACCTGGCGTTCACCCGCCGCGCGGTCGGCGGCGCTCGGCAGTGCCCGTGCGTCATCCGCTGCCGGCAGGGGCGCGCCCGGTGCCACGCGCGGCGCGGCACCGGGCACCAGGATCAGACGTAGGCGCCCACCTTGAACACTTCCACCGCCTGGGTCAGCTGCGCCGACTGCTCCTCCAGCGAGCGCGCCGCGGTGCTGGCCTCTTCCACCAGCGCCACGTTCTGCTGGGTGGTCTCGTCCATGCGCGCGATGGTCTGGTTGACCTGGGCGATGCCGTTGGCCTGCTCGTGCGAGGCGGCGGAGATCTGCCCCATGAGGTCGGTGACGTGCTGCACACTGGCCACCACCTGGTCCATGGTGGCGCCGGCCTGGTGCACCAGCGTGGCGCCGTGGGCCACACGTTGCACCGAGTCGTCGATCAGGGTCTTGATCTCCTTGGCGGCGCCCGCGGAGCGATGCGCGAGCGTGCCGACTTCCGCGGCCACCACCGCGAAGCCCTTGCCCTGCTCGCCGGCGCGCGCGGCTTCGACCGCGGCGTTGAGGGCGAGGATGTTGGTCTGGAAGGCGATGCCGTCGATCACCGCGATGATGTCGGCGATGCGCTTGGAGGCGGCCTGGATGCCGGTCATGGTCTCCACCACCTGGCCGACCACGTCGCGGCCTTCGCTGGCCACGCCGGCCGCGCCCAGCGCCAGCTGGTTGGCGCGCTGGGCGTGCTCGGCGTTCTGCTTCACCGTGGACGTCAGCTCCTCCATCGAGGCGGCGGTCTCTTCCAGGCTGGCCGCCTGCTGCTCGCTGCGCTTGGCCAGCTCCTGGTTGCCGCTGGCGATGTCCTCGGCGGCGAAGCCGATGCTGTTGGTGGTGCGCTGGATGTGCGCGACGATGTCGGTGAGGCGGTGCACGGTGCTGTTGGCGTCGTCGCGCATGGCCGCGAACACGCCGTGGAAGTTGCCGCGCATGCGCACGGTGAGGTCGCCGTCGGCGATGCAGCGCAGCAGCGCCGAGAACTTGCCCAGGTTGGCGTCGGCGGTGGCCATCATGGTGTCGAGGTTCTCGACCATGGTGCGGAAGGCGTGCTCGAACTGCTCCGGCTGGCCGCGGTGGGCGAAGTTGCCGGCGCACGCGGCTTCGGCCAGGGTCTGGATCTGCACGTTGATGGCGTGCAGGTTCTGCTTGACCTGCTGCATCGCCGCGGTGATCGCGGCTTTCTCGCCGGGGTAGTGGGCGATGTCCTGGCTGAGGTCGCCGATGGCGTAGCGGCCCATCACCTCGGTGATGCGCAGCTGGGTCTGCACGTGCGCATCCACCAGCGCATTGGTGTCGGCGACCATGCGCCCGTACTCGCCGGGGAAGCGCTGCGCGTCCATGCGGTAGCTGATGGCGCCGGCGTCGTGGCGCGCGGCCATCTCGCGCTGCGCGGAAATCACCTCGTGCAGGCGCCGCTGCATCTGCTGCATGGCGCGCAGCAACTGCCCGGCCTCGTCGTGGGTGGTGGCGATGTCCGGGCTGCTCAGGTCGCCGGCACCGATGCGCTCGGCCAGACCCAGCGCCTGCCGCAGCGGACGCACCACGCGGCGGGTGAGCAACAGCGCGATCACCGTGCCCAGCAGCAGCGCCAGCACGGTGCAGCCGATCATCAGCAGCGCGAAGCCGCGCGCGGTGTCCATCGCCTCCTTGGCGGCCTGGCGGTTCTTGGCTTCCTGCAGGTCGATGAAGGCGTTGATGCTGGCCAGCCAGTCGACGAAGGCCGGGCGCGCCTGCTGCAGCAGCAGCGCCTGCGCCTGCACGGTGTCGCCGGCATCGCGCAACTGCCGCACCTGTGCGATCAGCGGCATGGTGCGCGCTTCGATGCCCTGGATCCGCTGCAGGATGGCGTTCTCCTGGGCATCGCTGGAGGCGGCGAGCAGGGCGTCGAGCGGCTGCGCGGCGCGCGCATAGTCGCCGGCCAGCTTGTCGATGGTCTGCTCGGTCGCCTGGCGGCTGGCCGGGTCGTCCAGCAGCACCACGTCGCGCAGGGCGATGGCGCGGTCGTGCACGCTGCCGCGGAAGTTGATCGCGTAGCGCTGCTTGACGCTGTTGACCTCGTTGATTGCGGTCAGCCGCCGGTCGATGCTGTGCACGCGCTGGATGCCGACCACGGTGAGCAGGACCATCAGCACGATGAGGGTGAGGAAGCCGAGCGCGAGGCGCTGGCCGATGCGCAGATGCGAGAAGACGTGCATGGGATCGGGGGAATGGGGGAGGGAAGAGGGATCGACGGTGGGTGACGGCGGACGGGCAGGCAGGTTGCCTGCGCCCGCGTGACGCGCGCATGGCGCAGGTCCCCGGGCCGGCGCATGGATAGCGGCGTTGCCCAGGCGATCTGAAGGGATGGGGCCATGGCGCCGGCGGCGCGGGCGGGGAACGTGACGCGGTAGGTGCCTGTCGCGGCGTTGGCCCTGACCACGTCAGGCAGGATGCGGCGTGGCGGCGATCGGCTCGGCGCGGATCGCGCCGCCACACCGCCGCGCGCAGTGCAGCATGGCCCGGCCCTTGCCCGGTGCTATGGTCCGCGCATGACCGGTGCCGCCGACCCGATCCGCTTCCAGGCGACCTTGCTGCGTCCGGCGGTGCCGCCGGATGCGCCCTGGTGTTTCCTGCTGTTGCCCGCGGCGGCCAGCGCCGCCCTGCCGACGCGCGGCCTGGCCAGCGTGGAGGGCCTGTTCGCCGGGCATCCGTTCCAGGCCACGCTGCAGCCGGACGGCCACGGCGGCCACTGGTTGCGCGTGGAGCCGGCCTTGCGCGCGGCCGCGGGCGTGGACCCCGGCGCCACGGTAACGCTGGCGATCGCGCCGGTAGCGGTGGAACCGGAACCGGCCGTGCCCGAGGACCTGGCGCGCGCGCTGGCCGCGCATCCGCCGGCGCGCGCGGCCTGGGACACGCTGACCGCGGTAGCGCGGCGCGACTGGATCTTCTGGATCGGCACGGGCAAGCAGGCGCCGACGCGGGCCAGGCGCATCGCCAGCAGCTGCGACATGCTCGCCGCGGGCAAGCGGCGGGTCTGCTGCTTCGATCGGTCGGGCATGTACAGCAAGGCCTTCGCCGCGCCACAGGCGCAATGAGGGCATGGCGCGCACGCCTGGCGTGGCCGCCGTCGCGACAGGATCCTCGCAAGCGCCTGCCTATACTCCGTGCCCTCCATCCATGAGGCCCACCGCATGAGTGCATCCACCTCTTCGTCCGCCGCCGCCGCACCGGGCAGCCTGCGCCGCTCGGTGTCCAACACGCTCAAGGGCTCGGCCGGCAACCTGGTGGAGTGGTACGACGTCTACGTCTACTCGGTGTTCGCCACCTACTTCGAGTCGCAGTTCTTCTCCAAGGAGGACAAGAACGCCACGTTGTACGTGTGGGCGATCTTCGCGGTGACCTTCCTGATGCGCCCGATCGGCGCCTGGTACTTCGGCCGCTTCGCCGACCGTTACGGCCGCCGCCTGGCGCTGACGGTGTCGGTGTCGGTGATGGCGGCCTGTTCGTTCCTGATCGCGGTGACGCCCACCGTGGCCAGTATCGGCGGCGCCGCGGCGGTGCTGCTGCTGCTGGCGCGCCTGCTGCAGGGCTTCGCCACCGGCGGCGAGTACGGCACCAGCGCCACCTACATGTCCGAGGCGGCGATCCCGGGGCGGCGCGGCTTCCTGTCCTCCTTCCACTACGTGACCCTGGTCGGCGGCCACGTGCTGGCGCAGGCGGTGCTGTTCGGGATGCTGCACTTCTTCGACAAGGGGCAGATTTCCGAGTGGGGCTGGCGCGTGGCCTTCGGCCTGGGCGGCGTCGGCGCGCTGGTGGTGTTCTGGCTGCGGCGCACGATGGACGAGTCGCTGACCTCCGAATCCATCGCCGCGGCCAAGCAGGGCAAGGACACGTCCTCCGGCTCGCTGCGCGAGCTGTTCGTGCACCAGTGGCGCCCGCTGCTGCTGTGCTTCCTGATCACCGCCGGCGGCACCGTGGCCTTCTACACCTACTCGGTGACCGGGCCGAAGATGATCCAGACCGCCTTCGCCGGCGACGACGTGATGGCCGGCACCATCATCAACCTGGTCGCGCTGATCGTGCTGATGCTGATGCAGCCGGTGGGCGGCTGGCTGTCGGACATCATCGGGCGCAAGACCCTGCTGGTGTTCTTCGGCATCGGCGGCGTGCTCTACACCTGGTTCCTGGTGCTGGAACTGCCCAGGCAGAGCGACTGGCTGAGCGCGTTCGCGATCCTCACCGCCGGCTTCGTCATCCTCACCGGCTACACCTCGATCAATGCGGTGGTGAAGGCCGAGCTGTTCCCCACCCACATCCGCGCGCTGGGCGTGGGCCTGGGCTATGCGCTGGCCAATTCGGCCTTCGGCGGCACCGCGCCGCTGCTGTACCAGGCCTCGTTGAAGACCGGCCACGTCACCACCTTTGTCTGGTACGCCACGGCGGTGATCGCGGTGTCGCTGCTGGTGTACGTGTTCTTCCTGACCAACAAAGGCAGCAACTGGCTGGACCACGAGGGCGAGATGCACGCGCGCCGGCGCTGACCGGCACGGTGGCGCCCCGGGCGGTGCAGGCGCCGCCCGGGCGCGGCACAGGCGGACGCTGAACGGCGGACCCCGTGTCGCCCCGGTCGCCCCGCCGCGCGGGCGCCGCCATGCGGCGGCTGCCAGGCGACTCGGGTACCATGCAGCCCCCTCACGGGCGTTCCCCCATGGCCGATTCAGACAACAGCTCCACTCCCCCGGTTACCCAGGCGCAGGCCGAAGACGCGGTGCGCACCCTGCTGCGCTGGGCCGGCGAGGACCCCAGCCGCGAAGGCCTGCTGGATACCCCGCGGCGCGTAGCCGAGGCCTACGGCGACTGGTTCAGCGGCTACCGCGCCGACCCGCGCGAGTACCTGCTGCGCACCTTCGAGGAAGTGGCCGGCTACGACGAATTGATCGTGCTGCGCGACATCGAGTACGAAAGCCACTGCGAACACCACATGGCGCCGATCATCGGCAAGGTCCACGTCGGCTACCTGCCGCGCGGCAAGGTGGTGGGCATCAGCAAGCTGGCGCGCGTGGTCGAGGCCTATGCGCGGCGCTTCCAGGTGCAGGAGAAGATGACCGCGCAGATCGCCCAGTGTATCCAGGACGTGCTGCAGCCGCTGGGCGTGGGCGTGGTGGTGGAAGGCGCGCACGAGTGCATGACCACCCGCGGCATCCACAAGCGCGGCGTCAGCATGGTCACCTCGAAGATGCTCGGCACCTTCCGCGAGGACGCGCGCACCCGCGCCGAGTTCCTGCGCTTCATCGAGCGGGCGCGCTGAGTCTTGCCGATGCGGTGGCGGTGGGTTCCTGCATGAAGCCGCATGTCCGGATCGCCGGCTATCGCCAGTTGCGCGAACAGCCGTTGTGGAAGCTGCTCGCTGCCGACCATGCACCGGAGCTGATCGGCCTGCTGCAGACCCTGCTGGGCGACGCCCAGCGGCGGCTGCCGGCCGATGTGCTGCACGAACGCCTGCAGCGCCAGCTCGATGCGCTGAAGGACGACCAGCTCTCGCGCGAACTGCCGCGCACCGCCCAGGCCTACGTGGCGCACTGGCTGGCGCAGGGCTGGCTGGAACGGCGCCTGCCCGAGGGCGATGCGCAGGAAGAGTACGAACTGTCGCGGCAGGCGGCGCAGGCGATCCGCTTCATCGCCGGCGTGCGCGACAGCGCCAGCGTGGCCACCGAAAGCCGGCTGTCGCTGGTGATCCAGCAGCTGGTGCAACTGGCCGGGCAGACCGAGACCGATCCGGACGCGCGCCTGGCCGCGCTGCGCGCCGAGCGCGAGCGCCTGGATGCGGAGATCGAGCGCGTGGCCGCGGGCAAGCTGGCCGCGCTGGACGGCAAGCGCGCGCTGGAGCGCACCCGCGACATCATCCGCCTGTCCGACGACCTGACCGAGGACTTCCGCCGCGTCCGCGACGATTTCGAGCGGCTCAACCGCGAGTTCCGCGAGCGCATCATCGACGACGAGGGCGCGCGCGGCGACGTGCTGGAGAAGCTGTTCGCCGGCATCGACGTGATCGGCGAGAGCGAGGCCGGGCGCAGCTTCCAGGCGTTCTGGAGCCTGCTCAACGATGCCGAGCAGAGCGTGCAGCTGGACGCGGCGCTGGAGGCGTTGCTGGCGCGCGGCTTCGCCCGCCGCCTGGACCGCCACGAGCGTGCCTTCCTGCGCGGGCTCACCGGCACGCTGCTCGAACGCGGCGGCCAGGTGCACGAGGTGATGCAGCATTTCGCGCGCAGCCTGCGCGGGTTCGTGCAGAGCCGCGGCTACCTGGAACAGCGCCGGCTCAACCAGTTGCTGAAGCAGGCCCAGGGCGAAGCGCTGCAGTTGCGCGACCACCTGCACGCCACCGCCGCCACCGGCTACGTGCTGCCGCTGAGCAGTGCGCGGCTGCGCTCGCTGTCGCAGTGGCGCCTGCACGACCCGCGCAGCCAGCAGGTGGACGGGCGGGTGCAGGCGGCCGAGGCGGCGACGATCTCGCTGGACAGCGTCGGCGACCTGGTGGCGCAGTCGGAGATCGACCTGCGCGGCCTGCGCAACGACCTGCACGACCTGCTCGGCCGGCAGCCGCAACTGAGCATCGGCGAGGCGCTGCGGCAGCGCCCGGCGGCGCAGGGCCTGGGCAGCGTGATCGGCTACCTGGCGCTGGGCACCCGCCACGGCGTGGTCGTCGACGGCGAATGGGAAGCGGTGCAATGGGAAGGCGGCGACGGCCAGGTCCGGCGCGCGCGCATCCCGCTGGTGTGGTTCACCAAGGAAAAACGCAATGAGCTGGTCTGACGAATTCCACGGCCACGACGCCGATCCCGGCGATGCCGCCACGGCCGCATCGACGGCGTCGGCCGAGGCCGGCACCGCGCTGTTCGCCGGCGACAGCGGCAGCCTGCCGCTGGAGGCGCGGCGCGCGCTGTGCCAACTGTTGTCCGGCCCCAGCGTCGATGCCTACCGGCACGGCCCGCTGTGGCCGGCGCTGCTGCGCCACGAGGCGGCGATCCGCCGCGTGCTGAGCGAGCTGTTCCTGGAACTGGTGCTGGACCGCGACGGCGGCGTGGCGTTCGCGCGCCAGGCCGACACCGGCGAACTGGAGACCCCGGCGCTGTTGCGTACCGCGCCACTGACCTTCATCGAGTCGGTGCTGCTGCTGTTCCTGCGCCAGCAACTGGCCGAGGCCGACACCCGCGGCGAGCGCGCGGTGGTCGACGAGGCGCAGCTGCTGGAAGTGCTGTCGGTGTACGAGAAGAACGTGTCCACCGACCGCGCCGGCTTCGCCCGGCGGGTGCTGGCGGCGATCGCCAAGATGCGCGACAACCACCTGCTGTCCAAGCTGCGCGGCAGCGAGGATCGCTACGAGGTCTCGCCGGCATTGAAGCTGCTGTTCTCGGCCGAGGACGTGCAGGCGCTGGCGGCGGCCTACCGCGGCCTGCGCGACGGCGCGGCCGAGCCGGCGCCATGACCGGTCTGCGCCCGCGCGTCGCCCGCGCCTAGCGCCGCCACTGGCCAAGTGCGCCGGCCGCGTGGCGGCCATCCCCGTTTTTCGATGAGTTCCCGATGACGTCCCTGTCCGAATCGTCCACCGTCCCCGTCGCCCCGTCCCTGTTCGCCGAGACCCTGGCCGAGCAGCGCGCGCAGCAGTACCGCATGCGCCGCCTGCAGGTGCACAACTGGGGCACCTTCAACGGCCTGACCGACGTGCCGATCGCCGAGAAGGGCTTCCTGTTCGTCGGCCGCTCGGGTTCGGGCAAGTCGACCCTGCTCGATGCGATGTCGGCGCTGCTGACGCCGCCGAGCATCGTCGACTTCAACGCCGCCGCGCGCGAGGCCGAGCGCAGCGGCCGCGACCGCAGCCTGGTGTCCTACGTGCGCGGCGCCTGGGCCGACCAGCAGGACAGCGCCTCCGGCGAGATCGCCACCCAGTACCTGCGCAAGGGCGCGACCTGGTCGGCGCTGGCGCTGGAGTACCGCAACGCGCAGGGCCAGGCGGTGAGCCTGGTGCGGCTGTTCTGGATCGCCGGCAGCGGCACCGCCGCGGCCGACGTGCGCAAGCACTACATGGTGGTGCCGCGCGGCTTCGACGTGGCCGCCGAGCTGGACGGCTTCGACCTGGACCTGCGCCGGCTCAAGCTGCGCCTGGGCGAGGACGTGCACCACTTCGACAGCTTCGCCGGCTATGCCGAGCGCTTCCGCCACCTGCTCGGCATCGGCAACGAGATGGCGCTGCGGCTGCTGCACAAGACCCAGTCGGCGAAGAACCTGGGCGACCTCAACGCCTTCCTGCGCAGCTTCATGCTCGATGAGCCGCGCACCTTCGAGGCGGCCGACCGCCTGGTCGAGGACTTCGCCGAACTCGATGGCGCGCACCATGCGGTGGTGACCGCGCGGCGCCAGGTGGAAACCCTGACCCCGGCGCGCGACTACCACGCCGAACTGCTGGCGCTGCGCCACAGCGTCGGCGAGCTGCGCGAACTGCAGCTGGGCATCGATGGCTACCGCGAGCAGCGCCGCCTGGCCCTGCTGGATGCGCGCCTGCAGGAACTGGACACCCAGGATCGCGGCCTGGCCGGCGAGGAAGGACAGCGCCGCGAGGCCCTGGACAACCACGAACAGACCCTGGCCGAGCTGGAGACCCAGCAGCGCGCGCAGGGCGGCGAACAGGTCGAGGCGCTGGAGCGCGAACGCGGCCGCGTCGAGCGCGAGCGCGACGAGCGCATGCGCCGCCGCAGCCAGGTCGAACAGGCCTGCCGCCAGCTCGGCATGGGCCTGGCCGGCAGCGCCAGCGGTTTCGCCGAGCAGGTGGCGCAGGCGCGCGCGCTGCGCGACGGCGTCGCCGGCGAGGCCAGCAGCCTGGACGAGGCGATCGCCGAGCGCATGGCCGAGCGCCGCGAGGACGAACGCCGCTTCGCGGTCATCCGCACCGAGATCGAGGCACTGCTGAAGGCGCCCTCGAGCATTCCCGCGCCGATGCAGGCCCTGCGCGCGCGGCTGTGCGCCGAGACCGGCCTGTCCGAAGCTGCACTGCCGTTCGTCGGCGAGTTGGTGCAGGTGGAGGCCGACCAGGCCGCCTGGCGCGGCGCGATCGAGCGCGTGCTGCACGGCTTCGCCCAATCGCTGCTGGTCGACGAACGCCACTACGCCAGCGTCGCCGACTGGGTCAACAAGACCCAGCTCGGCACCCGCCTGGTGTACTTCCGCGTACGCCACAATGCGCCGCTGCAGCAGCGCGCGCCCGACGCCAAGTCGCTGCTGCGCAAGCTGGAGTTGCGCGACCACGCCTATGCGCCGTGGCTGCGCCAGGAGCTGGCGCGGCGTTTCGACTACACCTGCGTCGATAACGTGGCGCAATTGCGCGATGCCGAGCGTGCGATCACCCGCGAGGGCCAGGTCAAGCACCCGGGCGACCGCTACGAGAAGGACGACCGCCACGCCGTCGGCGACCGCAAGCGCTGGCTGCTCGGCTACGACAACCGCGACAAGCTCAAGGTCTTCGAGCGCGAGGGGCAGACCCTGGCGCAGCGCATCGCTGCCTGCGATGCCGACGTCGCCGCCCTGCGCAAGCAGCGCGAGCAGGACCAGGGCCGGCAACTGGCCGCGCATACCCTGGCCGAGCGCGAGTGGGACGAGATCGACGTAGCGCCCAAGCTGCAGCGCCTGAGCGACATCGCCGAGCAACTGCTGCAACTGCGCGAAGGCGACACCGCGCTGCGTGCGCTGGGCGAGCAGATCGCCACCGTCCGCGCACGCCGCGACCAGGCCCGCCGCACCTACGAGGACGTGCGCCTGGAGCGCGCGCAGCTGAGCCGCGAGCGCGCGCGCCTGGAAGCGCAGCGCGAGACCTGCGCCGCGCGCGTGGCCACCGCGGTGATCGGCCCGGCGCAGGTGGCGGGGCTGGACGCGCGCCTGGCAGCGCTGCCGCCGCTGAGCCTGGATAACCTGGAGGCGCATCTGCGCAGCGTCGAGCGCGGCCTCGGCGAACAGTTGGCGCAGAGCCAGGCGCAGGACGCGCGGCTGAGCCAGCAGGTGCTGGACTGCTTCCGTCGCTACTGCCAGCAGTGGCCGGAGGACAGCGGCGATTTCACCGTGAGCCTGGCCAGCGCCGACGACTTCCTGGCGCGCCTGCAGCGGCTGGAGAGCGACGGCCTGCCGCGCCACGAAGGCCGCTTCTTCGACCTGCTGCAGACCCAGAGCAAGAACAACCTGCTGGCGCTGCAGCGCTACACCGCCGAAGCGCACAAGGCGATCAAGCAGCGCATGGACGAGGTCAACGCCAGCCTGGAACAGGTGCCGTTCAACCGCGGCACCTTGCTGACCATCGAAGTCAGCGACCGGCGCCTGCTCGAGGTGCAGGAGTTCCAGCAGCAGTTGCGCGCCGTGCTCGGCCATCAGCAGACCGAGGACCGGGCGCTGGCCGAGGCGCAGTTCGCCACCCTGCGCGGGCTGGTGCAGCGGCTCGGCGCGCAAGAACCGGAACTGCGGCGCTGGCGCGAGCAGGTGCTGGACGTGCGCCAGCACGTGGAATTCGTCGGCGTGGAACTGGACGCGGACAGCCGCGCACAGGTGGAGATCTACCGCAGCGGCGCCGGCAAGTCCGGCGGCCAGCGCCAGAAGCTGGCCACCACCTGCCTGGCCGCGGCATTGCGCTACCAGCTCGGCGGCGAGGACGGCGAACTGCCGCGCTACGCCGCGGTGGTGCTGGACGAGGCCTTCGACAAGGCCGACAACGAGTTCACCGCGCTGGCGATGAACATCTTCGAGAACTTCGGTTTCCAGATGGTGGTGGCCACGCCGCTGAAATCGGTGATGACGCTGGAGCCCTTCATCGGCGGCGCCTGCTTCGTCGAGATCAGCGGCCGCCACAACTCCGGCGTGCTGTTGATCGAATACGACGAGCAGGCGCACCGGTTGAAGCTGCCCGAGCGCAGCCGCAACGAGGCGGCGACGCCTGCGGTGGAATCCGGCGCGGCGGTGGACCAGGCTAGCGCCGCTCTGCCACCGCCTGCCGCGGACGCAGCGACCACCACCGCGGAGGCCGGCGCAGGCGCTGTTGCAGACACCGGTGTCGCGCCGGCGCGTGCCTCTGGCAAGGCGCGCGATGGCCGCGGCAACGGCGCGAAGTCGACCACGCGCAAGGCGTCGCCCGCGGCACCCGGCAAACGCGCCCGCACGGCTGCCGCGACGCCTGCGGCCAAGGCCCCTTCGGCGAAGGCGTCACGCCAGTCCGCCGCGGCCGCAACACGTCCGTCCAAGGCAACCGGGCCGGCCGCACGGTCGGCGTCGGCGAAGACCGCGCAAGCCGCCGCAGCCAGCAAACCTGCGAAACCGACCAAGGCGGCGGCACTCAAGGCGCCTTCGGCGACCGCCAAACGCCGCAGTCGCTGAGCGACGCTGGCGGCTTGGGGGCACGCCCGCGGGCGCGTGCGCGCGCCAGCATCGCCCGGGAGGGCAGGGATGCGGCGTCCCGGCGCCGGGCACTGCGCTCAGTGCAGCAGGTCCCAGCCCATCTTGGCGATCAGCACCACCACCAGCACCAGGAACAACTGCCGGATCAGCGGCGTGCCGCCGCGCAGCGCCAGCCGCGTGCCGGTCACCGCGCCGGCCACGTTGGCCGCGGCCATCGGCACCGCCGCGGCCAGCAGGATCTTGCCGCTGGGCACGAAGAAGCACAGCGCCGCCAGGTTGGTGGCCAGGTTCACCACTTTCGAGGCGGCCGAGGCGCGCAGGAAATCCAGGCCGAAGAAGCGGATGAACAGGAAGATCAGGAAGCTGCCGGTGCCCGGGCCGAAGAAGCCGTCGTAGAAGCCGATCGCCGCGCCGATCGCCAGCGCGATCGCCAGTTCGCGGCGGCCGATGTGGCGCGGCCGGTGCAGCGCGCCGAAGTCCTTCTTGACCAGGGTATAGCCCAGCATCGCGATCAGCAGCACCAGGATCAGCGGGCGCACCGCCTGTTTCGGCAGCAGGCTCACCGCGGTGGCGCCGAGGAAGGAAAACACGAACGCGGTCGCGGTCGCGTACAGCACCGGCCGCCAGGGCAGGCGCACGTGGCGCGCGTAGCGCCAGGCGGCGGTGCCGGTGCCGGCCATGGCGCTGAACTTGTTGGTGCCCAGCACCACTGCCGGTGCCTGTTGCGGCAAGGTCGCGAACAGCCCGGGCAACTGGATCAGGCCGCCGCCGCCCACCGCCGCGTCCACCAGCCCGGCGACGAAGGCGATGCACAGCAGCCATGGCAATTCGGTGGGGATCGACTCCAGCACGCCGGCGCTCCACGCAAGGGGCCGCAAGCATAGCCGCCGTCGGCCGGGGCGTGCGCAGCGGCGTGGTAGTCGGCACAATCGGCACATGTCGCCGTCCGCTCCACGCCTTGCCGATCCCTGCCCCTGCGGCCGTCCGCGCGACTACGCGCAGTGCTGTGGGCCGTACCACGCCGGCGCCCCTGCGCCGGATGCCGAATCCTTGATGCGGTCGCGCTACAGCGCCTACGTGCGCTGCGACGCCGATTACCTGCGCGCGAGCTGGCATCCGTCGACCTGCCCGCCGCAGGTGGAGATCGACCCGCGCACGGTCTGGCTTGGCCTCACCGTGCAGCGGGTGCTGCAGACCGGCGCCGACAGTGCCGAGGTCGCGTTCCTGGCGCGCTATCGCATCGGCGGCGGCAGCGCCGTGCGCATGACCGAGCACAGCCGTTTCGTGCGCGAGGACGGCCGCTGGTATTACCTCGACGCGCTGGACTGAAGCGGCGCCCGTCGCGCCGGTGATGCGCAGGCCCGCACACCACCGTTCGTTGGCGAGGACGGGCGCGCTGCTCCTCGTCGTTCCGAACAGCCTGCCGCAGCATCCGAGCGCCGCGCATCTCCCGGCCGCGGCGGAATGTCGCGCGATCTGCCGGCGTAGCCACACTCGGAACACCTTGCCGGCCGCGTGCCGCCAGCACCGCGTGAGCGGAGTGCACACGCGGCGGTTGTTTATGATGTCGGCCCTGCCGTTGGCGAGGATGTTGCGATGATGCGTTTGGCCTGGATCCTGCTGCTGGCGGCGCCCTGCGCGCTCGCGCAGACCCCGCCCGCAGCGGCGCCGTCCGCGCCCGATCCGGCCTTCGCCACCTGCGTGGCCGGCCTGCGCACGGCCGCGGCGAAGGCGGGCGTCGCCGAGGCGTCCTTCGATCGCTTCACCGCCGGGTTGCAGCCGGATCCGAGCGTGCTGCCGGTGCTCGATGCCCAGCCCGAATTCACCACGCCGATCTGGGACTACCTGGCCGGCCTGGTCGACAGCCAGCGCATCGACGACGGCCGCGCCATGCTCGCCGCACACCGCGACCTGCTCGCGCAGGTGGCGCAACAATACGGCGTGGACCCGGAGACGGTGGTCGCGGTGTGGGGCGTGGAGAGCGACTACGGCCGCATCTCCGGCAAGCGCCCGCTGCTGGTGTCGCTGCTGACCCTGTCCTGCGAAGGCCGCCGCCAGCCGTTCTTCCGCAGCGAACTGTTCGCGCTGCTGAAGCTGCTGCAGGCCGGCGACCTGCGCCCCGAGGGCCTGACCGGGTCCTGGGCCGGCGCCTTCGGCCATACCCAGTTCATGCCCAGCACCTACGCCCGCGTCGCCGTGGACGGCGATGGCGACGGCCGCCGCGACCTGGTCGCCAGCATTCCCGATGCCCTGGCCTCCACCGCCAATTACCTCAAGCTGGCCGGCTGGCAGAGCGGCCAGCCGTGGGGGCTGGAAGTGAAGCTGCCGGACGGCTTCGACCCGGCGTTGGCCGGGCGCACCCAGCGCCGGCCACTCTCGGACTGGCGCGCGCGCGGCCTCACCGCCGCCGATGGCAGTGCGCTGCCGGCGCTGGCGGCGCAGACCCCGGCGGCGGTGCTGATCCCGGCCGGCGTGCACGGCCCGGCGTTCCTGGTGTTCCGCAACTACGACGCGATCTACGCCTACAACGCCGCCGAAAGCTATGCCTTGGCGATCGCGCTGCTGTCCGACCGGCTGCGCGGCAAGCCCGGGTTGGTCGCGGCCTGGCCGACCGACGACCCCGGCCTGGGCCGACCGGAGCGGCGCGAACTGCAAACCTTGCTGCTGGCGCGCGGCCACGCCATCGGCCAGGCCGACGGCGCCATCGGCACCGCCACCCGCCGCGCGATCCAGGCCGAGCAGCAGCGCCTGGGCCTGCAGCCGGCGGACGGCCGCGCCGGGCAACGCATCCTCGACGCGCTGCGCCGTGAGGCCGGCGGCGCGCCCGCGGCCCCCGTGCCGCCACCGGCCGCGCCGACGCCGCCTGCGCCGGCGGCGTCACCCGCACCCGCACCCGCACCGACGCCGGCATCTCCTCCGACCCCTACGCCGTTCGGCGGCAAACCGCCCACCGCATTCCGGCTGCCGGCCGCCTACCCGGCCTTTGCCCAATCCCCCGCGCCACGGAGCATCCATCCCATGTCCGACGTCCCCGGCCTGAGCACAGGCGACTTCCACGGCTACCCCTCGCTGCTGGTGGAGACCCCGCAGTCCACCGCCGCCATCAGCCTGTTCGGCGGCCAGGTGCTGTCGTTCGTGCCCAAGGGCGGCACCGACGCGCTGTGGCTGTCGCCGAGCGCGCAGCCCACGCCGACCCCGATCCGCGGCGGCACCCCGGTGTGCTGGCCGTACTTCGGCCGTCAGGGCCAGAGCGATGCCGTGCCCGCACACGGCTTCGTGCGCACCATGCCCTGGCAATTGCAAGACGCGCGGCGCGAGGCCGACGGCAGCCTGGTCCTGACCCTGGCGCCGCCCGACTTCGACGACCTGCCGCTGCGCCTGCGCATGCAGCTGCGCATCGGCGCCACCTTGGAGCAGCGCCTGGTCACCGACAACGTCGGCACCGCACCCGCCCGCTTCACCCAGGCGCTGCACAACTACTTCCGCGTCGCCGACGCCACCCAGGTGCGGGTGCAGGGCCTGGACGGCCTGGACTACCTCGACAAGTTCGAGAACTACGCCACCGCGCATCGCCAGCACGGCGACTGGAGCCTGCAGGACCCGCGCGACCCCGGCCGCAGTGACCGCATCTACACCGGCGCCGGCGGCCGCTACACCCTGCTGGATCCGGGCCTGCAGCGCCGCATCGAGATCGCCACCACCGGCAGCCGCACCCTGGTGGCCTGGAACCCGGGCGAGGCCGGCGCGCAGAAGATGGCCGACGTCGGCCCGCACTGGCGCCAGTTCGTGTGCCTGGAAGCGGCCAACGCCGGGCCCGAGGTGATCGACCTGGCGCCGGGCGCCCAGCATGTGCTGCAGCAGACGATTTCCGTCGTGGCGTTGTGACCCCGGCCGGACGGCGGCACCGCCTGCCGCGACCCGGCGGTCGGCATTGGTGACGGCCCCGCCGTGATCGCGGCGCCGGTGCGCCTCGCTGGCAAGCGTCGCGCCGCTGCTGCGCCGGACCCTCAGCCCCGACCCCTCTCCCGGCGGGAGAGGGGAGTCGCTCGGTGTAGCCGGACGTGGTGCCGATGCAATCGGGCCAGCGCGCAGACGTCATGGCACCCCAATCACCGCAGGAAGCGTCCCGTAGGAGCGGCTTCAGCCGCGACGGGCGTTCCCGGGAAAGCCCGGTCGCGGCTGAAGCCGCTCCTGCCGTGCAATCCGTATCCGGCTTCGATGGCGCCGGAGGCAGGTCATTGGAGGTGCCGTTCAGTCCCAACGCCATGGCCTCTGCGGCCGCGGCTGAACCTGTCGCGTCCGCCTTCCACCTTCTGCCTCCGCGGTGATGCGAGAGGTGCTTCAGTCCGGCGTGCGATCGGCCAGCCTCCCATTGTGGGAGGGACTTCAGTCCCGACGCGACGATCTCCGCCGCTCGCGATCGGAATCGCGCCAACCGCACCCGGCCCAGCCACCGCGAGGTGGCAGGCAGGCCGCGCTGTCCACTCCCGCTCCCGCCCCCCCAGGGCGCCGATTACACTGCCGCGTCTGCCAGGAGGCCTGCCGTGCACGCTCCGACTCCCGCCGTCCGCTCACGCCGTGCCGCGGTCGCCTTCATCTTCGTCACTCTGCTGATCGACGTGCTGTCCTTCGGCGTCATCATCCCGGTGCTGCCCACGCTGGTGCGCGACTTCACCGGCGGCGATTTCGCCGCCGCGGCCCGGTGGGTCGGCTGGTTCGGCTTCCTGTTCGCCGCGCTGCAATTCGTCAGTTCGCCGCTGCAGGGCGCCCTGTCCGACCGCTACGGCCGGCGCCCGGTGATCCTGGCCTCGTGCCTGGGGCTGGGCGTGGACTTCATGGTGATGGCGCTGGCGCAGAGCCTGCCGGTGCTGCTGCTGGCGCGCATGGTCTCCGGCGTGTTTTCGGCCAGCTTCACCTCGGCCAACGCCTACATCGCCGACATCACCCCCGCCGACAAGCGCGCCCAGGCCTACGGCATCATCGGCGCGGCGTTCGGCGTGGGCTTCGTGGTCGGCCCGCTGCTGGGCGGCTGGCTCGGCAGCCTGCATCTGCGCGCGCCGTTCTGGTTCGCCGCCGGGCTGGCCCTGCTCAACTTCCTCTACGGCCTGTGGGTACTGCCCGAATCGCTGGCGCCGGAACGGCGCACCGCACGCGTGGACTGGGCGCACGCCAATCCGTTCGGCGCGCTGCGCCTGCTGCGTCGCTATCCGCAGGTGTTCGCGCTGGCCGCGGTGATCTTCCTGGCCAACCTGGCGCACTACGTCTACCCGAGCATCTTCGTGCTGTTCGCCGACTACCGCTTCGGCTGGGGGCCGAAACAGGTCAGCTGGGTGCTGGCGCTGGTCGGCGTGTGCAGCATCGTGGTCAACGCCGTGCTGGTGGCGCGGGTGGTGCGCCGCTTCGGCGAGCGCGGCGCGCTGCTGTTCGGCCTGGGCTGCGGCGTGATCGGCTTCGCCATCTACAGCGTGGCCGGCAGCGGCGCGCTGTTCCTGCTCGGCGTGCCGATCAGCGCGCTGTGGGCGGTGGCCGGGCCGGCGGCGCAGGCGATCGTCACCCGCCACGTCGGCGCCGATGCGCAGGGCCGCATCCAGGGCGCGCTGATGAGCCTGGTCAGCCTGGCCGGGGTGATCGGGCCGCTGCTCTACGCGTGGGTATTCGCCGCCTTCATCGGCCCGCGCGCGCTGCTGCATTTCCCCGGGGTGCCCTGGCTGCTGGCGGCGCTGTTGCTGGGCGGCGGCTGGATCGTGGCCTGGCGCCGCGCGCGGGTGCCGGCCGCCACGGTGGCCGGCGGCTGAGGTGCAGCGCAGGCGGCACGGACGGCATGAACGGCTCAGTTTGCGTGCGCACGGGCGGCGTGGCCCGCGCGGCCTCGCCTGGCACCGCGCGGCCGCGATTGTTACGCTGTGCCCTCTCTTTCGTCGCGGCCGGCCGGCTGCTGTGCCAGTCGCCTGCATGATGTCCCCTCCCGACGGAACCGCCCTGCCGTTGACCGCCTCGCGCCTGCTGCGCGACGCCACCGCGCAGCAGCACCAGGCCGTCGAAGACCTGCCGGCGATGCGCGCCTTGCTGGGTGCCACCCTCTCGCTGTCCGCCTATGCGCACGTGCTGCGCCGCCATCACGCGGCCCTGGCCGGCTGGGAGCGCCACGAGGCGGCCTGGCTGCGCGACTGCGGCGATGCGCAGTGGCAGTACCAGCCGCGCGCGCCGCTGCTGGCGCAGGACCTGCAGGCCTTGCAGGCATCGCCGCCGCCGCTGCAACCGGTGCCGCCGGTGTCGGCCGAGGCCCAGCGCTGGGGCATGCTGTACGTGGTCGAGGGCTCGCGCCTGGGCGGGCGGGTGATCGCCCGGCAGCTGCGGCAGACCCTGCCCGCGGCCGCGCCGGCGCTGTCCTATTTCGAACTCGGCCATGCCGATCCGGCCGCCTGGCGGCACTTCCAGCAACGCCTGGAGCGGGCCTTGCCGACCGCGCCGCTGCAGCAGGCCGCGGTCGAAGGCGCCCGCGCCATGTTCGCGCACTTCCATACCCATTTCGCCCTGGAGATCGCCGCATGAGCGACATCGTCGTGCCCCTGGACATGGACGCATGCGCACGCGAACCGATCCATATCCCCGGCTCGGTGCAGCCGCACGGCGTGCTGCTGGTGATCGAGCCGCGGGATGGCCGCATCGTCCAGGCCAGTGCCAGCGCCGCCGACCTGTTCGGCCGGCCGCTGGACGACCTGCTCGGACAGCCCTACAGCGCCCTGCTGACGCTGGAGGATCCGCGCACGCGGCTGCTGCCGGACGCGGCCGAGCGCAGCGACCTGGCCTACGTCGAAGTCGGCCTCAAAGGGGCCGCCGCGGCGCAGCGCTGGGTCGGCGCCTGGCATCTGTATCCGGAGCAGTGGCTGCTGGAACTGGAGCCGCGCGACGCGCCGCTGGCCGACGCCACCCTGCGCGAAGCGCTGCCGGTGCTGCGCCGGCTGGAGACCGACCAGAGTATCGAGGACGCCTGCCAGCGCGCCGCCAAGAGCCTGCGCAGCCTGATCGGCTACGACCGGGTGATGATCTATCGCTTCGACGACGACTGGAACGGCGACGTGGTCGCCGAGGCGCGCGCGGCGGAGCTGGAGCCGTATCTCGGCCTGCATTATCCGGCCAGCGACATTCCGGCGCAGGCCCGCGCGCTGTACCTGCGCAACCGCGTACGCCAGATCGCCAACGTCGGCTATGTGCCGTCGCCGATCCAGCCCACGCTGCATCCGCGCCTGCGCGCACCGGTGGACCTGAGCGACGTCAGCCTGCGCAGCGTGTCGCCGGTGCACCTGGAGTACCTGGCCAACATGGGCGTCACCGCCACCCTGGTGGCCTCGATCGTGGTCAACGACGCGCTGTGGGGGCTGATCGCCTGCCACCACTACCGCCCGTACTTCTGCAACCACGAGATGCGCGATGTGGCCGATGCGGTGAGCCGCGCACTGGCCGGGCGCATCGGCGCGATCACCGCGGTGGCGCGGGCACGCACCGAGTCGGTGCTGCTGACCGTGCGCGAGAAGTTGATCACCAACTTCAACGACGCCGAGATGCTGACCGCGTCCATGCTCGACGAAATGGCCTCGGACCTGCTCGACGTGGTCGATGCCGACGGTGTGGCGATGTTCCACGGCGACCACGTCACCCGCCACGGCATGCTGCCGGCGACTGAGGACCTGGCGCGGATCCGCGAACAGATCGAGTCCACCCATCACGAAGCGCTGCGCCACGACGCGGTCGGCGCGCTGCACTCGGACCAGATCGGCCAGACCTTTCCGGCGCTGGCCGATCTGGCCCCGCTGGCGGCCGGCTTCATCTTCGTGCCGCTGATGCCGCAGGCGCGCAGCGCCTTGCTGTGGACCCGCCGCGAACAGATACGCACGGTCAACTGGGCGGGCAATCCGCAGCTGGCCAAGCTGCAGGACATCGCCGGTTCGCGGCTGTCGCCGCGCAAGAGCTTCGAGCTGTGGCAGGAAACCGTGCGCGGCCGCGCGCAGCCCTGGTCGCCGATCAGCCTGGAGTCGGCGCGCAGCCTGCGGGTGCTGATCGAGCTGATGGAGCGCAAGCGCTTCCAACAGGATTTCGCGCTGCTGGAGGCCTCGCTGTCGCGGTTGCGCGAGCCGGTGGCGATCGTCGAGCGCGGCTACGGCCCGCGGCCCAGCCGCCTGGCCTTCGTCAACGAGGCCTTCGCCGCGCTGTACGAGCGCGAGGTCGCCGACCTGATCGGCTGCGACCTGGAGCGCCTGTACGCCAGCGATGCCGTGCTGGCCGAGACCCAGCGCATCGACACCCTGCTGCGGCAAGGGCGCGCGGCCTACGTCACCCTGCCGCTGCGCGTGGACGGCAGCACGGCCGTGCACCGCCAGTTCGACTTCGAACCGCTGCCCGATCACTCCGGCGTGTCCAGCCACTGGTTGCTGCAGCTGCGCGATCCGCGTTGAGCCATCGCCCGCGGCGCACGCTCAGTGCGTGCGCCGCCACAGCGCCAGCGTCGCCGCACCGGCCAGCAGGCCCCACAGCGCCGCGCCGATGCCGAACAGCGACAGGCCCGAGGCGGTGACCAGGAACGCGATCAGCGCCGGCTCGCGCTCGTGCTCCTCGCGCAACGCCGAGGCCAGGCTGTTGCCGATGGTGCCGAACAGCGCGATGCCGGCGATCGCCATCACCAGTTCCTTGGGAAAGGCGGCGAACAGTGCCGCCACCGTGGCGCCGAACACGCCGATCAGCAGATAGAAGACCCCGGCGAACACCGCGGCCATGTAGCGCCGCTGCGGATCTTCCTGCGCCTCGCGGCCCATGCAGATCGCCGCCGTGATCGCGGCCAGGTTCAGCCCGTAGGCGCCGAACGGCGCCAGCACCGTGTTGACCACGCCGATCCAGCCGATGGTCGGGGAGATCGGCACCGCATAGTCGGAGGCGCGGATCGCCGCCACGCCGGGCAGGTTCTGCGAGGTCATCGTCACCACGAACAGCGGCAGCGCGATCCCGAACAGCGCCTGCCACGACAGGGTCGGCCACACCAGCACCGGCTGCGCCAGGCGCAGCTGCGCCGCCTCCAGATGCAGCGCGCCGTTGCCTGCGGCCACTGCGATGCCGACCAGCAGCGTGGCGATCACCGCATAGCGTGGGAAGGCACGGCGCCCGAGCAGGTAGGTGGCGAACATCGCCAGCGCCATGCCGAGCTGGTGCTGCATCGCCACGAACACGTCCAGGCCGAAGCGCAGCAGCACCCCAGCGAGCATCGCCGAGGCCAGCGACAGCGGAATG
Organism: Xanthomonas indica; assembly: GCF_040529045.1. Lineage (NCBI taxonomy): Bacteria > Pseudomonadati > Pseudomonadota > Gammaproteobacteria > Lysobacterales > Lysobacteraceae > Xanthomonas > Xanthomonas indica. The sequence goes on along the minus strand of NZ_CP131914.1, from coordinate 543,556 downwards.
CGCCGCAGCAGACGTTCGAACAGTCCGGAGAAGCCGGCGAGCATGGACAACACCGCCACCACCACGAAGGCGCCGATCGCATCGGACAGCGGCAGGCCGCCACCGCTGCCGATCAGCAGCGCGGCACCGGGCGTGGACCAGGCGGTGACCACCGGCATCCGGTAGCGCAGCGACAGCCCGATGCAGGTCAGGCCCATGCCGAGCCCCAGCGCCCACATCCACGAGGCGATCTGCGCCTGCGATGCGCCGACGCTGCGCGCGGCCTGGAACACGATGGCCGCCGAACTGGTAAAGCCGACCAGCACGGTGACGAAGCCGGCGATCAGTGCGGGCAGCGAAGCGTCGCGCCAGAGCGAGCGTGCAGCAGACGTCATGCGGAGTTCCGTCGTGGAGAGCAGGCTGCATTCTCGGCCAAATGCCCGCGGTCGGCCGCGCCGCGTCGGCGCTAATTAGAGAGAAGAGAGCGGCAGGGACGCGCGCCGCAAGGCCGCCCCAAAAAACGGTTGACCTTTTTTCCAGCGCCATTAAACTGCGCGGCCCGCTACGCAACTGCCGAGCTTCGGCGCGACAGAGGCAGGCAGGGCCGGAAACACCTAGCGAACATCGGGTGTTGACAGCGTGAAAAAGTCGGCTAATATGGCCGGCTCGCTTCGAGGAAAAGCCTACGGGTTTGGACGAAGAAGCAGCGTCAACCACCTGATCAAAAAGGTGTTGACGGCAAGAAAAAAGCCGCTATGATGGGCGGCTCGGTTCGACGAAAAGCCCTCGGGTTTGAAGACGAACCAGCGTCAACCGCCTCGAAATGAGGTGTTGACGGAAACAAAAAGTCCGCTATAATGGGCGGCTCACTCGGACGGAAACGTCGGGGCGAAAAAGGGAAAGGCGCTGAGGCCGGCCCCGAAGTTCTTTGACAGTGTGCGCAGGTAACTTGTGAGGACGCCTGCAGGTGGAAGATCTGTCCATCTTGCAGACGTTCGAATCAAGAGCAACAAATCAATTGCTTTGCAAGCGATACGTAGCTTGGTTTGAACTCTGCATATCAAAGCTTTTGCCTTC